>JANLTI010000057.1:0-6108 GCA_031362845.1 Gemmatimonadaceae bacterium | reverse complement strand
ATCGCCTACACCTTCGCCAAGCGCGAGGTGCAGGGCGTGGACAACCTCGGCGACCTGTTCGCCTTCCCCAACACGCGGAACATTCCTCGCCATCCGACGAACGATGAAAAGCATCGCGTGGTGGCCAACTGGATCACCGATGTGCCCTACCTGTTCGGCATCCAGTTCTCCGGTCTCGCCACGTTGGGCGGCGCCTACACGCAGGATGTCGGCTGCCCTGGCCGTTTCTGCGGCGTCGGCTACGAGCGGGGCGGGTTCAAGGTGCCCGGTACGTTCCCCTTCCGGAACGTGGACATGCGCTTCCGCAAGGATTTCCCGAACTTCGGCCGCTCGCAGAAGTTCGGCCTGACGCTGGACCTGTTCAACGCCTTCAATCGCGACAACTTCGGTTGCTACAATACCGGCAACAGGACGGACGCCAACTTCGGGAAGCCGGGCTGCGTGGTGGCGGACGCACGGCGGTACCCGGTCGGCGCCGAGTACGACTTCTGAGGCATGACGCTGCGGGGCGAGCGGTCGGCGCCCCGCAGCGAGTTTCTTCCCGACGAATGACACACGGCGGAGTGGACGCATGACGCTGGCACGCCTGCTGATTGTCGTGGTGCTCACGGTGAGTGCGGCGTGCGCGACGACGACGACGTCGCCGGCGGGCGGCGCAACGGGGCGTACGGTGTACGTGCCGACGGCGCGCGAGTCCGCTTTTCTCGACACGCTGTCGCGTCGCACCTTCGACTTCTTCTGGGAAACCACCAACGCGCAGAATGGGCTGACACCAGACAGATGGCCCACGCCGTCGTTCTCCAGCGTGGCCGCCGTGGGGTTTGCCCTCACGGCGTACCCCATCGGCGTCGAGCGCGGCTGGGTAACGCGAGATGCCGCTCGCGAGCGGGTGCTCACCACTCTGCGCTTCTTCTGGACGGCGCCGCAGGGCGCGCAGGGCACCGACGTGACGGGGTACAAGGGATTCTTCTATCACTTCCTCGACATGCAGACGGGGCGCCGGTTCGCCACCGTCGAGCTCTCCACCATCGACACTGCTCTGCTGCTCGCGGGCGCCCTCACCTGCCGGCAGTACTTCGATCGGGACGACGCGGGCGACCGCGAGGTGCGCGCGCTCGCCGATTCGATCTATCGGCGCGTCGATTGGGCGTGGGCGCGCGACGGCAATGCCCTGGTCAACATGGGATGGCGTCCCGAGGGCGCGCAGTATCAGAACGCGCGCGGATTCATCGTCAGCGAGTGGGCCGGTTACAACGAGGGCATGCTGCTCTATGTCCTCGCACTCGGCTCACCGACGCACCCGATCGAGACCGCCGCCTGGTCACAGTGGGCGAGCACGTACAAGTGGGATCGGTTCCAGGGCCAGGAGTTCGTGCAGTTCGCGCCCCTGTTCGGCCACCAGTATTCCCACCTGTGGGTGGATTTCCGTGACATTCAGGACGAGTACACGCGCACCCGCGGCATCGACTACTTCGAGAATGCGCGCCGCGCGACACTCTCGCAGCGGGCCTACGCCACGGCGAATCCCGCGCAGTGGCGGGGGTACGGAGCCGACGTGTGGGGGCTCACGGCGAGTGACGGTCCCCTCGACTCGACGTTCGTGATCGACGGAATCACGCGTAAATTCCATACGTACTGGGCGCGTGGCGCCGGTGCCGGCGAGATCAACGACGACGGAACGCTCGTGCCCACGGCGGCGGGGGGATCGGTGCCGTTCGCGCCGGAGATCGCCATTCCCGCACTCGTCGCAATGCGGGAGCGCTACGGGGAGCCGCTGTTCGGCCGCTATGGTTTTCTCGATGCGTTCAATCCGACACTCCGAACGCCGGGACCGCGCTTGCAGCACGGTCGCATCGTGGCGGGCGAATCGTGGTTCGACACGGACTACCTTGGCATCGACCAGGGACCCATTCTCGCGATGGTGGAGAACTGGCGATCCGGACTGGTCTGGAAGCTGATGCGACGGGACCCCGATGTAGTGCGCGGTCTGTGTCGAGCGGGATTCACCGGCGGGTGGATCGCGGGCCGCTGCTGATGCACTGTGGCGCGCGCCGTCTCGCCGGCATCGCGCTCGCCATGGCGGGTGCGGGATGCTCGGGCGGAGCATCGCCGAACGGCGACGTGGAACTACGGGTGTGGGCGTTCGGGTCCGAGGGCGAGGCGCTGGCGCCCCTCGCGCGCGAGTTCGAGCGGTCGCAGCCGGGTATCCGCGTTCGGGTGCAGCAGATCCCATGGACGGCGGCACACGAGAAGCTGCTCACGGCCTACGTGGGCGACGCACTCCCCGACGTCGCACAGCTCGGCAACACCTGGATTCCCGAGTTCGCCGCGCTCGGCGCACTGCAGGCGCTCGACTCGCTCGTCGCGCGCGACACCGCGGCCATTCCGATCAGCGACTATTTCCCCGGCGTGCTCGCGACGAATGTCGTGGACGATACCCTGTTCGGGGTGCCGTGGTACGTGGACACCCGGGTGATGTTCTACCGGACCGACCTGCTGCGCGCCGCCGGCGTGACCACTCCGCCCGTCACGTGGGCGCAGTGGCGCGATGCGCTCACCAAGGTGAAGCGCGTGCAGCCGCGTGGAGCGTTTCCCGTGCTCCTGCCACTCGACGAGTGGGCGCAGCCGCTCATCTTCGGACTGCAGTCCGGCGCGCCACTCCTTGCCGAGCATGGCACGCGTGGCGGATTTCGTGATGCCCGCTTCCGACGGGGATTCGAGTTCTACGTGAGTCTGTTCAACGACGGCCTCGCGCCGGCGCTGGCCAACACGCAGATCAGTAACGTCTATCAGGAATTCGCCGCCGGTCGCGTGGCGATGTACATCACCGGTCCGTGGAATGTGGGTGCATTTCGCAAGCGGCTGCCTGACTCACTTCAGGGCAGGTGGATGACGGCGCCACTCCCCGGACCGGACAGCGCGGGCGTGTCGTTCGCCGGCGGCTCCAGCATCGTCATCATGAGAAAGTCGGCGCATCAGGCGGCCGCCTGGAAGTTTCTCGCCTTCCTGAGCGATCCCGCACGGCAGGCGCGATTCTTCGAGGCGACGGGCGACCTGCCTGCCCGCCGTTCGGCGTGGGACGCGCCGGCGCTGGCGCGCGATGCGCAGCTTGCTGCGTTCCGCACGCAGCTCGGGCGCGTGCTTCCCTCGCCCGCCGTCCCCGAGTGGGAGCTGATCGCGTCGCGGATGGCGCAGGCGGCCGAGCGCGCCGCGCGCGGTCGGCAGACAGTGGACGCCGCACTCGCCAGTCTCGACGAGGATGTCGACGGCATCCTGGAGAAGCGGCGCTGGCTCGCGGCGCAGCGACGCGTCGGCCGATGACCGCTCCCGCGGCGCGCGCATCGCGCATGGGCCGGATCGCGCCGGGTTGGTGGTTCGTCGCCCCGGCCCTCACGCTCATCGTCGTGTTCTTCGTGGGGCCCGTGATTGCGGCCATCGCCCTCAGCTTCACGGACTTCGATCTCTACGCGCTCGCCGATCCGCGAGCCGCGCGCTGGGTGGGGCTGCGCAACTACTCGCGCGTGATGCAGGAGCCGCTGTTCTGGCAAGCGTTACGCAACACGCTTTACTTCGCGCTCGTCGGCGGCCCCCTTACCGTCGCGGCGTCCCTTGGCGCTGCCCTGCTGGTGAACGCCCGGGCGCTGCGGTGGAAGGGAACGGCGCGCGCGGTGTTCTTCGCACCCTTCGTGACGACGCTCGTCGCCGTCGCGATCGTGTGGCGATACCTGTACCATCCTCGCTATGGCCTGCTGAATTGGCTGCTCGGTCATGTCGGAGTGCAACCGATCGACTGGCTGGGTGATCCGCGCTGGGCCATGCCGGCCATCATCCTCATGGCGACCTGGAAGAATTTCGGCTACAACATGCTGATCTTCATCGCGGGGCTGCAGAACATTCCGCGCGAGCTGCACGAGGCGGCCGCGCTCGACGGCGCGACACCCTTTCAGCGATTCCGGCACGTCACGATCCCGATGCTCGCGCCAACGATGTTCTTCGTCGTGATCGTGACGATGATCGGCTACCTCCAGCTCTTCACCGAGCCCTACGTCATGACGCAGGGCGGGCCACTGCGCGCCACGACGAGTCTCGTGCTCTACATGTACGAGGAAGGGTTCCGGTGGTGGCGGCTCGGTGTGGCGGCAGCCATCGCCTTCCTGCTGTTCCTCGTCATCGTGCTCTTCACCCTGCTGCAACGGCGGATCTCGCCGCGCGGAGCAGCCTGACGGTGGCGCGCGCTCGGGAATTCCGGCCGGGCACGGTGGCGCTCTACATCGCACTCGTGGTGTTCGGCACGCTTTCGCTCTTGCCGTTGCTCTGGATGCTGAGTGCGTCGTTCATGGCGCAGGGCGAGGCCACCACCTTTCCGCCGGCGCTGCTGCCACGCAATCCCACGCTCGTGCATTATCGCGACCTGTTCGGACGGCTCGCTCTTGGGCGCTATGCGATGAACAGCGCACTGGTCGCCACCGTCACGACGATCGGGGCGCTCGCGATCAATGCGTCGGCCGGCTACGCCTTCGCGAAGCTCCGGTTCCGCGGACGCGATGCCACCTTCCGCGCCATGGCGGCCGGCCTGGCGATTCCGGTGCAGGTGGCCATGCTACCGCTCTTCCTGCTCATCAAGTCGCTGGGCCTCGTCAACAACTACGGCGGCGTCATCATTCCCGGCCTCTCGAGCATCTTCGGCATCTTCCTCGTGCGACAGTACGCGCTCGCCATTCCCGACGACCTGCTCGACGCGGCGCGCATCGACGGCGCGAGCGAGTTCCGCGTCTTCCGCTCCATCGTGCTGCCCACCATTCAACCGGTGCTGGCCACGCTGGCTTTGTGGACCTTCCTCGCAACATGGAACGATTTCATGTGGCCGCTCATCGTGCTCAGCGATGACGCGAAGTACACGCTGCCCGTCGCGCTCGCCGGCCTCGTGGGCGAGCATGCCCAGGATGTGGAGCTGATGATGGCCGGTGCGGTGATCACGGTGTTACCCGTCCTCATCCTGTTCCTGATGCTGCAGCGGTACTACGTGGAAGGCGTCACCGAAGGAAGCGTGAAGTGAGAGCGGTCGTCGCGTCGGTCGCAGCGATCGCGCTGGTCGCTGCGAGCGTGGCCGCGGAGGCGCAATCCTCGCCACGAGTGCTCGAGTCGTTCGACGATGTCTCCGCGTTCCAGGCGCTCCCGTCGGACGGAGTCCGCCTGTCGCTCACGTCGGACTCGGGTGTCGCGGGCAGAGCGCTTCGCATGGAGTACGATTTTCAGGGGCGTGCCGGCTATGCGGTCGCGCGACGCATCTTCGCGCTGCCCCCGTTGCCGGCGTACTGGTCGATCACGCTCTGGGTTCGCGGAGCGGCGAAGCCCAACACGCTGGAGATCAAGCTCGCCGATTCCAGTGGACAGAACGTCTGGTGGATGCGGCGCCCCGAGCTGTCGGTCTCGAACGGCTGGACGCAGTTGCGGTTTCGCCCGTCGGACCTCAGCTACGCGTGGGGACCACTCGGCGGTGGACCGCCGCGAGGCATCGCGGCGCTCGAGATCGCCTTCACCGCGGGGCAGGGTGGCAAGGGCTGGCTCGCCCTGGACGACATGATACTGACGTCACTGGCCCCTCCGGTGCCCGACCGCGTGCGACCCAGCGTCTCCGCGTCCTCGAGCCTGCTCGGCCGGCCAGCGGCGCTCGTCGTTCCGGTCGACTTCGCATCGGCGCCGCGCACCCCGTTGCTCGCCGGTGACGGCTCGGGATGGCGCAGCGCAGGCGATGGTCCGCAGTGGCTCGCGCTGGATTTCGGCGGTCCTCGTTCAATGGCTGGTCTGGTGCTCGACTGGTCGGCGAGCGATTGGCCAGTGGATTACGACGTCGAGACCAGTGACGACGGTCGCAGCTGGACGGTGGCGCGTGCGATGCGCGGCAGCGGCGGTGGACGCCGCTACATCCACCTGCCGGGCGCCGAGCCGAGGCAGGTGCGACTTGCACTCAGGCGCAGCAGTCGGGGCACGCGGTACGCGCTCGGCGCGCTTCGCATTCTCTCTGACAGCGTGGCGCGAACGCGAAGCGAGTTTCTAGAGCGGGTGGCCGAGGGCAGCATTCCCGGCACGTGGCCGCGACCGCTCACG
>JANLTI010000011.1:0-2927 GCA_031362845.1 Gemmatimonadaceae bacterium | reverse complement strand
ACGCATCGGCTTGGCCGACGGTGAGGGCGGCTGGCCGCGCGAGGCGAGTGTGTCGGCGATGGCATCGAGCGCGCCGCGCAGCCGATGCACCACACGGGCGGCGTGCTCGGAGATCGACGGCGGGATGCCGTGCACCACGTCGATGCGCACCGAGTACAGCCCGCCGCGCGGGTCGTACCCGTGCACGACGCGATACGGCGTATCGTCGAGAGATTCCTGTTGCGCGTGCGCGACGCGCGCCCGATCCTGGCGCGCGTCGCTGCTCAGCCGCCGGTGCTTCATCGCGGCGGACGACCGCTCCGCCGCGACGGCACGCGTCGGGTCGAGGCTAGTTGCGCCAGGCGAGATTGGTCAGCGCCATCCGATACTCCTTCGACGTTGCATCCCATGTGATACGATATGCCAAGGGATAGAATCCCGCTGGTGCGTGCCTCGCCCGGCACGTTGCGACCGCTTCCAGGTGAATCCCCTGGCGACCGGAGTCCTCGATACGCGCACCCGGACGACCCCTCGCACAGTCCGCGGTGCCCCGGGAGTCGAACTTGCATCCAGTGTGCGCATGTCACCCCCCGCCAAGCCGGTCGTCCGCGCACTCCGAGCTGACGAGTCGCGTGCCCTGCTCGCGCGCAATCATGTGGGGCGGATCGCCTTTTCCCTGCACGATCGGGTGGACGTGGAGCCAATTCACTACGTGTTCAGCGACCCGTGGATCTTCGGTCGCACGAGTCAGGGCGCCAAGCTGCTCAGCCTGGCGCACAACCAGTGGTGCGCCTTCGAGACGGACGAGGTGCACGGCCTGTTCGACTGGAGCAGCGTTGTCGTCAAGGGACAGTTCACGCCACGAGGGTCCCCGTACGCTCGATGGGATTACGATCGCGCGCTGGCCGCGCTGCGGCGATTGCTCCCGAGAACCCTCACCGACGAGGATCCCACGCCACATCGCGACATCATTTTCGGCATCCACGCATCCGAGATCTCCGGCCGAACGTCGACGTCGAGCGCCGCCGAGGCCGGCGCGACACCCGTGTCGTCCACCACGGGGCCGACGTGAGGCCGATTCCTCCTGACGGAGCCACGTCCACCGACATCCGTCACGCCGAAGCGCTGCTGCGGACCGGTGCGCTCCAGAGCGCCATCTTCAACAGCGCCAACTTCTCGAGCATCGCGACGGACGCCAGTGGGGTGATCCAGATCTTCAACGTGGGCGCCGAGCGGATGCTGGGGTACGCGGCGGCCGACGTCGTGAATCGGATCACACCGGCCGACATCTCCGACCCCGCCGAGCTCATCGCGCGGGCCAATGCCCTCAGCGTCGAGGCGGGCACGCCGATCACTCCCGGCTTCGAGGCGCTGGTCTTCAAGGCCTCGCGCGGGATCGAGGACATCTACGAGCTCACGTACATCCGCAAGGATCGGAGCCAGTTTCCCGCGGTCGTGTCGGTGACAGCGCTGCGCGACGCGGAGGACCAGATCATCGGCTACCTGCTGATCGGCACCGACAACACGGCGCGCAAGCAGGCCGAGGACGCGCTCCTCAAGGCGGGCGCGCTTCAACGGGCCATCTTCAACAGCGCCAACTTCTCGAGCATCGCCACCGATGCCAAGGGCGTGATCCAGATCTTCAACGTGGGCGCCGAGCGGATGCTGGGGTATACGGCGGCCGACGTGGTCGACCGGATCACGCCCGCCGACATCTCCGATCCACAGGAAGTGATCGCGCGCGCCACCGCGTTGAGTCTCGAGCTGGGCACACCCATCACGCCCGGATTCGAAGCGCTGGTCTTCAAGGCGTCGCGCGGCATCGAGGACATCTACGAGCTCACCTACTTTCGCAAGGACGGCAGCCGGTTTCCCGCCGTCGTCTCGGTGACGGCGCTGCGCGACGCGGACGACGCCATCATCGGCTACCTGTTGATCGGCACGGACAACACGGCGCGCAAGCAGGTGGAGGAAGAGCGGATGAAGCTGGATCAGCGCCTGCGCGACCAGCATTTCTACACGCGCTCGCTGATCGAATCGAACATCGACGCCCTGATGGCCACCGATCCGCGGGGCATCATTACCGACGTCAACAAGCAGACGGAGGCGCTCACCGGCTGCACGCGCGACGAGCTCATCGGTGCTCCGTTCAGGAATTACTTCACCGATCCGGCGCGCGCCGAAGCGGCAATCAACCGGGTGTTGAACGAGGGCAAGGTCACCAACTACGAGCTGACGGCCCGGGCGCGGGACGGGAAGCTGACCGTCGTGTCGTACAACGCGAGCACCTTTCACGACCGCGACCGGCGGCTCCAGGGCGTGTTCGCCGCGGCGCGCGACGTGACGGAGTTGAAGCGCTACGAGGAAACGCTGCAGCAGACGAACGTCGAGCTGGAGAACGCGAGCCGGATGAAGTCCGAGTTTCTCGCGAACATGTCGCACGAGTTGCGCACACCGTTGAATGCCATCATCGGGTTCTCGGAAGTGTTGAAGGACGGCATGCTCGGCAACCTGACAGAACAGCAGAAGGGCTTCATCGGCGACATCTTCGGCAGCGGTCAGCACCTGCTCTCGCTCATCAACGACATTCTCGACCTGTCGAAGGTGGAGGCGGGCAAGATGCAGCTCGACCTCGAGCCGGTGGCCGTGTCGTCGCTGTTCGAGAACAGCTTGTCGGTGGTGCGCGAGAAGGCTGCAACGCGCCAGATTCGCCTGCGGATGGACGCTGGCGCCGACGTGGGCGTGATGCTCGCGGACGCACGCAAGGTGAAGCAGATCGCGTACAACCTGCTGTCCAACGCCGTCAAGTTCACCGGTGAAGGCGGTGAGGTCACCCTGCGCGCGCGGCGCGTGTCGCGTGACGCGGTCGACGCGCAGCGAGCCTCGATGACCGATCCCTCCATCGCGACCGATATCGATGGTGTCACCGAGTTCCTCGAGATCAGTGT
>JANLTI010000271.1:0-11100 GCA_031362845.1 Gemmatimonadaceae bacterium | reverse complement strand
GCGGCACCGAGGGCGTGGGTCAGGCTACCACTCGCACGGTGGTCCTCTCGAGCATCCTCATTCTCGTCGTGGATTACTTCCTGACCCAGATCCTGCTCACGGTGTTCTCGCCATGACCGACGACGTGCGCGACGACACCGGGAAAAAGCGGCCGGAAACCGAGAAGGCCGGCAAGCGCGAGGACGAACGTCGCGAGGGCGGGCGCCGGGTCACCGAGCGCAAGAGCGACTCCGTGCGCGCGGCAATCCGGACCGAGCTCGACGACGACGCACCGGAGGCGGCGGCCGAGGCAGCAAGGAAGGAGGATCGGGGCGAGTCGGATCCGATCATCGAGCTCCAGAACATCGACCTCGCCTTCGCCACGCCGATCCTGGAGGATGTGTCGTTCGTCGCCAGGAAAGGCGAGACGATCTGCATCGTCGGCGAGTCGGGGACCGGCAAGAGCACGACGCTCAAGCTGATTCTCCGCCTGCTCGTGCCGGACAAGGGCTGCGTCAACATCGACGGCCAGGACATCACGCACCTCACGTTCGTCGAGGCGCTCGAGGTACGGCAGCGGATGGGCATGGTGTTTCAGGGTGCCGCGCTCTTCGACTCCATGACCGTGTTCGAGAACATCGCCTATCCGCTGCGCGAGCACACGGAACTGTCGGATGACGAGATCGAGCAACGCGTGCGCGAGAAGCTCGAGTTCGTGGATCTCGAGCCGGACAAGGTGCTGGAACAACTCCCGTCTCAGCTCTCCGGTGGCATGCGCAAGCGCGTCGGCATCGCGCGCGGCATGGCGAACAATCCGGCGATCATGCTGTACGACGAGCCCACCTCCGGGCTCGATCCGCTCACGACCGGCACCATCACGCGGTTGATCAAGAAGCTCCAGCGCGAGCTCGACGTCACCAGCGTCGTGGTGTCACACGATATCCGCTCCGTCTTCAGCATGGCGACGAAGGTCGCCGTGCTCAACGAAAGACGCATTGCCTTCTTCGGCACGCCGGAAGAAATGGCGGCGTCCGACGATCCCTACCTTCGCGACTTCCTCGGCGGCTCCTGACCATGAAACGTTCTCCGACCATCACGTGGGACCAGCTTCGCGTCGGGCTCGTGATCTTCGTCGCGCTCGCCGTCATCGGCGTGGCCATCTACAAGCTCGGTCAGGCGGCGAACCTGTTCGCGAAGCGCTACGAGCTGGTCGCCTACCTGCCCGACGCGAACGGGCTGCGCACGGGAGGCGCGGTGCTGGTGGCCGGACAGCTCGCCGGCACGGTGAAGTCGATCGACTTCCTCCCTGTCGACGCCGACACGACGCGCAATCTCCGCATCATCCTCTCGGTCGATGAAGCGGTGAAGGAACAGATCCGCCGGGATTCCAAGGGGAAGCTGCGCACGCTCGGCCTGCTGGGCGACAAGGCCTTCGACATCAATCCCGGCACGCCGCGGGCACGTGTCCTCGTGGCGGGTGACACCATCACCGTGGCGCAGTCGCTCGACTACGAGGCCGTGATTGCCCAGGCCAGCAGTGCCGTCACCGACATGGTGGCGCTCACGCGCGATCTCCGCGTGATCACGAGCGGCCTGGCCAAGGGACAAGGCACCATCGGCCAGTTGCTCGTCAACAAGTCGCTGTACGACAACCTGAACGGCTCGCTGGGTCGTGCGAATGCGATGCTCGCGACGTTCCAGAATCCGAACGGCACGGTGGGGCGCATGCTCAACGATCCCACGCTGTACAACCGCCTCACCGGGGTGATTGCGTCGACCGATTCGCTGGTGCTGACGCTGAACTCCACGAAGGGCACGGCGGGCCTGCTGCTGCGCGACACGACGCTCTACCGCAACATGGTCGGCATCACGAGAGGCGCCGATTCGTTGATGCGGTCGCTGACGAATGGGCAAGGCACGGCATCCAAACTGTTGACGGACCAGACGCTGTACGATCAGCTGAACAAACTGGTGACAGATCTGAGCGCCGTCCTGGCCGATGTCCGACGCGATCCGAGTCGGTACATGAAGGGCGTGGTGAAGGTGTTCTAGTGTTCGTGCCGGAACCAATCGCGCGCTCGGGGTTACCCTTGCCACACTCCCGGCGCGCGACTAAAATCAGGATTCCGGAGCCGGGCACGTCCTTGGCACACGGTCGCGTAGCTCAGCTGGTTAGAGCGCTGCTTTCACACAGCAGAGGTCCGGGGTTCGAGTCCCTGCGCGACCACTCTTCCCGATCCATGCGACTCTTCATCACGTCGAGCACTCCGCGGGCGTCATCGATGCATCTCCTGCACCTGCGGTCACTTCTGGTGGCCGCTTTGTTTTTGTTGCCCATCGGAGCGCGGGCCCAGATGCCCACCACGAAGCCGACGCCGGAGGAGGCGCGTCTGCTCCTGCAGACGCGTCCCGATCTCGTTGCGCAGCTTCGGCAGCGCATGATGAGCAGCGGCATGACGCCGGAGCAGATTCGTGCGCGGTTGCGGGCCGAGGGGTATCCGGAGAATCTGCTCGACGCGTACATGAGCGGGTCGTCGGGTGAAGCGGCGGTTCCGACCTCCACCGTGTTTCGTGCCGTCCAGGATCTCGGCATTGCCGACACGACGGAGCTGTTCGGCGGCTCCATGCGGGCGTCCGACTCGACGCGCTCGCGCGACACCCTGCAGGTCGGCCTGCTCAGCCGCACCGAGTCCCGCTATCGACTCGATACCCTGCGCGGTCCGGCCCGCGATTCAGTCATCCGGATCGTCACCAACCGCGACTCGGGCTTCGTGATCTTCGGCCTCGATGTCTTTCGTGGCGCGACATCGCAGTTCCAGCCCAACCTGGCTGGTCCGGTCGACGCGAATTATCGGCTCGGTCCGGGGGACCGCCTTGTTCTCATCCTGACCGGCGATGTCGAGGCGTCCTACACGCTCGACGTGACACGAGAGGGCTTCGTCGTCATTCCGCAGGTCGGACAGATATTCGTCAACAACCTCACGCTGGGTGACCTGGACGTCCTGCTCGCCAGCCGGCTGGGCCGCGTCTATTCAGGCGTGCGACGTGGTGGAGGTGGGAGTACGCGCTTCTCCGTGAATGTCGCCCGCCTCCGGTCGAACCAGGTGTTCGTCGTCGGCGACGTGCAGCGGCCCAACAGCTACACGATCTCGAGCGCGGGTACGGCGCTCACGGCGCTCTACGCAGCCGGTGGTCCAACGATCAATGGATCACTACGGCGGGTGGAGGTTCGGCGCGGCGGCAAGTTGGTGGATGTGCTCGATGTGTACGACTATCTGATTCGTGGAGATGCCACACACGATGTCAGGCTTCAGAACGGCGATATCGTGTTCGTGCCTGTGCATGGGCCGCGAGCGCGTGTCGTCGGCGAAGTGGTCCGTCCAGCGACCTACGAGGCGAAGGTGGGAGAGGGCATCCCCCAGCTGCTCGAGGCGGCCGGCGGCTTCACGGCCCTGGCCGCGCAGCGCCGCATTCTCGTGGAGCGTATTCTTCCCGCGAACGAGCGGACGGTGCAGGGTCGGGATCGCACGACGATCGACGTCACCTCGGCCTCGTTTGCCGCGGGTGCCGGAGTGCCGGTGCAGAACGGCGACGTGGTGCGTGTCTTTCCGATCACGGATCGCGTCCGGAATCGGGTAAACGTCATGGGCAACGTGAATACGCCTGGACCGCAGGGTCTCACCCCGAGCATGAAGTTGTCCGATGCCTTGCGCGGGGCTGGTGGAGTGAAAGCTGATACCTACCTCGGGGAGGTACTCGTCACGCGGTTGATGGACGACTCCACACGTGTCCAACTTCGAGCCAGACTGCTGAATGCCAGCGGCACCCCGGAAACGGACATCGACCTGCGTGAGGACGACCAGATCCAGGTGTTCTCGGTGGCGTCGTTCCGGCCCACGCGCTACGTGGCTATCGCCGGCCACGTGAACAAGACCGGCCGCTTCCTGTTCCGCGAGGGGATGACGGTGCGCGACCTCGTTCTGCTGAGTGGTGGCGTCAAGGAGGGCGCGTCACTGCGCGAGGCGGAGATCGCACGATTGCCGGCGGATAGAAGCGCAGGGCAGACCGCGGTGACCATCCGGGTGCCGCTCGACTCGACGTACCTCTTCGAACGTCGTCCGGGGCAGTCGTACAGCGGCCCGCCGGGACAGGCGGCGCTGGCGTCGGGGGCGGCGGACTTCACGCTGGAACCGTATGACAACGTCCTCATCCTGCGCCAGGAGAACTTCGAGTATCAGCGCACCGTGACGGTCACGGGTGAAGTACGATTCCCCGGAGCGTACGCGCTGCGGTCCAAGGGCGAATCGTTGCGTGACGTCATCCTGCGCGCGGGCGGGCTCACGCAGGAGGCGCAGTCGGATGCAATCCTCTTCGTGCGGAAGGGTCCGGCCACCTACACGGTGGCCAGTGAACAGCAGGACATTCTCTCCGGCGGTCTCGTCCAGGACAGCCTCACTCGGACGAGGGCGACGAACGGCCGGATCGGACTCGATCTCGCGAGCGCGTTGCGGGATCCGCGCTCGCGCGACAATCTCGCGCTCGAGGACGGCGACGATATCACGATCCTGCGCTACAACCCGGTGGTGCGCGTCCAGGGTGCGGTGAATGCACCGGCGAACGTCACGTACGTGCCCGGTCGTGACATCTACTACTACATCCTCGCGGCGGGTGGAGGGTCGCGCGTTGCGGACGAGAAGCGCTCGTACGTCACGCAGCCGAGCGGCAAGCTCGAAAGCATCCAGCGCCGCCGCCTCGTGGGTGATGCGGTGCCTGTGCCCAAGGCGGGCGCAATCGTGACGGTGCCCGATCGCGATCCGGCGGACAAGCCGAATTATCTCGGGATCGCGACCGCTGTCGCGTCGATTCTTTCGACGACCGTCGCGATCATCGTCACGCTCAGACGATGATGAGGACACGCTGCCAGCGGCGCCCGTTCGGTCGTTGCAACGCATGAGCGGCCCCACCAAGGTCACGCACGTCCCCAAGCCCTGGGGCCACGAAACCATCTGGGCCTCCAACGACCTCTACGTCGGAAAGATCCTCCACATCACCGCCGGCCAGGCGCTCTCCGTCCAGTACCACGAAAGAAAGGACGAGACGATTTATCTCCTCTCCGGCGAACTGAAATACTGGGTCCAGCTCGAGGGCAGCACCGAGCTCGTCGACATGCAGCTCCAGAAGGGCGCCGCCTTTCGCATCACTCCCGGCACGATCCACTACATGGAGGCCGTCACCGATTGCGACGTGCTCGAAGCGAGCACGCCCCACCTGAATGACGTCGTCCGCGTGAAGGACCGCTACGGACGCGAGGGCACCAGCGTCGCCTGACGCCACGCCGGCCGGCGCGGTCGTGACACGCCGGGATCCGCGGGCGCCCATTGTTTTGGCGCTCGCGCTGCTCGGCATCTCCACCTCGGGTCCGCTCGTCCGACTCTCGGGCGCCCATCCGCTGGCCATCGCGTCGTGGCGCCTGGGCTTCTCCCTGCTCGTCATCGCGGCCGCACTCGCCATCACCGGACAGTGGCGACAGTGGCGGGGCGTCACGCGCCGAGAGCTGGGGATTGCGATCGGCGCGGGGAGCATGCTCGCGCTGCACTTCTGGAGCTGGAACAGTTCCATCGCGCTGACGAGCGTCGCGGCGTCCGTCGTGCTCGTGAACACCCAGCCCGTCGTGGTCGCGCTCCTCTCCGTCGTCTGGCTGCGCGAGCAGCCGACCCGCCGCCAATGGACCGGCATCGCGATCGCCATGCTCGGCGCGCTCATCGTCGCGTCGCCCTCGTTCGCGAGCGTTTCATCAGACGCCACCGCACATCCGCGCGCCTTCCTCGGCAACATGCTCGCCCTCGGCGGCGCGCTCACCGCTGCCATTTATTTCGTCGCGGGGCGCCGGCTGCGCGCATCACTCGACCTCTGGCCCTACGTCGGCCTCGTGTACGGCACCTGCTTTGTCGTCCTGCTCGTGCTTTCGGTGCTCGCCGGCGCACCGCTCGCGCCCCAGCCGGCGCGCGAGCTGGCGATTTTCGCCGCGCTCGCCGCCGGCCCCATGCTGCTCGGACACACGGGGCTCAACTGGGCGCTCAAGCACTCACCAGCCTACGTCGTCAATCTCACCCTGCTGGGCGAACCGCTCGGCGCAACCATGATCGCGGCATTGCTGCCCGGGATCCGCGAGGTACCCACGCCGGCCACGCTGACCGGCGGTGGGGTGGTGCTTGCGGGGATCCTGCTGACCGCGCGTCGGTAGACTCAGCGCCGACACCCAATTGTTTGCGCGGGTGGGTTACCTTTCTGGTCCCCAACCCGCTCCCTGCGTATGGACAAGCTTTCGCTCGACGTGGTCGTCACGCGCGGTGGCACCGTGGAATCGCTGCACCGGGTGCATGCGGCGGTGTCCGACGCGTCGGGAACGATCGTCGCAGCGGCGGGCGACTGGGAGCGCGTCGCGCACTGGCGCTCCTGCGCCAAGCCATTTCAGGTCATGCCCCTCGTCGATGACGGCGGGTTCGACCGCATCGGATGGGGCGACGACCAACTCGCGCTCGCGGTGGCCTCTCATGGCGGCGAGCCGGAACATGTCGCGCTGGCCGAGGAAATGTTGAGGTCCATCGGGATGGAAGTGGGTGATCTCGCCTGCGGCCCGCACGATCCCCTCGCGCAGCGCGGCCAGAAGGCGCTCCGCGACAAGGGCGGTCATCCCACGCGCCTCCACAACAATTGCTCGGGCAAGCATGCCGCGATGCTCGCGCGGGCGCACAGTTCGGGCTGGCCCGCGTTCGGCTACGAACGGCAGGATCATCCGGTGCAGCGCGGATGCCTCGAGGAAGTGGCGAAGTGGACGGGGCTCGACTCGTCTCAGATCGGACAGGCGGTGGACGGTTGCGGATGCGTGGTGTTCTCGCTCCCGCTGTCCTCGATGGCCCGCGCGTATGCCCGCCTGGCTGATGCCGTGCGACGCGCGTCCCCAACGGCCATGCGTATCGTGCACGCGATGCAGACGCGGCCCTTTCTCGTGGGAGGAACGGACCGATTCGACTCCGCGGTCATCGAGGCGACGGAAGGGCGGGTGATCGCGAAGATCGGCGCCGAGGGCATTCATTCGGTGGCCATCATCGATGACGGGATCGGGTTCGCGGTAAAGGTGGAGGACGGAGCGCAGCGCGCGCAATTTCCCGCCGTGCTCGCCGTGCTCCAGCATCTCGGCGCGCTCCCGGGTACGCTCCCGCCGCGGCTGGCGGAGTTCAAGCAGCGACCCGTGCGGAATAGCCGAGGCGAGATCGTCGGCGAAGTGCGGTCCGCGAGCTGAGTCGCTCGTACTCGCGCTCGGAGCGGACCGCGCCACTTCGGCTCGCCTCCTGCTCGCCCGGGTACTGGGCAAGTACCTTACTCGGCTCGCGCACAAGCGCCACGCATTGCGCTCGATCGGTAATCGCCGATCGCCCCGCCCCCGTACCTTCGTTCCGACCACCGAGATGTTCATCGATCGCGTCATCGTTCGTGTCGCCGCCGGGCCAGGCGGCTCCGGTATTTCGTCGTTCCGGCGCGAAAAGTTCGCCCCGCTGGGTGGGCCCGACGGTGGCGATGGCGGCAAGGGAGGAGACGTGCGCATTCGCGGTGACAACAATCTGGCCACCCTGCTGGACTTCACCTACCGCGATTCGTGGGAGGCGGAGCGGGGCCTGCACGGCAGCGGCTCCAACAAGACGGGCGCGTCGGGCGACGACATCATCCTCCCTGTTCCGCCCGGCACGGTGATTCGCGACAAGCTCACCGGCGAAATCGTGGGCGAAGTGCTGGAGAGCGGCGACGAGTTCGTGGTCGCGAAGGGCGGACGCGGTGGCAAGGGCAACGCCTGGTTCGCCACGTCGGTGCATCGCAGCCCGCGCGAATGGCAGCCGGGGGAAGACGGCGAGCAGCGGACGCTCGAGCTCGAGCTGAAGCTCATTGCCGATGTGGGACTGGTTGGCCAGCCCAACGCCGGAAAGTCCACGCTCCTCTCGGTCATCAGCGCGGCACGCCCCAAGATCGCTGACTATCCGTTCACGACGCTCGCGCCCAACCTCGGCGTCGTCCAGATGAGCGACCATCGCACGTTCGTCGTGGCCGACATTCCCGGCATCATCGAAGGCGCCCATGAGGGCAAGGGACTGGGCCTCCAGTTTCTGCGCCACATCGAGCGCACCCGCCTGCTCGCCTTCCTCATCCCGATCGATGCCGAAGACTGGCAGGCGGAGTACGACCAGCTGCGCTCCGAGATCGAACAGTACTCGGCGGAGCTGGCGGCCAAGCCGCACTGTGTGGTGTTCACGAAGATGGACCTGCTGGGCGACGACGAAGCTCCTCCCATCGACCCGCACGCTGCCTTCGGCGTGTTCGCGATCAGCGGCGCGGCACGCACCGGACTCGAGGAGCTCAAGCTCGCGTGGTGGCGTCGCGTGCTCGACATGAAGAAGCAGGCCGTCCGCCCCATCCGCGACCTCGAGCTCCCGTAGCGTCGCGGTGGTGCAACTTCACCTTGGAGGCGAGGGCTACCCGGCGCGCCTGCGTGAATGCGCTCCACCGCCGCGCATGCTCTGGGCACGCGGGCGACTCGAGGTTCTCGACCGCCCCTGCGTCGCCATCGTCGGCACTCGACGCGCCACGGCGTACGGTGAGCGCGTGGCGCGCGAGCTCGGCAGGGTGCTGGCAATGGCCGGCGCGACCATCGTCAGCGGCCTCGCGCGCGGCATCGATGCGTCGGCCCATCGCGGCGCGCTCGATGTGGACGGCGCCACCTGCGCCGTGCTCGGCACGGGGCTCGACGTCGTCTATCCCAAAGGGCATGCGTCGCTCCAGCACACCATCGGCGAGCGCGGACTGCTGCTCTCCGAACTGAAGCCCGACGATGCCGCGCACGGTGGTTCGTTTCCGATGCGGAACCGCATCATCGCCGGACTGTCCGCGGTGACGATCGTGGTGGAGGCGGGAGTCAAGAGCGGCGCGCTGATCACCGCCGCCCACGCGCTCGAGCTCGGTCGCACGCTGGCCGTGGTGCCGGGTCCGATCGACGTACCACAGGCGCAGGGCAGCAACGAACTGCTCCGCGACGGTGCGGTGGCCATCGTGAGCATGGCGGACGCCGTCACCCTCGCGGGGCTCACCGCGCCCGTCCGCATCGCCGACCTCCCGAGCGCGGGACCCGAGCGGCGGCTGTTCGATGCATTGGCCCATGGCGCCGCGGATCTCGACACGCTGTGTACGCGGGCGTCGCTCCCGGCGCACGCCGGAATGGCGGCGTTGAGCGAGCTGGAGATGCGCGGGCTCATCGAGTGCGCGCTCTCGGGCGAGATCCGTCGCCTGTAATCGCGTGTCATCGCGCGATATTGCACGATGCACGTCTACGTCCACGTCCCCTTCTGCGCCCGTCGGTGCTCGTACTGCGATTTTTCCATCGCGGTACGACGCGATGTGCCGGTGGACGAATATCTGTCGGCGCTCGAGTCCGAGCTAAGCACGAGATTCGGCGACGCGGCGCCCACGCCTGCGGCGACGATCTATTTCGGCGGCGGTACTCCTTCGCGGCTCGGGGGCGAGGGTCTCGCGCGCGCACTCGCCATCGTCGAGCGTCATTTTCCTCGTGCGGCCAACATCGAAATCACTGCCGAGGCGAATCCCGATGACGTGGACGCCCGCTCGGCGGACGCGTGGCGGGCGGCCGGCATCAACCGCCTTTCTCTTGGCTCGCAGAGCTTCGACGATCGTGCGCTCGCCTGGATGCACCGCACGCACGACGCGGCGGCGATTCCGCGCGCGGTCGACACCGCTCGGGCCGCCGGCATCACGAACCTCTCGCTCGACCTGATCTTCGCGCTGCCCGATGAACTTCAGCGCGACTTCGAGCGCGATGTGCACACGATGATCGACCTCGCGCCCGATCACGTGTCGCTGTACGGGCTCACGATCGAGCCCGCCACGCCGCTCGGTCGATGGGTGGAGCGCGGGACTACCGTCGAGCAGCCGGAGGAGGGCTACGAGCGCGATTTCCTCACGGCGCACCGCCTGCTCGGGCATGCCGGCTTTTCGCACTATGAAGTGTCCAACTACGCCGCGCCGGGTCGACGCGCGCTCCACAATTCCGCGTACTGGAGCGGCGCGTCGTACGTGGGCGTGGGGCCAGCGGCCCACGGCTTCGACGGCAAGACCAGGCGCTGGAACCTGCGTGGCTATGCCGCATGGCGAGACGCGGCGGTCCAGGGAATGGACCCGCTCGACGGTGCCGAATATCTCACCGCGGCCAACCGGATTGCCGAGTCGGTCTACCTCGGCTTGCGCACGGACGCTGGCCTGCCGGTGACCGAGGCCGATCATCGGCTCGTGGCGCCGTGGGTGGATGCCGGATGGGCGACGATCGGCAGCGACGCCCGTCTGCGATGCACGGCCGAAGGCTGGCTGCGGCTGGACGCGCTGGCCTCCGCCTTGACGCATCACCGAAGTCGTTAGTACATTTACACTTATGGCAACCGCCGACGAGCTCACTCCACGCGAGCGCCGCGTGCTCGAAGCGGTGATCACGACGTACGTCCAGACGGCGGAACCGACCGGGTCCCGGGTGCTCTCGCGCCGATTCGGGCTGGGCGTGTCGCCCGCCACGATCCGCAACACGATGAGCGACCTGGAGGAGAAGGGGTTTCTCTCCCATCCACACACGTCGGCCGGCCGCGTGCCCACGGACAAGGCGTACCGCGCGTACGTCGATTCCCTGCTCAACGCCCCGTCGAGCGCCATCGTCGTTGCCGAGCGCGAGCGGTTGCGTGAGGACATCACGGGCAGCCACTCGACGATCGAGAACATCGTCCGCCGCGCGGCGCAGAGCCTCGGCGTCCTCACGCAGGAACTTGGCGTCGCCCTTGGTCCGCGGCTCGACGCCAGCATTCTCCGGCGACTGGAGCTGGTGCAGGTGGGCGGCGATCGACTGCTGCTCGTCCTCACGCTCGATGGCGGTGTGGTCCGCACCGTGTTCGTCGAGGTGCGGGGACGTCTGGCGGACACCGCAGTGGCGGAGGTGACGCGCGTGCTCAACGAACGGCTCGCCGGCCACACGCTGCGCGACCTTCGCATGTCGGTGGCAGACAGGCTGCGCGACAG
>JANLTI010000243.1:0-11429 GCA_031362845.1 Gemmatimonadaceae bacterium | reverse complement strand
CCGGAAGGATTGAGCGTATCCGCGAGAATCATCGACTTGCCGCCGATGGCCTCGACTCGCGCCGCGCGGATGATCGCGTTCGTGCAGCCGTCCTCTCCGTTCACGTTCACGCGAACGAGGTCGCCAACCTTCAGCGACGCGGGAAGCGGCGTGTCGAACGGACCAATCGGCAGGGTCGGACCGTCCTTGCATGCTGCGACACCTGCGAGAATGACTGTGGACAGCGCAAGACGAAGTCGAACGCGCATTCGGGTGGTGCTCCGGAAAGGGCGAATCCCGCGCGGCGCGCGCGGGAACAGGTTCGATAGCAGGACGAACGGCGCCGGCCAATGATTCGCCGGCGTCTCAGTTAATAAACCTCGCCCCCGGACGCGTTCCATGCAAAGCGTGCGACGACGATCCGGGCGCCGGAGTGCCTGACCCACGCTGATCAATATCTGTCACGGCAAGATGTTCGCCGTGACCCATGCCACAGCGATTGCGCGCGAGGTCGCGCCACCGTGGCGTAGACGCCTGCTCGATCGTCCCCGAGGCATGGATGATTTCGCCTGACGCGCGCATGCCACTCTTCAGTCGTCACGGCGACCCCTTCATCGACCACATCGCCCGGGAGATTTACGCGCTCTTTCCGCACTGCCACCGCTGCGGCACGCGCATCGAGCGGCTCGAGGATGCGGAGGTGCGCGTGCTGGTGCATCGCGTCGTGCATCGCGGGTCGTGCCCTGAGCGGAACACGGTAGGTCGGTAAGTCGGTAGGTCGGTAGGGGACCTACCCACCTACCCACCTCGCACCTACCCACCTACCCCGGAACCGTACCGGCGACTCGGTCATTTCACGCTGACATGAACGCCGCATCGCTCTTTCACACCGCCGAGCGCCGGAGTCCGGCCGCGCTCGCGCTTCGCTGGGACGACGGGACGATGTCCTACGGCGAGCTTGGCGATGCATCGCGTCGCTTCGCGAGCGTTCTGGCGAGTCTGGCTGTCCGTACCGACGAGCGCGTCGCCATCCTGTTGCCCAATCATCCCGCGTTCGCCGTCGCGCTGCTCGGCGCCTTCTGGCACGGCTCGGTCGCGGCTGTCCTGAGCCCGGCCTGGCGAACCGCCGATGCCGAACGTGCCCTCGTGAACGCCGACGCGCGCGTGCTGGTCACGACGCGCGCCGTCGCCGCCACGCTGAACGCCGGCCCGCCCACGGTCCTCGTGGTCGATGGCGACGACGACACCCGCTCGTTCGCGCGCGCATGCTATCGCCAACCCCCCGGACTAACCGGCCCACCCGCGTCACGCGCCACGTCCGACCCCGCGACCATTCTCTACTCGTCCGGCACCACAGGCGACCCGAAGGGCATCGTGCTCTCGCACGGCAATCTCGTCTTCAACGCCGCGTCGAAGGTGAGGTACTGCGGCATCGAGTCGCATGACGCGCTCGCGCTGGTGGTGCCCGTCTCGCATTGCTTCGGCCAGAACGTCGTGCTGCTGGGCGCGCTCGCCGCGGGTGCGAGCGTGCGAATCTTCGCGCGATTTCACGCTGACGAGGTGCACGCCGCGATTCGCGCCGGGCAGGTGACGCAGCTCTACGCCGCGCCACTCGTGTTTCAACGGTTGCTGGAGGTTGGAGCGCCGGAGTCGCTACGCGCGTTGCGCGTCGCGCTGTCCGCCGCGGCACCACTCGCGCCGGCGCTCGCGGCGCGATGGCATACTGCGACCGCCAGGCCGCTCCAGCAGGGATACGGCCTGTCCGAGAGCTCTCCCTTCGCGACCTTCGACGATGGACGAGATCGCGTGCCCGGCTCCGTCGGCTACGCGATCGACGGGGTGGAGATTCGCATCGCCGAGATCGAGGGCGATGCCTGGCTCGGCGAGGACGCGCTGGGTGAAGTGGCGATTCGAGGCCCGAACGTCATGACCGGATACTGGCGCCGGCCCGACGAGACCGCGCGCGCGATTCGCGGCGGATGGCTGCGCACGGGCGACGCCGGCCGATTGTCCGCGAACGGCAGGCTGCATCTGGTGGACCGCCTGGACGACGCCATCAACGTCGCCGGATTCAAGGTCTATCCCTCCGACGTCGAGCGGGCGATCGCGGCGCATGCCGGCGTCGCCGAGGTGGTGGCGTACCGGGTGGCGGGCGCGAGCCGCGGCTCGCAGGTTGCGCTCGACGTCGTGCCCGTGCCCGGCGCCACGCTCACGCCGGACGACGTCCACGAACACGCGGCGACCTCGCTGGCGCGATTTCAGCGCCCCGCGTTCGTGCGCATCGTCTCCACGCTCCCCCGCAGCCCGTCAGGCAAGGTGCTGCGGAGGGTGTTGACGGACTCGTTTTCATCTCCCCCCGCCAACGGCGTGAGCGGGGGCAGCGACTAGCTCCGCAGCGCGCCAAGGAGTTGCGGCAAGGCGCCGGCAATCCAGACGAGCACGCCGGCAATCGCCGCGCGCGATCGCGGAATGCGCCCGGTGACGGACAGTCCGATGACGAGCAGTACGGTCACCCAGATCGTGAACACATCCACGCGCCCGAGTAGCGCCAGGAGCACCGGCGAGGCGGTATCGGGGTCCAGAAAGCGCCCGAGTCCGAGCGACAGCTTGAACCGTCCGTTGAGCGACGCGGGATCGAGAATCAATCCCTGCACGCCCGACAGTACACCCTCGAGTACGCGAGGCACGAAGGCGAACGCCGCAACGGTGATGGCGGCGGCGAGCGTCTGCTTCGCGTCGAAGACCTTGCCGCAGAGCCAGAGCACCAGGCCCGTGAGGAAGATGCCGACCGGCACGAACACCACCGCACCGTACTTCGCAATGCCCTCACCGATGCCTCGGCCCTTTTCCATCATCTCGGCCGTCAGTTGCGGGTTGTTGCGCATCTGCACCGCGGACGCGCGGGTGAACTCGGCATCCATGATGGGCTGCATCACGCCGCTGTTGGCGAAGCCGATGAGGGCGATGAGGATCGTCACGACGAGCATCGGGATGCCGAATCCGGACCGGGCGCGCCGTTCGAACACCTGCGACGGTGCGTAGAAGATGTCGATGAAGTCTTCCCACCACGCCGCCGGCGGGGTCGTCGATTGCAGCGTTGGCTCGGTCTTGAGATGATCGGGCGAAGTCGTGTCGGTCATGGCCGTCCATTAGTAGAAGTTCTCGACGAGCGCCGCCGATTTGCAGCATCCGCCGAGGCATGCGATCCAGGTAGAGTTGTGGCCAAACCTCGGCGTGTCCACATCGCCGGCGTCGTCGCCGTCGCCATGGGGCAGACGGTCGGAAATCATCGCGGCGCCCACCGTACGCTGCGAGTCGGGATGGGCGAGCGTCTCACCCGTCTGCGCGAGATGCCGGATAGTATCGCCCGGCGCCTCCGGAATACGCCAGAAATCCGTCGTGAGCGAATGTCCGCGATTTGGCCCCGTCCACCAGTATGCTACTCCGTTCGGCTCGAGCGACAGATCGGGACACCGACTGGGACCCGCATTGACCACGCGAGCGACGATCCTGCCTCGCATCCGTGCACTCGCGACACTGAGATACGGAGCGCGGCGCTCCACGTAGATGCGAAGGGTCGTGTTGGCATTGCCCTCACAGCGGAGCGTCTGGGTGATTGGAACGGCTGCGAAGCTGAGTCCACTCACGTACGCGCGAGTCGCCGCCGGGTTGTCCGTCGGCAAGCCGTACAGTCCTGGATCTTCTCCTGGACCGGGATTGCCAGTGCCGATGCCCAGGAACCCACAGCCGCTCGTCAGGACGGTAACAAGGGAGATGCACGCGAGGGTCACCGCCGGACCTGCGTGCGATGTCGTGAGCTTCATTTGCTCCTCCGGTGCGAGACAAGTCAGTAGGTCCGCCTGCGTCACTGCCACAAAGTGTCCGCGGCGGCCTGCCAGCGAATGGCCACCGCACCCTGACCCCGCCGACGAGCGACATCGGCGCGCTGGCGCATCAGGCGTCCGACGAGTGCCGATTCCATGAGATCGGTGGGCGGACTGTTCGTCAGCGCACCGAGTTGCTCCAGCATCGTGTCCATCTGTCGCTCCGCGCCCGCGGTGTCGGCCGCGACGAGTCGCAGCCACGACAGCAGGTACGCACCGTCGATCGAGAGCGACGTCGCATCGCGCGCGCGCCGCAATTCGTCGACGGCGCGCAATCCCCGACGAAGGCCGGTCGTGTCGCCCGAGGCCGCCAGTCGGATGAGCCCGGCGATGAGGTTCCGGCCGGGATCGAGACCATCGAGAACCGCCGCGCCCACCGTTGGCGCGGCGAGCGTGAGTGAGCGAATCATGAGCGAGGTCCGGACGATCGGCACCATGTCCGGTGCGACATCACGCCTGATCACGTCATCCAGCCGATTCCGCGCAATGATGATGCTGTCGGCCGAGCGACCGACCGAGGCGTACGCCTCGAGCATTCTCCATGGTGTCATCACGGTCGCGGGAACCGTCCACTGCCGGCCGTCGGTGAGGAGCACGTGTCCGCTTTCGATGCTCATCGAGACGAATGCCACCGCGCCACGAGCATCGCCACGCAGGGCCGACAGCGAGGCGAGCATCTCGCCTTCCTCCGTCGTCTGGGGAGTGCCGATCCGGATGAGCGTGTCCGCCAGCGCGCGGGCCTCACCCATCCGTCCGGCACGAACGAGCAGTCGGACTTCGAGCGCGCCGCTCGAGAGCCCCGACCGAACGTCGCGCGCGAGCGTTCTCGCGCGCCTGATTTCGCGCACGGCATCGGGTGCGTCGGCGCGCGGAGCGGTCAGGATTCCATCGGCTGCGAGCGCGATGGCGTAGGCACGGTGCGCGGCGGGGTCATTCGGCAGGTCGGCGACCCAGTCCGCGGCCACCCGTCGAAGCTGCCCGCGATTTCGGCGCTGTGCATCCGTCAACGTCGTATTGCGTGATTCCGCAACACCCGACGCCACCTCCGCGAGTGGATACGGTACGTACGCGAGCGTATCCGCATCGAGCGCAGGAAATCCGGCGAACGCGTGCGGGGGGCCGGCGATCGCTCGACCCGATCGAAACCCGGATGACGTGATGAGCGCGTGCCTGAGTCGATCGAAGATCGCGGCGCGCATGGGGGGTGAGCCAGGTTGCAGATCCAGCGCGGATTGCAGTACGCGCACGGCACTCTCCCAGCTGCCACGGAATCGCCACGACGACGCGCTGCTGCTGTCGCGCTCCACGAGACTGTCGGTCAGGAACGCGTCAGCGAGCGCCAGGCGCGTTGCGACATTCGCCGGCTCCAGCGCGACGAGCCGGCGATAGTATTCGCGCGCGACGTCGTGCGCACCATCGGCAGAGGCGCGCAGGGCACTCAGCCGCAGACGCTGCACCGTGTCCATTGTCGCGCGTCCGTCTTCGGCGAGCACGATCGCCGCCTTCCATCGCGAGTCCGGCTCGTCCGCCGACGCCGCGGCAAGGGCTCCCGTCTGCGCCAGCCAGAGATGCGCCACGGCGTTCGCCGGGTCGTTCGCCACCACGGCGCGCAACGAGCTTTCGGCGCGCGACCACTCGCCGCGCCCAACCTGATCGATCGCGCGCTCGATCGCCATCTCATTCATCCGCGCGCGCAGGGGCGTCCATCGCGTGCGCGCCAGATAGCCCGCACCGAGCATCGCACTGACGAGCAGGGCCACGATGGTGAAGGCTCGCCGCGCGCCGCTGCGGCGGCGGCGCACGCGGACGGGCCACTCGTCGACCGTCGCCGCCGCCGCGAGCGCGGCAGACAGATCGGCGGCCGACTGAAACCGTTCCGACGGTACGCTCTGCATCGCCCGCGCGATGGCGTCACTCAGCTCGACCGGCGCGTCCGTGCGAACGACATGCACGGGGGGCGGTGGTGGCCCGAATCGCCCGGCAATGACGGCCTGCGGTGTCGCGCCGGCGAACGGAGGCGTGCCAGTCGTGATCTCGTAGAGCACGCATCCCAGGCTGTAGATATCGCTCCGTCCGTCGCACTCCAACTCCCCACTCGCCTGCTCGGGGCTCATGTACGTGGGGGTTCCAAGGATGAAGCCCGACTGGGTCGTGCGCACGTCGTCGGATTCGTGAAACAGCCGCGCGATGCCGAAATCGACGACGTAGGCGTTCGCGTCCGCGAGCAGGATGTTCCCCGGCGTCACGTCACGGTGCAGCACGCCTTCCCGATGCGCATAGGCGAGCGCTTCGGCGACTTGCGCGCCCAGCCGAACGACGTCGCTGATGGGGAGTGGCCCCTCTCGCAGCACTCGATCCTGCAGCGTCTCGCCGGCGATATACGCCATCACGTAGAACGGCAATTCCTCGTACACGCCGGAATCGTGGAGCGGCACGATGTGCGCGTGACGGAGCCGGGCAATGACACCGATCTCGCGCGTGAAGCGCTCCATCGCGACGGAATTCTTCAACTCGCGACGCAGGATCTTGAGCGCGACCGGGCGGTCGACGAGGCGGTCGTGCGCGAGGTACACCGAGGCCATGCCGCCCCGCCCCAACATGCGCTCCACGATGTAGCGGTTGGCGATCGTCGTGCCGTGCGCCGTCGACGGACGAGCGCGCTCTCCGCGAGGCCGCCCTTCAGGCGCCGATGACCGGTCGATCTCCGCTCGATCGTTCATGCCAGGCACCAACGATGTGAGGTGCGCCAGTATAGCGCGCCACGACAGTCCACGACAGAGCAGCTACGCCAGGAGCGACACCCCCGACGCGGCGTCGAACAGATGCAGCCGCTCCGGCGTCATGCGCACCGATACCGTCGACCCCACCGTCGGACGCACGCCCGGCGCCCCGCGCACGGTGAACGACATCGCGCCAGCGCGCAGATGCAGCAGCTGTTCGTGCCCGAGTGGTTCGGCCAGCTCAACGATGGCAGGAAGACTGCCGCCCGCGGGCTCGTCCGGCTGCGTCGGGCGCGCGCTCAGGTGCTCCGGCCGAACGCCCACGATGATCGACGCCGCTCGAGCGCGTCGCGCCACCTCCGCGAGCGGCTCAGGCAGCGGGAGCTCGAGCGCCGGCGCATCGGCGAGCTGCGCGAACCACCGTCCCTCGCGCTGGACGAGTGCGCCCGGCAACAGGTTCATTGGCGGGCTGCCGAGGAACCCGGCGACGAACGTGTCGTGCGGGTGATCGTACAACCGCCCGGGCGAATCCACCTGGCGCACCCGGCCTTCGTGCATCACGACGATCCGGTCTCCGAGCGTCATCGCTTCCACCTGGTCGTGCGTCACGTACAGCATCGTCGCCCCGAGCCGGCGAGGCAGCGTCGCGAGCTCGCGACGCATCTCGCTGCGCAATGCCGCATCCAGATTCGACAGCGGTTCGTCGAACAGGAAGACGCTCGGCTCCCGCACGATGGCGCGGCCGATCGCCACGCGCTGTCGCTGTCCGCCCGACAGCTGCCGTGGGGTACGGTCCAGCATGGTCGCGAGTCCCAGCGTCGACGCGGCCTCGTTCACCCGCTCCGCGATCTCCGCGGCGGGACGTCTTCGCAGCTTCAGCGCGAACGCCATGTTGTCGCGCACCGACATGTGCGGATAGAGGGCGTAGCTCTGGAACACCATGGCGATGTCGCGATCGGAGGGCGGGACGTCGTTCACGACACGTCCGTCGATGGTTAGCGTGCCCGCCGTGATGGACTCGAGTCCCGCCACCATGCGCAGCGTGGTGCTCTTGCCGCACCCCGACGGACCCACGAGCACGACGAACTCACCGGCGTTCACCGTGAGGTCGACGCCATGAACCGCGACCACGCCGTTCTCGTACTCCTTGCGTACGCCCTGGAGTGACACGGTGGCGGCGTTGCTCGCGCGCGTCGCGCGGATGCCGGTCATGCTGGCCCCCACGTCGAGTGTGCTCGCCGCGCCGCGTCGGTGCTATCTTGTCCCGCATGAACGAATCGCATCGCTTCCCTGAGTCCTTTCTGTGGGGCGCCTCGACGTCGGCGTATCAGATCGAGGGAAGTCCGCTCGCCGACGGCGCCGGGCCGAGCATCTGGCAGCGCTTCGCCCATAGTCCCGGTCGCACCAGCAACGGCGACACCGGGGACATCGCCTGCGATCACTACCGCCGCTACCGCGACGACGTGACGCTGATGCGCGAGCTCGGTCTGCAGGCCTATCGCTTCAGCATCAGCTGGAGCCGTATCCTGCCCGAGGGCACCGGCAGGGTCAACAGGGGCGGTCTGGATTTCTACGAGCGCCTGGTGGATGCGCTCCTCGCCGCCAACATCACGCCCAACGCAACGCTGTTTCACTGGGACCTCCCGGCTGCCCTCGACGATCGGGGCGGCTGGCTCAACCGCGACGTCGCGGAATGGTTCGGCGAATACGCCAGCATCGTGTTCGCGGCGCTCGGCGATCGCGTGCCGATGTGGGCCACGCTCAATGAGCCGTGGGTGGTGACGGACGGAGGCTACCTGCACGGCGCGCTCGCGCCCGGCCACCGCAATCTGTTCGAGGCACCGATCGCCAGTCACAACCTCATGCGGGCGCACGGCATGGGTGTACAGGCGTTCCGCGCCGAGTCGCGGCTCGGCCAGGTCGGCCTGGTGGTGAATCTCGAGCCCAAGGATCCGGCGACCTCCAGTGCCGCGGACGCGGCCGCCGCGCAACGCGGCGACGCGTACATGAACCGGCAGTACCTCGACCCCGTCTTCAAGGGCGGATATCCCGATGAAATGCGCGACATCTTCGGCGTGGCGTGGCCGGAGTTCCCGAGTGAGGACTTCGCGCTCATCGGCCAGGCGATCGACTTCCTCGGCATCAACTACTACACGCGCGGCGTCGTGCGCGACGATCCGCTCGCGCTGCCGGTCCGCATCGCCTACGTCCGCCAGCCGGAGCACGCGTACACGGAGACCGGGTGGGAGATGCATCCGCAGTCGCTGACCCGCACGCTGCTCTGGGTGACGGAGCGGTACGGCCGCATTCCGCTGTACGTGACGGAGAACGGGGCCGCCTTCTACGACGCGCCGCATGCAATCGACGGCGTCGTGCACGATCCGCTGCGGGTCTGGTACTATCGCGAGCATCTCCAGGCGTGTCACGAGGCGATCGCGAAAGGCGCCGACCTGCGCGGCTATTTCGCCTGGAGCCTGCTCGACAACTATGAGTGGAGCCTCGGCTTCTCCAAGCGGTTCGGCATCGTGCACGTGAATTACGAGACGCTGGAGCGCACCCCGAAGTCGAGCGCGCTCTTCTACCGCGACGTGATTCGCAGCAACGGAACGGCGCTCGACGGCTGACGCGGCGCGGCGGCATCGCGTGGCGTTCAATAGAAGAAATCCACGGTCGCAGGTGTGCCGGTACGGACGACCCGACCGTCGTGGACAAGAGGCGCGGGCTTTCCATCCAGCGTCGCGTGGCGCGGCCGGCGACCAAACGGCGCGTGAACTTCCAGCCCTCCTGGCGCGATGGCCCCGCTGATCCCGACGCGGACCCCCCCGGCGATCGGCTCAGTGGAGAAATCGATTGTACCCCACCACGTGTGCATGTCGACCAGGACGATCTGGTCCGCCCGCGCCCAGTCGTATGGGATGCCGGCGCCGACCACGAGGGTCGAGTCCGCGGCGCGCTCGTAAACGAACCGGTCCAGCGTCGCGCGAAGGAAATCGGATGCAACCCAGCCATGCGGCATGTCACCGATAAACCTGGGTGTGCGCGGCTCGCGCCAGACCGCTTCGCTCCACTGGTTCCACGCGAGCGGGCGTCGCATGGACATCAGCCAGTCGGAATACGCGTGCGCCCGCTCTGGCTGGCCGAGCCGGATGAACGCACCCACGTTGCGCCACTCATACGGCGTGAAGACCTCCCACGACGAGCCGGGCTGCCGCCGGCGTTCGAGCGTCGACCATGCGCTGTCGAAGGTGACCTGCACGGCGGCACGCGGCAGGTCTGCCAACGCCTGGCCGGGATCGAGCGCGATGGTCGACGACGTCGGGTCGAGGTCGCCGAGCTCCGCGGCGCCCGGTAGCGTCGCGATCCGATGTAGTTCCATCGATCGCTTCACCGACGCCACGACATCGGTGCGCATCTCGCGACCAGCTGCCGTGTAGCGTGCGACGCTCGGCAGGTCGCCGGCGAGGCGCGCGAGGAACGCCGCGTCTTCGAGGCCGCGCACACCCCACCAGTCGTCCCAGTATGAGTACGCCGGCTTGGAGGAGTACCCCTCATGGCTGATCGAGGGAGGCAGCAGGCCCAGCACGAGGAGCGAGTCAGGAGACCGGTACAGCGCGGTGCGGCGAGACAGTCGAAGAGAATCGAGATGGGCCGCGACCTTTCGCAGGGTCGGCCAGTGCTGCGTGACCGCCGGACCATCGTACTTGGTGAGTCGCGCATACTCGGCGGCGAGGAACAGCAGCTCGCCGTCGGCGTCGTTCTCCGTCACGGGGTCGGCGCCGCGATGGTCCACGCAGCAGGGCACCTTCCCGTCGGGGAAGACGAATGGCACGTACCAATCGAGGAAGCGCTTGACCTCGCGCTCGTCCCCGATCCGTAAAAGCGCCGCTGACGTCAGCGCGCCATCGCGGATCCAGCTGCGCCGATAACTGCGCGTGCCCGGCTGCAGAGCAGGCCCCCGTGTGTTGATGCGAATGTGCGCGAGCGCCGTGCGCATGGCCCTCGCGAGCTCGGCTCCCGGCCCCGACATGTGCAACCGCAAACCGGGCATGCCATCTTCGACATCCCAGTACGAGCGCGCGGCGGCGAGAATCAGCCGGCCGATCCGCGAGGCTTCGCGCGCCGTTCGCGCGCGGTGGACATTTCCAGGCAGGGTGTGCGACAGTGGACCCGGCAACGTCACCCACACCTCGGCACTGTCGCTCGCGGCGAGAGCGACGCGCCAGGCGATGGCTCCCTCCGCCATCCCGGTGGAATCTACGACCGACGTGGAGGGAGGAAGCACACCGTTGCGCAGGAACCCGACGACCGTGCCCGAATCGAACCGAACGACTCCGCCACCTCTCGCGGGCGTTAGCGGCCTGACAGAGTCGGAGTCGTTCACGACGAGGGCGCCCCCATCCCAACGCAACGAGCGCACGGTGGCGGCACCACCCGCAATGCCAAGGAACTGCCAAGGCGGATTCACCTGGACGGGACGGACGGCGACGTACAGCTCCACGGCGAGCGGACTCGCTCGGCGATTCACCAGCCGATAGCGCAGCGTGACGGTCGAAAAGCCGGCGGAGCCCGACGCCATTGCCGTCGTGGACAGGTCAACATCGTCGGAGCGCCGGCGCGCGGTCGGAATGGGCATCTCGCCACGCTCGAGCGAGTGTGTGGTCGATCCTTCGCGCCAGGTGAGCAGTCGCCCATTCGCGCGAACGAACGGCTCGACCGAGAAGCTACCAGGCCGCGGTTCCAGGTTTCCGTCCTCGCTGAAGAGTGCGTCGCGATCGTCTTCAGGTACACCGACCACCGTCCAGTAAGACTGCTGGTGCGTGAGCGGTCGCGGCCACGTGCCGGGAAT
>JANLTI010000237.1:0-2723 GCA_031362845.1 Gemmatimonadaceae bacterium | reverse complement strand
GACGCGGTCGTGCGTGGCATGGAGGTGCTAGATACGGGCGGTCCGATCACGGTGCCGGTCGGCGCGACACCGCTCGGCCGCATCCTCAACGTGCTCGGCGAGCCGATCGACAACGGCGCCGACATTCCGAAGGATGCGCTGCGCTGGCCCATCCATCGCAAGCGTCCCGACTTCGTCAATCTCGAGCCCAAGACGGAGATCTTCGAGACGGGCATCAAGGTCGTGGACCTCGTCGCGCCGTTCGTGCGCGGCGGCAAGATCGGCCTCTTCGGCGGCGCCGGCGTCGGCAAGACGGTGATCATCCAGGAGCTGATCAACAACATCGCCAAGGAGCACGGCGGCAAGTCGGTCTTCTGCGGCGTGGGTGAGCGCACGCGTGAGGGGAACGACCTGTATCTCGAGTTCAAGGAAGCCAACATCCTGGACAAGGTCGCCCTGATCTACGGCCAGATGAACGAGCCACCCGGCGCCCGGCTGCGCGTCGGCTTGACCGGACTCACCGTCGCCGAGTACTTCCGCGATGTGGAGAACGCGGACGTGCTGGTGTTCATCGACAACATCTTCCGGTTCACGCAGGCCGGGTCCGAGGTGTCGGCGCTGCTCGGCCGCATGCCGAGCGCGGTGGGATATCAGCCGACGCTGGCGACCGAGATGGGTGACCTGCAGGAGCGCATCACCTCCACGAAGAACGGATCGATCACGTCGGTGCAGGCCATCTACGTGCCGGCGGACGACATCACCGACCCGGCGCCAGCCACGGCCTTCGCGCATCTCGACGCCACCGTCGTGCTCGACCGATCGATCACGGAGCTCGGGATCTATCCCGCCGTGAGTCCGCTCACGTCCACGAGCCGCATCCTGGATGCGCAGTACATCGGCGAACGGCACTACAAGACGGCGACGGACGTGCAGAAGATCCTCCAGCGGTACAAGGAGCTGCAGGACATCATCGCCATCCTCGGCATGGACGAGCTGTCGGAGGAGGACAAGCGGGTGGTCGGCCGGGCGCGTCGCCTGCAGCGGTTCATGTCGCAGCCGTTCTCGGTGGCGGAGCAGTTCACCGGCATCCCGGGCAAGTACGTCAAGCTCGAGGAGACGATCAGCAGCTTCGAGCGACTGGTGGCGGGCGAGTTCGATCATCTGCCGGAGCAGGCATTCTTCATGGCCGGCGGAATCGACGATGTCGTCGCGAACGCCAAGAAGATGCAGGGCTGACCGTGCTCACCGTCTCGGTCATCTCACCGGAAGCGGTGCTGTTCGAGGGCACGACGGAGTCGGTCGTCGCTCCCGCCTTCGACGGTCAGGTCGGCATCCTGACAGGGCATGCTCCGATGGTCACGCTGCTGGGCAAGGGAGAGCTTCGGCTGGGGGCAGAGGGCTCCGGACCACGGTTCAGCGTGGATGGCGGATTCCTCCAGGTGGTGGACGACACGGTTCGGGTGGTGACGGAGCACGCGTCGGCCGTGTAAGGCGACGTGCAGGCAGCTGGCGGGCGGCGGAGCGAAAGCTCCGCCGCCCTTTTTTTGTGACCGCATGGACCACTGTGACGGTTCGGCGGCCAGTAGGGTCGACTGGGTGCCAGCAGACTGCGGGTATCGATGATCCGCGTTTTGTTGACACTTGTCTAAAGTGGTCGTAAGCTTTCGGCTCTTGTACGGACAGGCTGCACGCGCCTGACATCTGTAGTCGAGCGATCGGCTCCCCCCGGGCGTTCCCTCCGCCCGTCGCCACGCTCGCGTTCCTCTCCAGGAGGCATCCTCGCAATGAAGCATTCCGCACAACTCGTCGGAGCGGCATTCGCTCTGCTCATCCCATGGCTCGCCAGCGCGCAGGACGGCGCGACGATCTCCGGTCGCGTGACCAAGGAGGGCGGCACGCCGGTCGAACTGGCGAGCGTGTTCCTGGACGGGATGGGAATCGGCGTGCAGACGCGCGCGGATGGCGGCTACTCGATCGTCGTTCCGGCAGCGCGGGCGAACGGCCAGCAGGCGCGCTTGAGCGTCCGCGCCATTGGACTGCGGAGTGCCAGCGTCGGCATCGTGTTGCGTGGCGCGATCGTGCAGAACTTCCGGCTCGACGTGAATCCGCTCCGCCTCGGCGAAGTCGTGGTGACGGGCGCCGGGACGCAGTCGACCACCGAGCGCCTGGGCGTCACGGTGAGCTCCGTGAAGGCCGATGAAATCCTGAAGTCGAACGAGACGAACATCGTGCAGTCGCTGGCGGCAAAGGCGCCGGGTGTCGTGGTCTCGTCGTCGTCGGGTGAGCCAGGATCGGCGAGCTTCATCCAGATTCGCGGCCAGAAGTCCATCGAGGGCAATTCTCAGCCGCTGTTCGTCGTCGACGGCATTCCGGTGGACAATTCGGCGATCACCACGACGTTCAGCACGGCGGGCACGAGCGCGCCGAACCGGATGATGGACCTGAATCCGGCGGACGTCGAATCCGTTGAAATCCTGAAGGGCGCCGCTGCGGCGGCCATCTATGGCGCCCGTGCGGGTTCGGGCGTGGTGCTGATCACGACCAAGCGTGGCCGTCCGAACACGGTTCGCTGGTCGGCGCGGTCGAGCTTCTCGAGCGACGAGGTGAACCGCGACTATCCGCTGCAGACGAAGTTTGGACAGGGGAGCCAGGGAAATGCTGCGGTGTGTCGCAATTTCGACTGCCGCCTGACCGGCGCCTCGTTCGGGCCCGAACTGCCGGCGGGCACGGTCAAGTACAATCAC
>JANLTI010000207.1:0-2845 GCA_031362845.1 Gemmatimonadaceae bacterium | reverse complement strand
CGCGCCGGCCGCGCGCGTGCGACGTCGCGCAGCGTCGGAAAGGTGGCGAGAAATGCCGCGTACTTCGGGACCACCCGCGACACCTGCGTCTGCTGCAGCATGAGCTCGGAGACGAGCACATGATATGGATCGCGAGTCTTTCGCCACGGAAGATCTCGGCCATGCACGCGAAACCAGCGGCGAAGCAACACGCCAAAGCGACGCCCCGCATGCACGTCGATCGGATGATCGACCTCGACCTGCGCCCTCCTCCGCGTGGCGCGCTCCGCGCATTCCTTCGTGCGCATCTTCTCTTCGCCCCTTCGCGTCGTACCCCTCACCTCGGCATCGCCGCGAACAACCCATCCACGAAACCGATGCGGTGCGCAAGCACCAGTCCGAAGCCGATGCTCGCCAGACCGGACGCAATGCGCAGCGAGCGGTTCATGCCGCTGAACCGGCGCGTCGCAAACAGCGCCGGCGCCGCAATGGACGCCGTCACCAGCAGCATGCCGGCGATCGTGCCGACGCCGAACACGGCGAGATACCCAACCGCCCACCGCGGATCGGGAATCAGCGCGACCTGGGGCAGCGTCACGACCGCCGCGGAACCCGCAAGACCGTGCACGAACCCGACGGTGAGTGGACGCGCCGTGCTGTCGGCCACGCGCCGCTCGCCACCCGCCAGCGTCAGCAGGCCGAGCACGACGAGCATCACTGCGACCGCGAACTCGAGAGACATCTCGACCTTCGCTGGAATCTGGTCGAGCCGGACCTTGAGCAGCACGATCGCCCCGCCGACGAGCAGGATCGTCACCGTGTGGCCAAGACCCCACAGCACGCCCGTTCGCGCCGCCCGCGCGAGCGACCGCTGCTGGGTCACGATCGTCGTCACCGCAACCACATGATCGGGGTCGGTGGCGTGACGCATGCCGAGCAGGAAACCCAACGCGAGCACGCTGAGGAGCGCGGCCAGCATCAGGCGTGCACCGGCAGCAGCACGCGGCCGAGGGCGATGCCGGCGAACGTCGCGAGCAGCGCGAGCATCACGCTCGCCAGCACGTTCAATGCGGCGAGCGTGCCTCCGCCATTCTCGAGCAACGCCACCGTGTCGTAGCTGAACGTGGAGAAGGTCGTGTATCCGCCGCAGAAGCCGACGGCGAGCAGCAGGCGCATGGCGTCCGCATCCGGGCCTCGCCGCAGGATGGCGACGGCCGCGATCCCCAGCACGAATGACCCCGTCGCGTTCACCAGCAGCGTGCCGATGGGGAATGCGACCGCGCCCGCGTGCGGCATCGACGCATCGAGCCGGCGCTGCAGCCAACCGCCCAGCGTGAACCGAGCCACCCCACCCAGCGCGCTTCCGATCGCGACATACGCGTAGCTGCCCATGACCCCGATCCTTTGCGGATTCCAGCGCGGGAATCTAACGTCCTGCACCATGACCTCCCCCATCTCGCTGGACGACGTCAGCGCCGCCCGCGCGCGACTCGATCGGTTCCTCACGCCGACCCCGCTGCGCGCATACCCGCAGCTCGATGCCGCCCTCCCCGGCATTGCGCTCTGGGTGAAGCACGAGAACATGCAGCCGACCGGCTCGTTCAAGGTGCGGAACGGCCTCGCCACCGTCACCGCGCTCACATCGGACCAACGCGCAGCCGGCATCGTCGGTGCCACGACCGGCAACCACGGACTCGGCCTCGCGTATGCCGGTCGACAGCTCGGCGTGCCCGTGACCATCTGCGTTCCGCGCGGCAACAACCCGGAGAAGAACGACGCCCTGCGCGCGTGGGGCGCACGCGTGATCGAGGATGGGGCGGACTACGACGAGGCGGTGACGGTCGCGCAGCGGCTCGTGGAGCACGAGGGCAGCACGTTGGCCCACTCGACCAACAATCCCCACGTGCTCGCGGGCGCGGGCACGATGACGCTCGAGATCCTCGAACAGGCGGCGGAGCTCGATACCCTGCTCATCGCCATCGGTGGCGGCTCACAGGCGGTGGGCGCCATCGCGGTGGCGCGCGCGCTGCGACCGAGTCTGCGCATCATCGGCGTGCAGGCGGCGGGCGCGTCGGCGGCGCACGATGGCTGGCACGCCAAGGCCCCGCGTCGCACCGCGCGCGCCGCCACCTTCGCCGAGGGTGTCGCCACCAGGTCGACCTACGAGCTCACCTTTCCAACACTGCTGGACGGACTCGCGGATTTCATCACGGTGACCGATGCCGAGATCGCCGATGCCGTACGCCTCGTCCTCTCGACGACGCACCAGCTCGTGGAAGGGGCTGGAGCCATGGGCGTCGCCGCCGCTCGCAAGCTCGCCCCCGCGCTCCAGCACCAGCGCGTGGGGGTGATTCTCTGCGGCGGCAACATGGACTCCGCCGTGCTCCGTCGCATCCTCAACGGCGAGCTGTAACGATCGGCTCAGCTCACCTTGCGGGTTTTCCGCTTGAGGAAATCCATCAGGATGAATTGCCCGAGCGTCATCGTCGTCGTGAAGTACGCCTTGCCACGACTGATCTCGCTCATCCGCTTCACGAACTCCACGAGGGCTCGGTCGCGGGCGAGCATGAAGGTGTTGATCATGATGCCCGATCGCCGACACGCCGCAACTTCCTGGAGCGTCTTCTCGATCACCGTGATGTCGAGACCGAACGAGTTCTTGTAGATCTGCCCGTCGGGCATCGTGAGGGCGCTCGGCTTTCCGTCGGTGATCATGATGATCTGCCGCATGTCCTTCTTCTGCGCCATCAGCAGCCGCCGCGCGAGCTTGAGCCCCTCGGCCGTGTTTGTGTGGTACGGGCCCACCTGCGCACTCGCCAGCGTCGCCAGCGGAATTTCCTCGGCCGAGTCGTGAAAGAGCACGACC
>JANLTI010000154.1:0-2198 GCA_031362845.1 Gemmatimonadaceae bacterium | reverse complement strand
GTGCGCGACGAGTTGAAGTAGATGTACGCGCCGTCGGGTGAATACTCCGGCCCATCGTCGAGGCCCGGCGCACTGGTGAGTCGGATCTCCTCGCCACCGTCGACGGAAATCCGGTAGACATCCCACGCGTCGTTGCGCCGAGCGGTGTAGACGAGCCAGCGACCGTCGGGAGACCAGCCGTGCAGGTAGGATGGTCCTCGCGCCGTCACGCGCCTCGGGGTGCCGCCCGCTGCCGGCATGACGTAGACGATGGAGGTTCCGCTGTCCTCCACCGCATGGTGACTGATACCCATCCGCCGTCCGTCTAACGACAACACATGATCGTTGTTGTTGCGCGTCGCGAAGCCGGTGTTCATCACCTCAGCCTTTCGCGATGCAAGGTCGAAGCGGTGCAGCCGTCCGTCCTGCGCGTAGATCAGTGCCTTGCCGTCATGCGTCCAGTTGGGCGCCTGGAACGATCCACGATCCCGGTGCACGATCGTCGCGTTGCCAGTTGCGACGTCGACGATCTCGAGCGCGCTGCCGAGGTTGCCGCGACTCGCGAGCGCGGGCACGGCTGGTACGGTGATGCGCACATTGCTGAAGGTGGCACGTTCGATGACGGTGTGGTTGTGGGCCGTCACGAAGAGGCCGACATACACCGTGTCGGGAAGTGTCACGCCGGCGAGCTCGCGCGTGACGAGTGTATCGCCGAACAGCGCACTCCGCATGAGGTAGATGCCGTCGCGCCGCTCGAGCTGGATCACGACACCGGAATCGGGGACGCCATCGCCCCACGGCGCTCCTTCCGTCATGCCGCCCGTGGTCCGTCGAGTCTGGAGAGAGACGATTCCGTCGCCATGCAGTGCGGCGGTGACGTGAGCGCTCTCCGTTGCGAGCGACGAACGAATCGTCCAGCCGGCCTTGCGGTCGGGGTCGGCGCCCGCGCCGACGTAACGCGCTCGAGTGGACAGCAGGAAGTTGCCGGTCATGCGCTTCCACACGAAATGGAAGTCGTCGCGGTCGTTGACCGCGTTGCGGCCCGTTCCCGCCACCACGTACGTCTCGCGCTGCGGATCGTAGGCGACCCTTCCAGCGCTGAGCGGGCGACCGACGTCCGAGTTCCGCTCGAAAATGCCGACGGCGCTCTGCGCGCGGACGGCACGGCTCGATGCCGCAAGACTCAGGGTGCCGATCAGGAGGGCGGACAGTGCTGTGAAGCGCATGGCGTTGGCGGGGCGAGGGGCTGCGTCAGCGCGCCGCATCCGGAGCGCTTCCCGAAGAGCGCGCCGCGTCTGGACTGTGTCAAGGTGCGCGTGCTACCGCTTCAGTCCATCAGTCGTCGCACGGGTCCGGTGAGGGTCGAGGCATCGAGCAGCACTCGGAGTCCCTGGGTCGACAGGCTCTCCCACGACTCGGGAATCGCGCTTCGGCGACGACGCTCGACGGAGCTGCGGAACGCGAGCCAACCATGCGCGAGACTCTGCTCGGGCCCGAACCGCGGTTGATCGAGCAGTCGACGCTCGTCGGAAACTCGCATGGCTTTGCGCTCTCCCGTCGTCTGGCGCCGTTCCGTCAGCTTGGGATGTACTTCCCAGACTTGCCAGGTGACACCGGACGCGTCGGTGAATTCACGGAGGGCCATGCGACATCACATGGAAAGAGGGACGGTTGCCGGTCAACTCTCGATGCGAGGAAGCTGCGACAGAGTGAGCGACCGCGGTAGCATGAGCCTCGCACCCGTACACGAGAGAAGCAAGCTCGAGCGGGCGGGACGCCTTCGCGAACGGGTGCGACAGGTGGACAAGCGGTATTGTACGATCCTGAACGATCTGTCGGTGCCCGCCTACACCGTGGCGGACGCGGGCATCGGGTATCGCACTCGGAACGTCGGGCGCGCCAAGGAGTTGACGGTGCAGCTCAATGTCACCAACCTCTTCGACGAGAGCTACCTCGGCCCCATGGGTACCGGCGGCTTCACGGTGACGGGTGATACGCGGACGCTGCAGGCGGGCGCACGCCGCCTGGTCTTTCTCACACTCGGTACGACCTTCTGATGCGATCGATCGTCCTCTCGCTGCTGCTGGCCGGCGCGCTGCCCCTCGGCGCGCAGGCTCGCGGCGCGAGCCAGCCCGTCGTGCTCATCTCGATCGACGGGCTCAAGCCGGAGTACGTGCTCGATGCCGACCGATATCGGTTGAAGATCCCTCACTTGCGCG
>JANLTI010000104.1:0-24598 GCA_031362845.1 Gemmatimonadaceae bacterium | reverse complement strand
TGACTGCACTGCCGTTCCGGTAAGGGCGGGCGGCGTAGCCGCCTCGCCCGCCCCGTAAGGCGGCGCGGAGCGCCCGCCGCCCCGTAAGCGAGCGCAGCGAGCGCCCCGTAAGCGCCCCGTAAGCGCGCGCCCGTCAGTTGTCAGTCAGCATCGCCTCCAGTCGCGCGCGCACATCAGGCCATTCCTCGGCGATGACCGAGAAGTAGACGGAATCGCGGGATGATCCGTCGGCGTTGATCATGTGCCGCCGGAGTGTTCCTTCCTCGATGGCGCCAATGCGGAGCATCGCGGCACGGGAGCGAGCGTTACGCGCATTCGTCTTCAGCTCCACGCGCCGGCAGCCCATGTGCTCGAACGCGTGACGCAGCATCAGGTACTTGGCTTCGGTGTTCACCGCAGTGCGCTGCCACTGAGGTGCGATCCAGGTCCACCCGATTTCGGCGCGGGCGTGCTCGTGCACGACGTTCGCGAACCGGGTGCTTCCGACCACCTCGCCAGTGGCACGCGCCATGGTGACGAAGGGAAGCGAGGTGCCAGCGGCCTGCTCGGCGAGCGCGGTCTCCACGTACTGCTGCATGTCGGCTCGCGTCTCGATGCGCGACGTCGTCAGCGCCCAGAGCGAGGGATCGAGACCCACGCGGGACAAGGCGTCCACATGATCGAGTGTCATCGGCTCCAGTCGGACGACGCGTCCCTCGAGACTCACGGGAGCGATGTTCACGGTGCGTATCGATCGCCGGGCCGACGGCTCGACGGATGCGCCGCTTCCCACGCGCCGAGTTCGCGGGCGAGCTCGGCATCGTTCTCGGCGAGCTCCCTGAGGCGCTTCAGCACCTCGTCCTTGTTCGCGCCGCTGGCCCGTGCCACCACCGGCGCCGTGTCGAAGAGTTGCCGGGCCGGGTCGACGCGGCGTTCGACCTGCAGCATGCCATGGACGACCCCCTCGGTGTCGATCTCGAGCGAGACGAACACGATCATTCCGCCGGGCAGGGTACGTCGGAAAGCCAGATAGTGAGGGCGCATGGCTGCAAAGGTCGCGGGGCTGCCACGTTGGCGCAAACCGTGCGACCGCTCGCGCCGCCGCGCAATCGGTGACATTGTGGGCGCTGATCCACGCGTCCATCTCCAACTCTCCGCCTCCAACGCACGTGAAGAAAGTCCTCGTCATCGACATCGGCGGATCGAACATCAAGCTCTTCGTCACGGGCCGACCCGGCCGACTGAAGATTCCGTCCGGTCCCGCGCTCACTCCGCGCCGCCTCGTCCAGGAAGTCAAGAAGGCCACGGTGGGCTGGCGATACGACGTCGTGTCGATCGGGTACCCGGGGCCGGTGGTGCGCGGAAGGATTGCCGCCGAGCCGGTGAACCTCGGTGCTGGCTGGGTGCGTTTCAACTTCGCCCGCTCGCTCGCTCGCCCCGTGCGCCTCATCAACGACGCGGCCATGCAGGCGCTCGGCAGCTATCGCGGACGGAGTATGCTGTTCCTCGGGCTGGGCACCGGCCTGGGCACGACAATCGTGCGCGGCGGTGTGGTGGTGCCGCTCGAGGCCGCACACCTGCCGTACCGCAATGGGAAGTCGTACGAAGAGTACCTCGGTGAAGCGGGGATGCTTCGCATGGGCAAGCAGAAGTGGCAGGAGCACGTCTTCATCGTGGTCGAGATGATGCTCGCGGCGTACGTGGCCGACTACGCGGTCCTAGGTGGTGGCAATGTGCGCCTGTTGGACGAACTGCCGCCCAGAACTCGGCGCGGCAAGAACGCGAACGCCTTTCTGGGCGGCGAGCGACTCTGGCTGAACGACATCGCGTGCATATGAGCGAGCCGGGCGGCGGCACGGTTAAACCGGCGCCTGGTGGTCCGGGCACGGAGCCCCGGTGGACGTCGAGCGCGAAGAGTGGCGTGGGTACGGCGCTCGATTCTCGAAGCCGCATCTGGTACACGATCTCGCATGGCATCGTCGACGAGGTCTACTACCCTCGCGTCGATCAGGCGAACACGCGCGACTTCGGGCTCCTCGTCACCGGCAAGGACGGTTTCTTTTCCGAGGAGAAGCGCGACACCGAGAGCACGGTGCATCTGCTGGGTACCGGCGTGCCCGGGTACCGGTTGATCAATCGGTGCCGCTCGGAGCGGTACGAGATCGAGAAGACGATCATCGCGGATCCGGAACGATCGGTCCTGCTGCAGCGGGTGCGCTTCCGCGCGCTGGTGGGCGTACCGGCCGACTACCGCATGTTCGTGCTGCTCGCACCCCACATCGGCAACCAGGGCTACGGCAACGACGGCTGGGTGGACAGCTACAAGGGCATCCCGATGCTGTTCGCGCGCCGGAGCGATGTGTCACTGGCGCTCATGTGCGATGTGGGCTGGACGGCGGCGAGCGCGGGCTATGTCGGTGTGAGCGACGGCTGGCGGCAGGTCCGCAAGGCGGGATTTCTCACCGACCTCTATACCGAGGCGCGTGACGGCAACATCGCGCTCACGGCGGAAGTGCAGCTCGGCGAGCATCGACGGGACGGCGATCCCGCCGTGTCCGAGTTCGTCGTTGCGCTCGCTTTCGGCGGCGGTCCGGCCGAAGCGGCGCAGCGCGCCCGCATGACGCTGTCGTCGCAGTTCGAACGGATCGAAGCCTCCTTCGTCCGGAACTGGACGCGTTTTCACGAGCACACGCACGGCCCGGTGCACTCGGGTGGCATGGCGACGCCGGAGGAATCACGACGACGGGCGAGCCGAGAGCTGGCGGCGCATGCGCACGAGAGCACGCACGCGCACGCCACGACGCCGCCGCGCAAGGCGGAGCGCCGCAAGCGCACGCCGGTCGAGTTGCCGGAGAGCGTGGTGGATCTCTATCGCATGAGCGCCGCAGTGCTCGCGATCCACGAGGACAAGAGCGCCAGCGGCGCAGTGATCGCGAGCCTCTCCATTCCGTGGGGGCACAGCAAGGGGGATCACGAACTGGGCGGCTATCATCTCGTCTGGCCGCGCGATCTCGTGAACAGCGCGGGTGCGCTGATCGCACTCGGTCACGTCGTGATGGCGCGCCGCACGCTGCGGTACCTGCTGAGTACACAGGAAGCGGACGGCCGGTGGGCGCAGAATCTCTGGCTCGATGGCACGCCGTACTGGAACGGCGTGCAGATGGACGAGATCGCGTTTCCCATCTTCTTCGCCGAGTTGTTGAGTCGCGCGGATCAGCTCGCGGACCTGGACCCGTGGCCGATGATCCGCAATGCGGCGGGGTTTCTCATTCGGCACGGACCGGTCACGGGGCAGGATCGCTGGGAGGAGAATGGCGGCTACTCGCCGTTCAGTCTTGCCGTACAGATCTCGGCCCTGCTCATCGCGGCGGACTTCGCCGACCGGGCAAAGGAACCCGAGCTGGCGGCGCTGTTCCGCACCACCGCCGATGCGTGGAACGAGTCGATCGAGCGATGGACGTACGTGAGCGGCACCCGTCTCGCCCGCGAGTGCGAGGTCGACGGCTACTACGTGCGCATCGCGCCGCCCGACGTGCAGGACGCGGAGCCCGCGAGCCTCGGCCGCATTCCCATCAAGAACAGGCCGCTGGGTGAGCACGACGCAGCATACGGCGACATCGTGAGCGTCGACGCGCTGGCGCTGGTGCGTTTTGGTCTGCGCGATCCGCATGATCCGCGCATCGTGAACACCGTCAAGGTCATCGACGCTAAGCTGCGCGTGCTCACCGAGACGGGGCCGGCGTGGTACCGCTACAATCAGGACGGATACGGAGAAAAGGCAGACGGCTCACCATTCGACGTCATCGGCGTCGGCCGACCGTGGCCCCTGCTCGCCGGCGAGCGCGCGCACTACGAGCTCGCCGCAGGCCGGCCCGACGTGGCGCTCCACCTGCTCGGCGTCATGCGTGCGCAGGCGAGCGACGGCGGCATGCTGCCGGAGCAGGTGTGGGACGGCGCCGATCTCCCCAGGCTGGAACTGTTCAACGGCCGGGCGACGGGGGGTGCGATGCCGCTGGTGTGGGCCCATGCCGAGTACGCCAAGCTCGTGCGCTCGCTGCACGACGGGCGCGTGTTCGACATGCCGCAGCAGACGTATGAGCGCTACGTGCGCGCCCGACAGGTGGCCGAGCTGAACGTATGGGCGCCGCACAACCGGTGTCGTATCGTGCGCGCTGGTGCAGGATTGCGCATTCAGACAACAGTGCGCGCGACCGTCGCATGGACGGTGCGCGGCGAGACGACGCAGCGAGAGGTGATCACTCGCGACACGACGCTCGCCCAGGTGTGGATCGCCGACCTTCCCACCGCGGCGCTGGCGGTCGGCGCGGTGATCCAGTTTGCGCTCCGGGCGGAGGACGGCTCGATCGACGGACCGCACGAGGCCACGGTAGCGTGACCGGGACGGGCGGCGACCGGTCGAGTTACGCCGTGCCGTCGATTGGCGGCAGGAGTGCAGCGATCTTGGCGGCGCGTTCGCTGTGGCGGCTGCCAAGCAGCTCGAACTTGGCCGCCGTGGCTCGATCGCCGGCGTCGTGGTTCTGCGCCGCCATGACAGCGCAGTACTCGCTCACCTCGGTTTCGTCCTGCACGTCCTGTCGGGTAAAGCCGAACGGCTGATCGTAGAGCAGCAGCGCCGCGATGGCATGGGACGAGAAGGGGAGCTTGCCGAACTCCTCACGGAGATGGGCAAGCCCGTCCTTCTGATGCAGCACGCCATTCCACTCGGCGTCGGAAAGGGCGGGCGACGGGGGCATCAGAACGTCAGCTTCTGCCCAGGGGTCATCATGTTCACGCGACGGTCGCCGGCGAATCGCAGGCGCACCTCAGCGGCCTTCGCGAGCCCTTCGAACGTGCCGTAGTGCATCGGCACGATGACTTGCGGATTGAAGTACTTCCGGATCGCCATCTGCGCGACGCGCGCATCCATGGTGTACGGGCCGCCGCCGACGCCGAGGAGGATGATGTTGGGGCGGTAGAGCTCCTGCACCAGCTCCATGTCGCCGAACAGCCAGGTATCGCCCGTGTGGTAGAGCGTTCGGCGATCGGCGAATTCCAGCACGAAACCGAGCGGGCGTCCACCGGGACTGCTCGAGTGCATGGCCGGAACGAGATGGATCGTCACGTCGCCGACGCGCATCGAGCCGCCGACATTGCCGCCCATCGCCTGGTTGGCGGGGACGCCCTGCGCATTCACCCACTCGTACGCGGAGATGACCTTGGCGTTGCTGAGCTGCGAGATGGCCTTGGCGTCGAGGGCGTGATCGTCATGCGAGTGCGTGACGAGAATCGCGTCCGGCTTGTAGCGCGAGAGCCGCTTCAGCGAATCGGGCGTGGACGGGTTGGCCGAGAGGAACGGGTCGATGAGGATCTTCGTGCCGCCGGGCGAGGTGATCTCGAAGGCGGCGTGGCCCAGCCACTGCACGCCGATGGGCGAGCGATTGGTCGAGTTGCGACCGAACTGGGCGGATGCAGGTGACACGATGGATGCAGCGAGCAGCGCGACGAGGGCGATGTGGCGCAGGGGTGTCGTCGATGACGATGGACGGAAGTTCATGCGATGCTCCGGGGCGTACGGGGTGACTGATGGGGCCAGCACGCGAACCACGTCGCAAGATTCCTGCTGGCGAGGGCGGTGTTCACGCGCGCGATTGCAAACCGGTGAGCAGAGATGGGATGAAGCCGCCGAACGCTCCGTTGCTCATGACGAGCAGCACGTCGCCGGCGCGGGCACCGGCGAGGACCCGTTTCACGAGCACGTCCACGTCCGGCGAGGCGTCGGCGACGATACCCTGGTCGGTCAACGACCGTACGACCGCGGCGATGTCGAGCTGTTCGGCGATCGGCACCTTGTCGTGGGGCTCCGGAACACGGATCGTGGCGAGCGCGGCGCCCTGGAACGCGTGGGTGTACTCGGTCTGGTGGATGTTGCGGCGGCTTGTGTTGGAGCGCGGTTCGAAAATGGCCCACAGGCGGCGGTCGGGGTAGCGCAGGCGAATGGCCGTGATCGTCTCGCGCACGGCGGTGGGGTGGTGCGCGAAGTCGTCGATCACCAGCACGCCGCCCGGCTCGCCGCGGATTTCCTGACGCCGCTTCACGCCGGTGAACGATGCGAACCCTTCGCGAATCTGGTCGGCGCTGAGTCCAAGCTGGCGGGCGATGGCATACACGCCGATGGCGTTCTCCACGTTGTGGTGACCCGACATGGGCAGCAGGAACTCACCCGCTGCGCCGCGCGGCTCCACGATCGTGAAGCGGGCGCCCTCGGGTCCGAACCGGAGATTCTGCGTCGTGTAGTCGGCATCCCCGTGCGCGGCATACGTCGCGACGTATGCCTGCGACGAGCGCCGGGCAATCGCCACCGCGTTGGGATACGACGCGGCCACGGCGAGAAAGCCATCCGCGGGCAGGCTCGCCGCGAACTTGTCGTAGGCCGACTCGTAGTGCGCCATGTCGCGGTAGATGTCCGCATGATCGAACTCCACGCTCGTCAGCATCGCCGTGCGGGCGCGGTAGTGCAGGAACTTTGGTCCCTTGTCGAAGTACGCCGTGTCGTACTCGTCACCTTCCACGACGACGTACTTCCCGTTGCCATTGCGGAAATTGCCCGCGTAGTTGAGCGTGACGCCGCCGACGAGAAACGAGGGATCGGTACCGGCGGACACGAGTACGTGCGCCATGATGGCCGACGTCGTCGTCTTGCCGTGCGTACCGGCGATGACCACGCTGTGCTTGTCGGCGAGCACGAGCGACCCGAAGGCTGCGGGAAAGCTCATGTGGGGAATGCCGCGCTCGCGTACCGCCGTCGCCTCGGGATTCACGCGCCGGATCACGTTGCCGATGATGACGAGGTCCGGCTTTGCGGCGTCGAGATTGGCCGGCGCATACGGCGTCATGACACCGACGCCCCACGCCGCGAGCATGTCGCTCATGGGCGGATACACCTGCTCGTCGCTGCCCGTCACGTCGTAGCCAGCGGCCTTGAGCATCCCGGCGAACGAGCCCATCCCCGTGCCGGCCACACCGACGAGATGGATGCGCGTGATGGAGCCGGGCGTGATGTCGGTGAGGACGTTGCCGTTGTCGTCGGACATGATGCGCGAAGTCACGGTGCAGGAGAGGCGAACGGCTGTTCAGCAGGACGCAAGTTAATCCACTCGCGGCTCCCGGTGTCTCTGGCAGGTGTGGCCCGGCAGGCGTAGTTTCGTTCGTCTCCACCGTGCGGCGATGGGGCAATCGTTCTCCGGAGAGGGCGGGCCACGATGGAGTTGCGCGACCAACTGCAGGCCACACTTGGTTCCGCCTACACGCTCGAGCGCGAGCTCGGCGGCGGGGGCATGAGTCGCGTCTTCGTGGCGACCGAGACCGCGCTCGGCCGCATGGTCGTGGTGAAAGTGCTGCCCCCGGAGCTGATGGGCGGCGTGAACATCGACCGCTTTCGTCAGGAAGTGCGCTTCGCGGCGCGCCTGCAGCATCCGCACATCGTGCCGGTGCTCGCGGCGGGCGAGCTCGACGGCATTCCGTACTACACCATGCCGTTGGTGGAAGGGGAGTCGCTGCGCACGCGACTGAACGAGGTCGGGGCGTTGCCGCTCACCGAGGCCCTTGGCATTCTCCGCGACGTGGCCAAGGCGCTCGCGTATGCGCACCTGCACAACGTCGTGCATCGCGACATCAAGCCGGACAACGTGCTGTTGAGCGGCGGCGTCGCGGTGGTGACCGACTTCGGCATCGCGAAGGCACTCTCCTCCTCGAGCACTGCCCCGATTCCATCGTCCATCACGATGACGGGCACGTCGATCGGCACGCCCATGTACATGGCCCCCGAGCAGGCGGCGGCCGATCCGGCGACGGACGAGCGCGCCGACCTCTACTCCTTCGGGTGCATGGCCTACGAACTTCTCACTGGCCAGCCGCCGTTCGCCGACGTGGCGCCGCGCCACAGACTCGCCGCGCAGATCACGGAACGTCCGTCGCCGATCTCCACGTTTCGACCCGATGTGCCACGCGCGCTCGAGGAACTCGTCGCGCGCTGCCTGGAAAAGGATCCGGCGAACCGCCCGCAGCGGGGCGACGAGCTCGTCGAGGCGCTGGAGCGGGTCGTCGCTCGACGCAGCGAGCAGCTGGCCGTGCCGGCCACGCTGCTGATTCCGGTGGTGCTGGGAAAGGCGCTGATGCTGTACGTGGCCGCCGTCATCGCCGTGGTGCTCCTGACTCGCCTGGCGATGACATCCATCGGCCTGCCCGACTGGGTCTTCCCTGGCGCGATGATCGTGATGGCGCTGGGTCTCCCGGTCGTGCTGCTGACCGGGTGGGTGCACTACGCCACGCGCCGCGCGGCATCGGAAGCGCCCGTCCCGAGCTCGCGGTCCGGCCGCGCACCGCGCCGCTCCATGGCAACCCTCGCCCAGAAAGCCAGCCCGCACGTCTCATGGAAGCGCACGACGCGTGGCGGAGTGCTGGCGCTCGGCGCGTTCGTGCTCGTCGTCTCGGGATTCATGACGATGCGGGCGCTTGGCATCGGGCCCGCGGGCTCGCTGCTCGCGGCCGGTCGGCTCAGCGAACGGGATCGGCTGCTCGTTGGAGACTTTCGCATCAGCGGTGGCGACTCGTCGCTCGCGCGCGTCGTCACGGAGGCGGTGCGAACGGTGCTCAGCGAATCGCCGCTGTTCTCCATCATGTCGCCGCAAGGCATTTCCGCCGCGCTCCGACGCATGCAGCGGGACCCGGCGTCGTGGGTGGACATCGACCTGGCACGCGAGATCGCGATGCGCGAAGGCGCAAAAGCGGTGGTGACCGGCGACGTGAATCCGCTCGGCGCCGGTTACGTCGTCACGCTTCGCCTGGTCTCGGCCGATTCGGGCGCCGAGCTGGCATCGTTTCATGAAACGGCCGACAGTCCGAGCGAGCTGCTTCCCACGATCGACAAGCTGACGCGGCAACTGCGCGGCAAGGCGGGGGAATCACTGCGGAGCGTGCACGGGGATCCGCCACTGGAGCAGGTCACGACGACCTCGCTCGAGGCGTTGCGTCTGTATGTGGCGGGCGCGCGAACGCTCGACGCCGGCAATGATGATTCGACGATCACGCTGCTGAAGGGGGCAATCGCGCTCGACACCGCGTTCGCCATGGCACACCGCAAGCTTGCAGCATCGTACGGTAACGCGCGCTATCCACGCGCGATGCGCGATTCCGCGCTGACGAAAGCGTACCGCTATCGCGACCGGCTCACCGAGCGTGAGCGCGGCACGCTCCTCGGCGACTACTTCACGAGTGGCCCGGGGATGGATCGGGGGCGCGGAATCGCGGCCTATCAGGCGCTGCTCGCCCGCTACCCGGACGATGCAGTGGCGATGAACAATCTCGCCAATGCATTCGAGACGCGTCGCGAATCGGCGCGGGCGGAATCGTTGTTCGCACGATTGACCGCGAGCGAGCCGCAGGTCCTGCTCTATCGGCAGAATCTGCTCGGCACCCTGAACGCACAGCGGAAGTTCGCCGAGGCGCAACGCAGCGTCGATGACGCGCGGGTCCGCTTCCCGAACCTGCGTTCGTACGAGTTGCTCGTCGCGGTACTGCACTATGCGCGCGGGGATGTGGACTCGGCCATCGCGGTGCTCGCTCGAATGCGCCAATCGCGAGCACCGGCCGAGCGGGCGGGTGCGCTCAACTTCCTCGCCGGTACGGCGCTGGCGCGCGGGCGAATACGCGAGGCCACAGGGATGCGCGCCGAGCGCAGCGCCGTGAATGCCGCACGCGGCGCTGCGACACCCGCGCTGGAAGATTCGCTGATGCAGAGTCTGTTCGATATCTGGTTTCGCGATCAGCCCGACCGCGGCGTGCGGCGCATGGAAGCGGCGCTCGCCCGCACACCCATCCGCGCGCTCGCCACGGGACAGGAACCGTACTACACGATCACACCCGGCTACTCCGCTACCACGCTGCATTTTGCCGTCGCGACCCAGTACGCGCTCGCCAACCGCCCGGACCGGGCGCGCGCGGTGTTGACGCAGTATGACGCCGAGGTGCGAGACACCCTGCTGCGCCGCCTGCTGGAGCCGACCCGTCAGAACGTGCTCGGCGAAATCGCGCTCGCCGAGCAGCGACCGCGCGAGGCCATCGCGGCGTTTCGTCGTGGAGATCAGCGAAGCGACGGGCCTGCGACGGCGTGCAGCAGCTGTCTCGTGATTCGGCTGGCACGGGCGTACGACCGGGCGGGGGTGCCCGATAGCGCGATCATGATGTTCGAGCAGTATCTCACCACGGTGGGCCCGTTCCGGCTTGCCATCGAGAATGACGGTCTCTATCTCGCCGGCGTCCACAAGCGGCTCGGTGAGCTGTACGAGGCGAGGGGCGACCGGGGTCGCGCCGTCGACCATTATCGCAAGTTCGTGGCGCTCTGGAGCGAGGCCGACCCCGAGCTCCAGCCACGAGTCGAGGAAGTACGTCGGCGCCTGTCACGACTCGGCAACCTCGACGGATAGGGATGCCGCTCATCCGGAGCGGAGGGCCTGCTGGTTCGAATTATGCGGCCCTCGCTCCGACTTCCCGACCGACGTCTTACCAGCCCATGACAATGACCACCTCACGTGCACGCGTCGACGTCGGCATGCCGGCGCCGGATTTCGCGCTGGCCGAGGCCAGCGGACGGAGCATCACGCTCAGCGACCTGCGGGGGCAGCCGGTCATCCTCGCCTTCTATCCGCCCGACTGGGATCCGTCGCGCGCCGATCAGCTGGCGCACTTCAACTGGCTCGTCGGGCAGGTGCCGGGGGTGAATGCCGAGCTGCTTGGCATCTCGATGGACGGCATGTGGTGTCAGCTCGCCTTCGCGGGCGACTCGGTGCGCGTGCCGTTGCTCGCCGATCTCGATCCGAACGGTGCGGTGGCCGAACGGTTCGGCGTGCAGGGCGAGCAGGCGTTGTTCGTCGTGAACGCCGAGGGCATGGTCGCCTGGCGGCACGCGGGGCCAGGCGGCATGGCGCCGAATGCCGACGAGCTGCTGCGTGCGCTTGAAGCCCTGGCGACGCCGACGCCCGAGGCGCAGGCCGCTCGCTTCGCGCCGCGCGACGAACACTTCGTGCCCGCCGCGCCATGTGTGCCGGTGCAGGAGATCGCCGACCGCGCATCGGTGCTGCTGCCCAACCGCCGCGAGTTCGTCACCACGGCGCTCGCGGCCGCGCTCGCACTTGCCGTCATGCCACTCGCCGCCAGCGCCGAGCCCATCGCGGCGCGGCTGGCGGAGCCGCTGCATCCCGACGTGGCCTCGGCGAGCGTGACACTGCGTGTGAACGGACGCCCGGTGACGATGAACATCGAGCCGCGCGTCACCCTGCTCGACGCGCTGCGCGAGTACTCGGGCCTCACCGGCACCAAGAAGGGATGCGATCATGGCCAGTGCGGCGCGTGCACGGTGCACGTCAACGGACGCCGGCAACTCTCGTGTCTCTCGTTCGCCGTCATGCATCAGGGCGACGAGATCACCACGGTCGAGGGACTCGCCACCGGCGAGACGCTGCACCCGATGCAGGCGGCGTTCATCAAGCACGACGGGTTCCAGTGCGGGTATTGCACGTCGGGCCAGCTGATGTCCGCCACCGCGTTGCTGGCCGAGCCCTGCGGACCGTCGGATGCGGACGTGAAGGAATGCATGAGCGGGAATCTCTGCCGGTGCGGCGCCTATCCCGGGATCGTCGCCGCCATCCAGAACGTGCGCGCCACCGCGCGAGGCTGACATGCGACCATTCGAATATTCCTCGCCCACGGACATCGGCGACGCGACACGGCTCGCTGCCGAGAGCACGCGGACTCGCTTCATCGCGGGGGGCACGACGCTCGTGGACCTGATGAAGCTCAATGTGGAAACGCCGGGCCGGCTGGTCGACATCAATCGGCTGGGTGCGCGTCACGCGTACATGAACGAGGTGGCGCCCCTGCCCGACGGCGGCCTGCGCATCGGTGCGCTGGTGCGCAACAGCGACCTCGCCTGGAGCACGGTGGTGAAGGAACGCTACCCGATGCTGTCCGAAGCGCTGCTCGCCGGTGCATCGGGACAGATCAGGAACATGGCGAGCGTGGGCGGCAACCTGATGCAGCGCACGCGGTGCTACTACTTCCGGGACACGGCCATGCCGTGCAACAAGCGGGAGCCCGGCTCAGGCTGCTCCGCGATCCAGGGACACAATCGGATTCTCGCCGTGCTCGGCACGAGCAGTCAGTGCATCGCCACGAGTCCGGGCGACATGCCGATCGCGATGGTGGCCCTCGATGCGGTGGTGCGGGTCACCGGGCCACAGGGCGAGCGCACGATTCCACTCGTCGACTTTCACGTCGTGCCGGGCACTCGCCCGGATCGGGAGACGGTGCTGCGCCAGGGCGAGATGATCACCGCGGTGGACATTCCGGCGTTGCCGTGGGCGCGCCGGTCGCACTATCGCAAGGTGCGGGACCGCGCGTCGTACGCGTTCGCGCTCGCGTCTGCGGCGGTGGCGCTCGATCTGGACGGCACCCGGATCCGCGGTGCACGCGTCGCACTCGGCGGAGTGGGCACCAAGCCGTGGCGTTCCATGCAGGCGGAGCGCGCGCTCGTCGGCCAGACGGCGACGCCGGCGGCGTTCCGCGCGGCCGCCGAGGAGGCGATGCGCGGCGCGAGGGCATACACGGAGAACGGATTCAAGATCGAGCTCGCGAAGCGCACCATGGTGCGCGCGCTCACCACTGTCGCTGCGATGGCCTGACGATGACTCTTTCAACGAATGCCCTCGACATCGTGACCGGCGCCGCCCCGTCGGTGGGCGCGCCCATGGACCGGGTGGATGGACGGCTCAAGGTGACCGGGACCGCGCGATACGCGGCGGAATTTCCGATGTCGAACATCGCGCACGCGGTGATCGTCACGAGCACGGTGCCGGTGGGCCGAGTCTCCGCGATCGACACACGAGCGGCGGAGGCGGTGCCCGGTGTGATTCGGGTCATCACGCACCTCAACGCCCCCAAGCTGCCGATGAAGAAGGTGGGCATGTTCGGGACGAACGCGCTGTCGCTGATGCAGGACGAGCGGGTGCGCTACAACGGCCAGCCGATCGCCCTCGTCATCGCCGATACACTCGAGCGCGCGACCGATGCGGCATCACTGGTGAAGGTCCGGTACAGTGGGACGCGCGCGCCAACGCTCGACATGCATGCCAACAAGAAGGCCGGCTACGCGCCGCCGCCGGGATTCGGTGGACAGCCCGACTCGAAGCGCGGCAACGTGCAAGCCGGTCTCGCGCAGGCCGACGTGACGGTGGATGCGCAGTACACGACGCCGATCGAGAATCACAACCCGATGGAGCCGCACGCCACGATCGCGGCATGGGAGGGGGGTCGACTGACTGTGTGGGACGCGTCGCAGTACGTGATCGGCGCGCGCGACTCGCTGGCGGGTGTGTTCGGCGTGACATCGGACAGCGTGCGCGTCGTGTCGCACTTCGTGGGCGGCGGATTCGGCTGCAAGGGGCTGATGTGGTCGCAGGTGCCACTCGCCGCGATGGCGGCGCGCGAGGTCTCGCGTCCCGTGAAGCTCGTCTTGACCCGACGTCAGATGTACGGGCCGGTGGGCGCGCGGCCACAGACGGAGCAGCACGTGGTGCTCGGCGCCAAGCGAGACGGCACGCTCACCGCGGTACGGCACGACAGCGTGTCGCACACGTCGCGATTCGAGGACTACACGGAGTCATGCGCGAACGTGACGCGCATGCTGTACGCGACGCCGAATCAGGTGACGACGCATCGAGTGGTGAAGCTCGACCTGGGCGCACCGACGTTTCAGCGGGCGCCGGGTGAGGCGCCGGGTACATTCGCGCTCGAGAGCGCGATGGACGAGCTCGCGTTGACGCTCGGAATGGATCCGCTGGACCTTCGTCTGAAGAACTACGCCGAGCGGGATCCGGAATCGGGTCGCCCGTGGAGCAGCAAGTCGTTGCGCGAGTGCTATCGCGTGGGCGCGGACAAGTTCGGCTGGGCGCGCCGCTCACGTACCGTGGGCGCGATGCGCGAGGGTGATGTGCTCGTGGGGTATGGAATGGCATCGGCGACGTATCCTACGTATCGCATGCCGGCATCGGCGTCCGTGCGGCTCACGGCCGACGGCGCCGGCGCGGTTCGCGCGCTTGTGCAGACGGCGGCACACGACCTCGGGACGGGCGCGTACACCGTCATGACGCAAGTCGCGGCCGATGCGCTGGGGCTCGCGCCGGAGCAGGTACGGTTCGAGCTTGGCGATTCACGCATGCCACCGAGTCCCGTGGCTGGCGGCTCGATGACGACCGCGTCCACGGGAAGCGCGGTGCATGCCGCGTGCGTGGCCGGGCGGGACAAGCTCATCGCGCTGGCGATCGCGGACGCGGCGTCACCGTTGCGGGGAGCGCTCGCCGCGGCGGTCAGCGCGGCAGACGGACGCCTGTTCCTGACGGGCGAGCCATCGAAGGGTGAGTCGTACGCGGCGCTGCTGCGTCGTCAGCCGAACGCCATGATCGATGTGCGCGTCGACAGCGCGCCGGGCGCCGAGATGGCGGCGTACGCGATGCACGCGTTCGGCGCCGTGTTCGCCGAGGTGCGAGTGGATCGTGAGCTGGGCGAGATCCGCATTCCGCGCATCGTGGCCGCGTACGGGGCGGGGAAGATCCTCAACGCGAAGACGGCGCGCAGCCAGCTGGAAGGGGGAATCGTGTGGGGCGTGGGCATGGCGCTGCACGAGGAGACGCTCGTCGATCGCCGCACGGGGCGTTACATGAACGCGGACCTCGGCGAGTACCACGTGCCCGTGCACGCCGACATCGGAATGATCGACGTGACGCTGCTGGACGAAGCGGATCCGCACGTGAACCCGATCGGAGTGAAGGGGGTGGGCGAGATCGGGATCACGGGCGTGGCTGCGGCGATTGCGAACGCGGTGTTCAATGCGACTGGCGTGCGGGTGCGGGAGCTGCCGATCACGCTCGACAAGGTGATGGGCGCGATCCGGGTGTAGGGGCGCTGGTCGGTCGCGCCTGGTCGGTCGTACGGACGTTCGCTTTTCTGCGCACCCACGTCGGTCGCGTGCGCTCCTTCCGACGGCGGGACTCATCGTCGCTGCGCGACTCGAGACGCCGTCTCCAGGAACGCCCGCTCCCTCACGCTGTCAATCACCGGCGGACGGCGCTCGCGCCGACCGCGCTCCGGACTCCATCGCCGCACGCCGTACGCGCTCCGCCACACGACGCGCCGTACGCCTCTCGCCGTACGGCCTTTCGGACCCGCGCCCCTCTATCCGACACGGGGCGCGCCGTCTACGTTCGGCTGGTGTACGAGCATCGCCACCAACCGCTGCTGCCGCGCAGGCAGTTCGTCGTTCGGATCGTTCGACACGTCGGCGTGGCGAGCGTGATCCTGACGGTCTCTCTCGCGGTCGGCATGGCCGGTTACCGCGCTTTCGAGCGCCTCGCGTGGGATTCCGCGTTCCTCAACAGCGCGATGCTGCTCGGCGGCATGGGTCCGGTCGACGCGCCGCAGACCAGAGGTGGCAAGCTCTTCGCCGGCTTCTACGCGCTGTACGCCGGGCTCGTGTTCATCGTCGTTGGAGGGCTCGTCATCGCACCCGCGCTCCATCGCCTACTTCACCGCGTGCACCTGGGTGACGAGAAACCCGACCCAAAGGAGCGGTCAGGGTAAGGGAAGCGCCCGCTCCCGCTGCACGATCCACCGCTGCACCTGCGCGTCCAGCACATCCAGCGGCACCGGCCCGTGCTCCAGCACCGCGTCGTGGAATCCCCGGATGTCGAAGCGCGCGCCGAGCCGGCGTTCCGCCTGCGCGCGCAGTTCCCTGATGCGCAACTCGCCCACCTTGTACGCGGTGGCTTGACCGGGCCATGAGATGTACCGGTTCACCTCCGCCTCGATGTTGCCGCGCGAGAGTGCCGTCTGGGCCAGCATGAAGTCGATCGCCTGTTCGCGCGTCCATCCCTTGGCGTGCATGCCGGGATCCACCACGAGCCGGCAGGCACGCCACATCTCGTAGCTCAGGCGGCCCATGTCCTTGGCCGGCGTATCGTACAGCCCCATCTCGATCCCGAGTCGCTCGGAGTACAGCCCCCACCCCTCGCTGAACGCGGTGAACGAGACGCCATAGCGCCGAACGGGAGGCAGGTCGAGTTCCTGCGCGAGGGCGATCTGCTGGTGATGGCCAGGGACGGCCTCGTGCATCGTGAGGGACGGCAACTCGTAGAACGGGCGTTGATCGAGCTTGCTCGTGTTCACCCAGTAGATGCCCGGGCGTGCTCCCTCGAGGGAGCCGCGCCCGTAGTAGGCCGTGGTGGTACCCGGCGCGACGGCATCGGGAATCGGCTTCACCGTGTATGGAAGCCGCGGCAGTCGGCCGAAGTACTTCGGCATCTCGCCGTCGATCCGTTTGGTGAGCACCGAGGCGGCCGCGAGCAGTTCATCGGCGCTCTTCGCGTAGTACCGGGGATCGGTACGCAGGTGAGCGACGAACGCCTTGCGATCGGGGTAGCCAGCGCGACGAGCCACCGAGTCCATTTCGGCACCGATGCGCGCCACCTCACGCAGGCCCAGCTGATGGACCTGCTCCGGCGTCAGATCCGTCGTCGTCTCGCTGCGCACGCGAAAAGCGTAGAAGGCGGCACCGTTGGGAGTGCTCGACACCCCGGCGACGGAGCGACAACGTGGCGCGTAATCAGTGCGGTAGAACGCCAGCAGCGACGCATACGACGGATACACCGAATCGCGTACCGCCGCGACCGCACGCGCGCGGAGCGACGACCAGTCGGACTCCGTCATGAACGCCGGCCGGCGCGCGAACGGCTCCATGAAGCGCGACCGGTCCGGCGTGCTGTCCATCACGCCGCTGATGGTACGCTCGTAGCCGACGAATGGAGCGCATGGCTGGGCGAACCCACCAGCCAGCGCAGCTCTCGTCGTCTCGATCGCGCCGCGGTTGTATCGCGGGAACGCATTGAGGCGCGCGACGTACGCTTCGTAGTCGGCGCGTTCGCGGAATGGATGGTCCTCTCCGAGATCGGCGAACTGGGTATGCCATCCCGAGTAGCTGCTGAACAGCACCATGCGCTGTCCGAAGCGATTGCCTTCCACCGTCTCGGCGAGGTCTCGCTGCAGGATGGCTCGCGTCACCCGTTCGACTGCCGAAAGTCGCGTCGTGTCGATCGCCTTGGCGCGCGCGAGAAATGTGGCTGCTTGCAGCGCCCGCCTGTCCATCGCCGCGAGCGTGAGGTCGCCGAGCTCGCGGTCGAAGCGGTGGTCGCCAAGGGTGGAGGCGAGCAGCGGATTCTCGCGGAGCGACCACTGCCAGTGGTCGTCGAGCAACGCCTGAAAGGGAGTGCGCGCGCGCGAGGTCGTGGCGCGCTGGGCGGCGAGGGCGGGAGCGAGCAACGCGAGCGTGAGCGCGACGCGTGCCAGGGTGCGAGGGTGTATGCGCATGGACCCCAAGGTGGCGTCGAATCACGGAAGGGGCAATCGGATGAACGCCCCCGCTGTGCCAGTTACCGCTTCATCGTGATCTTCACGATTCCGTTCGCTCCGCGCAGTCCATAAATGGACGTTGACGCGGCGTCCTTCAGCACTTCGATGCGGGCGATCTCGTTCGGCTCGATGTTGAGCACGCCGTCCGGCGGCTCCGTCGGTACGCCGTCGATGATGTAGAGCGGATCGCCGCGGCCATCGAAGTCTCCGCTCTGGCGAACCCGGACCTTGATTCCGCCTCCAGCAACTCGAATGACGTTCACGCCCGGGAACCTGCCCTCGAGCATCTCGGCCGTCGATTTTCCGCTGGCGTCCGTCACAGCCGCGGCGGACGTTTTTGGACGCGGCGCGTCAGGCGAGCCGGCGGCGCCCTTCGTCGAGCATCCCACGACGAGCATCGACGCTGCGGTCGCGAACAGGCATGCGGCGCGTATGCACTTTCGATGCGCCATGCTGCACCTCCAGGATGGGCGTGTCTCTCTCGTGCTCTCCGCAGCGAGCGCGTGGGGCGCGTCGTGACGCTACGGCGTGAACATCCGGACGGGATTGTACTTGATCCCGAGCGTATACCGATACGACGTCATGCCGAAGTTCGGCGTGCCGGTCTGGCCAGATACGATGTCGTGCGACGTCAACCGGCTCCGCATCACGGACGCCGCGGTCGTCAGGGAAATGGTTCGCGTGAGCGTGTACTCCGCGCCCGCGCCCGCGATAGCTCCGAATCCGCGACTGTAGCGCACACCGTACGCGCCCTGCGGCGTGGGATAGCCGTACGGCACGTCGCTGATGGAGCCCAGGCCGGCGTTGAAGGCGGAGACGTAGCCGGCGCGGGCATCGACGAACGGATACAGCCGGCGCTCGGAGCGTTCGGAGCGAAGCCGCACGCCGAGTTCCGCCGTCTGCACGAATATCGGGCTGGCGCGGAAGGACGACGTCACGTCCATCGTCGCCGACACGAATCGCGTGACGCGGTACTCGGCACGCGTGCCGCCCCCGAACATCGTCCAGGCAGTACCGCGCCCGTCGGTGGAGAGGCCTTGTGACTGCACGTAGCTGACGAGCGGGTAGCTCTCGATCGAGAGGCGCAGCCGTCGGTACGCCAGCGCCCGGGCGATCGGCTCGGGCGTCCGACCGGGCAGCGGCGCTGGCCGTGCCGGGTCCGGTCCAATGCGGGGTCTGGGAAAGTGCTGCGCACCTGAGACGACTGGCAGCAGCAGCATGGCGAGCGCGAGAGCAGCACGAACACGCATGACGACCTCCGGAGCAACCAACGGACGTGGCGGGCGCTTCACCCCGATCCATAGTCTTGTGCCAACCGACGGCGATTGCAAGTCATGATGCGGCACTCGACCGCGCGAAGCGCTAGGCTCATTTGGGTGGGACGACCCGAGCGCCGTGAGCACGGCGACGCCGACGGTCCGACCACCGGACTCCCATCGTGCGCACCCATTTCCTCCGACGCCAATGATGATCCGCCTCACCGCGTGCCTTGTTATCGCCGCAATGCACGCGGGCGCGCAGCAGCCCCGTTACGATCTGCTCATCACCGGCGGTACGGTGATCGACGGTACGGGCGCGCGGCGCTATCGCGCCGATGTCGGCATCTCAGGCGATCGCGTCATGGTCGTGTCGCGCCGTGCCATTCCGCGCGCGCGCGCGACGCGGGTGATCGACGCTACCGGACGCATGGTCGCGCCGGGGTTCATCGACCTCCACGCGCATCTCGAGCCGCTGCCGGAACTGCCCGGCGCGCGCAGCGCCGTGACGCAAGGCGTCACGACCGCGCTCGGTGGCCCCGATGGCAGCTCGCCGTGGCCCCTCGCCGAGTACATGTCGGCGCGCGACAGGCAGGGCATCGGACTCAACGTGGCGTATCTCGTCGGCCACAATACGGTGCGCAGTGCGGTCATGGGCACGGCGAACCGCGCTCCCACTGCTGATGAACTGGCTCGCATGCGCGCCATGATCGCGCGCGGGATGGCCGATGGCGCGTTCGGCATCTCCACCGGACTACGCTACGTCCCCGGTACCTATTCCACGATCGACGAGGTCGTCACGCTGTCGCAGGCGGCCGCCGACTCCGGCGGGATCTACACGTCTCACCTGCGCGAAGAGGGACTCGGGCTGCTCGGTGGAGTGAGGGAAGCCATCGAGATCGGGCGGCGCGCGCACATCCCCATCGTGCTGACCCACCACAAGGCCGTCGGGCAGCAGATGTGGGGCAAGAGTGTCGTCACACTCGCGATGCTCGATTCGGCGCGCCGAGCGGGCGTGGACGTGATGGCCGACGTCTATCCGTATACGGCGACGCACACCGGCATCAGCGTGCTCATTCCGAGCTGGGCCCTCGCCGACGGCGACACCGCCTTCGCGCGCCGCGTCGCGGATCCGGTGCTCAGGGACAGCATTACCCGCGACATCGTGTTCAACATCCTCAACGATCGCGGCGGCGGCGACCTGCGCCGCGTCCAGTTCTCTCGCGTGGCGTGGGATCGCACGCTCGAGGGCAAGACCCTCGCGGATTGGGCGCAGCGCCGCGCGCTGGCGCCCACCCCGGAGAATGGCGCCGCGCTGGTGATCGAGGCGCAGCGCAACGGTGGCGCCAACGCCATCTATCACGTACTCGACGAAGCTGACGTGCGCCGCATCATGCAGCATCCATGGGTCATGATCGCCTCCGATGGCCGTCTCAGTTCGCCGGGCGACGGGCACCCGCATCCGCGCGCGTACGGCACCTTTCCGCGCGTGCTCGGACACTACGTGCGAAGTGAGCGGGTGCTGACGCTGGAGCAGGCGGTGCACAAGATGACCGGCATGCCGGCTGCTCGGTTGGGGCTTCGAGATCGGGGCGTGCTGCGGGACGGCGCGGCGGCGGACGTCGTGGTGTTCTCGGCCACGACCATCGCCGACCGTGCGACGTTCGACGTGCCGCATCAGTACGCGATGGGAATCGATGCGGTAATCATCAACGGAGTGCCGGCCGTCCTTTCGGGGACGTACCAGGACATTCGACCGGGCAAAGTGCTGCGACGTGGACGGTGACCTGTTCGCGGGACCGTCGCTGGGCCGCCAAGGCAGCGACAAACACCTCGTCGCCGCCATGCGTAGTCTTACCGGTAGCCCGAAACCCTTGCTCGTCACCGGGTGTCCAACTCCCCGTCAGCGCCGGCACCCCCCGAAACCCGAACGACCGTGATGCGTCGCCTCCGCTCTGCGCTCCTGCTGGCTCTCCTGGTGCTGCTCGCCGCGCCGCGGGTCTCGAATGCCCAGGGCGTGGACGTCATCCGCGGCCAGGTGACGGGCCCCGACGATGTGCCGCTCGAGAATGCCAATGTCACCGCCACGTCGGTGAGCGGCGGCGTGAACCGCTATGCGCGCACGGACAGGAGCGGACGCTTCACCATCACGTTCCCCGGTGGCGAGGGCGACTACTTCATGAACTACACCTCCATCGGGTTCGTGCCGAAGCGGTTCGAGATCAAGCGGACGGCGGATCAGGAGATTCTGGTGGCCGACGCAAAGCTGCAACGCGCGGCGCCGATGCTGGACACCGTGCGTGTCGCGGCTGATCGCAATCGCGTCGCGCGAACCGATGGCAGGACGGCACCCGACATCAGCGGCACCGAGCAGGCCGCCACCAATGCCGCGGTGGCTGCGAACCAGCAGGGCGACCTCAACGCCATCGCGGCAACCATTCCGGGTGTCACTCCGGTCACCGGCGCCGACGGCGATCCGGCCGGATTTTCTGTGCTGGGCCTGTCGTCCGATCAGAACAGCACGACGCTCAACGGCAATCCGTTCGGCAGTTCCACCATCCCGCGCGACGCGAACGTATCGACGTCGGTGGTGACGACACCGTACGACGTGAGTCGCGGCGGGTTCAGCGGTGCGCAGTTCAACATTCGCACCGGGGCCGGCTCGAACTTCATTCGGCGCGGCAACTCGCTGAACTTCGATGCGCCGCAGCTCCAGTGGACCGACCCGACGGCGCGCGCGCTTGGCCAGCAGTACACCAACGTGTCGCTCGGCGGCTCGCTCGCGGGGCCGCTCGTGATGGACAAGGCGTTCTACAACGTCTCGTATCAGCTTGGCCGGCGGTCGAACGATCTCTATTCGCTCCTCAACACCAGCCCGCTCGGGCTGCAGTCGGCCGGCATCTCGGCCGACTCGGTGGCGCGGCTCATCGACCTGCTGGACGCGGCACAGGTGCCGACGCTCGTCAACGGTGCGGCGCCGAGCAACCGGCTGAGCGATAACGGGTCGCTGTTCGGGAGCCTGGACTTCACCCCGCCCGGCTCGAGCACGGGGCAGACGTTCAACGTCGTGTTCAACGGATTCTGGTCGCGACAGACGCCGTCGGGACCGCTGACGAGCGAATTTCCCGCGCACAGCGGCGACCGCACCAACTGGAACACTGGCGTCACCGGAACGCATACCGCCTATGTGAAGTCGCTGCTCAGCGAAACCAGCATCGGGTTCAACGGCAACCGGCAGTATGGGTCGCCGTACACGAACATTCCGAATGCCAGCGTGCTCGTGAACTCCACCTTTCCGGATGGTACGAGCAGCGTGGGGCAGGTGAGCTTCGGCGGCAATCCATTCATCGGCACGAGTGGGCGAAACCTTGGCGTGAACGCGGGGAATCAGTTGTCCTGGTTCAGCAAAAACAACAAGCATCGCATCAAGTTCACGAGCGAGATCCGGCAGGACGCGTACGAGCGGGACCAGACGACCAACGCGCTGGGGACGTTCTACTTCAACTCGCTGGCCGACGTCGCCGCCAACAGGCCGGCGTCGTACACGCGCGCGCTGTCTCCGCGGGTACAGAGCGCCAGTCAGACTATCGGCGGTCTCTCGCTCGGTGATTCCTGGAAGCGCTCGGCCAATCTCCAGATCCAGTACGGCATGCGACTGGACGCGAACCGGTTCTCCACGTCGCCGCTGTTGAACCCCGACGTCGAGTCCACGTTCGGGCGACGCAACGATGAAACGCCGAATCGCGTCTACGCGAGCCCACGCGTCGGATTCTCGTGGACCTATGGCGCGGCGACCCAGATTGCGGCATTCGAGGGCGCCGCACGCGTTCCGCGCGCTGTGGTGCGTGGTGGGATTGGCGTGTTCCAGAACGTGTCGCAGGCCTCGCTGCTGGGAGTGGCGATCGACAATACCGGCCTGCCGGGCGCCATCCAGCAGCTCACCTGTGTTGGCAGTGCTGCGCCGATCCCTGATTGGAACGCGTACATGCAGGATCCGAACGCCATTCCGTCAGCATGCGCCGACGGCTCCACCGGCGGCGCCTTCGCGAACAGCGCGCCGAACGTGACGATGTTCGCGCGGGATTTCTCGGCACCGAGGAGCGTGCGCGGAAATCTTCAGTGGAACGGGCCGATCCTCGGCAACCGGTTCAGCGCGACGGTGGAAGGCACGTACTCGAGCAACCTGGCCATCAGCAGCTTCGTCGACTTGAACTTCTCGGGGAGTCCGCGCTTCTCCTTGCCAGACGAGGACGGACGGCCCGTCTACGTGCAGCCGGCCAGCATCGTGCCCGCCACCGGTGCGGTGGCATCACGCGATGCGCGGGTGAGCACGCTGTTCAATCGGGTGAGTGAACAGCGCTCCGATCTTCGTGGCATGAGCCGGCAGGTCCGGCTCGGGATCAATCCCACGAACTTCAGCAGCAACTTCACGTGGAACGCGAGCTACGTGTACGCGAACAACCGTGAGCAGTTCCGCGGGTTCACCAGCACGGCGGGCGACCCTACGGCCGTGGCGTGGGGACGAAGCACTTTCGACTCGCGCCATCAGGTGACGTACAACCTGGGCTACAACTTCTTCGACGCTGTACGGGTGAACTGGTTCGGCCGGTTCGCGAGCGGCTCCGCCTTCACGCCGCTCACGCAGGGCGACGTGAATGGTGACGGCTACAACAACGATCGCGCGTTCGTGTTCGATCCCGACGCGAGCTACGACCCCGCTGTGGCGAGCGCGATGCGGTCGCTGCTCGCGAGGGGCTCGGATGCCGCGCGCGAGTGTCTGTCGGCGCAGCTCGGTACGTTGTCAGCGCGAAACAGCTGCCAGGGGCCGTGGACGTCAAATGCGAACCTCAACCTGTCGTTCAATCCGCGGAAGCTGCGGTTGCCGCAGCGTGCGACCGTGTCGTTCTCGGTGAGCAACCCGCTCGGCGCGGCCGATCTGCTGCTGCATGGCGCGAACGACCTGCGTGGATGGGGGCAGTCGGCGTTCCCCGATCAGACCCTGCTCTACGTGCGCGGCTTCGACGCCTCTACGCAGCGGTACCGGTACGAGGTGAACCCGCGGTTCGGCAGCACGAATCCGCAGTTCAGCCAGTTCCGGCAGCCGGTGACGCTGACGATGTCGCTCCGCGTGGACGTCGGTCCGTCGCGGGAGCGGCAGACGCTGACGCAGCAGCTGGACCGCGGGCGCACGCGCGACGGCCAGAAGATGTCCGAGGGGATGATCAAGGCGATGTACGGGTCGGGCGGCGTGATGAACCCGCTGTCGCAACTGCTGCGGCAGGGCGATACGCTGATGCTGAGCGGTGTGCAGGCGGACTCTCTGGCAAGCATGAATCGCCGATACACCGTGCGGCTGGATTCCATCTGGAGCGGTGTCGCGCGCGAGCTGGCGGCACTGCCGGCGAACTACGACCAGAGCGAGGCGTATGGTCGGTACCGGCGTGCTCGTGAGGCGAGCGTGGATCTGCTGATCGCGCTTGCGCCGACGATCAACGCGTTGCTCGCACCCGAGCAGAAGCGCAAGCTGCCCGCACTGGTGGCGAGCCACCTCGACAAGCGGTATCTCGCGGGAATTCGCAGTGGCACGGCGGGCAACACGAGTGGCGGCGTGTTCATGGGCGGCATGATGATGGGCGGTGGCGACCACGGCGGTGGCGAACGCATCATCATTCGTGGCCCGTGATCGTTCTGCGGAGTCGTCAGAGTCGTCAGATGGCGCATGATCGGGACTGGTGCGCCCGGTCGGTCGCGTGCGCTCCTTCCGACGGCGAGACTCATCGTCGCTGCGCGACTCGAGACGCCGTCTCCAGGAACGCCCGCTCCCTCCCGCCTTTCGCCGTTCGGCCGTTGGC
>JANLTI010000049.1:0-5091 GCA_031362845.1 Gemmatimonadaceae bacterium | reverse complement strand
GACGACGCAGGAGCTCATCGCGAGCTTCATCGCCACGCGTCGTTCGAGTGCGCCACCTGCCGCATCGCTGTCGCTCGCGCAGCACGACGTGCTCGTGCCTCGCTACGGCGTCGGTGCGTCCGACGCATACGCGCGCACGTGCGCGCATTGCCACGGCGCCACCGGGCGGGGCGACGGATGGAACTCGCGCTACCTACCGGTGCGGCCCACTGCGCATGCGAACAAGGCGTACATGTCGACCCGCGCCGATGGCACGCTGATGGACGGGATTTATGGCGGCGGCCGGATCCTGAACCGGAGCAACCGGATGCCGCCGTTCGGCGAGTCGTTCACGCGCGCGCAGCTGCGCAAGTTGGTTGAGTATCTGCGCGCGCTGTGCGACTGCGCTGGCCCTGGTTGGTCTCGTCCGGTTGAAGGAGCGAGCCGGTGACGAAGAGGAGGCGACGCGGGCACGACGGATCTGCACCAGGCAGACCGGAGAAGCCCGCGCCACGAACGCCGGACACGCGCACGCCGTCACCGCAGGTCGCGCGAGCCGCGACGCGCCGACGCTGGATCCTCTGGACGGCGATCGCCGCTGCAGTGGTGCTGGCAAGCGTCGCCTTCGGAACACTGGGATGGCGCCAGATGCGCCTTCGCACGCAGGTGCCGTCGACCACGCCATTCCCCGCGCCACCGGTCGCGACAGCCGAAACGCCAGCCGTGTCGCTGGCAGATTTCACCGGCGCGGAATCGTGCGCCGGCTGTCACGCCGAGCAGTACACGCAATGGCGCGGGTCGGTGCATGGACGAGCGGGGGGCGCGGCGAGTGCGAGTACCGTGATCGCTCCGTTTAATGGGAGTGGAATCCGCTTCAAGGACGCGGTCGTGACGCCACGTGTGCGAAGCGGCGAGTATCAGTTCGTCATTGAGCAGCAGGGTCGTCCGGCGCGGACGCTTCGCGTGGACGGCGTGATCGGCGGCGGCCACATGGAAGGCGGCGGTACGCAGGGCTTTGTGACGCGCTGGGCCGACGGCACCGTGCGCTTCCTGCCGTTCGACTTCGCGCGGCAGCAGCGGGCCTGGTTCTGCAATACGGGCACGCGGGCGAATCACGGCTGGGTGCCCATCACGCCGGACATGGCGCTGGCTGACTGCGGCGACTGGCCGCCACAACGCATCCTTGGCGACGAGCCACGCTTCGCGAACTGTCAGGGCTGTCACGGCAGCCAGATCGCCGTGGCGTTCGATACGACGTCGCACAAGTACCAGACGAGCTGGACGTCGCTCGCCGTGAATTGCGAATCGTGTCACGGGCCGGGTCGCAAGCACATTGCGATGGTGCGTGCGGGCGCCGCGGCAAGCAGCGCCGACATCGGCATGCGCTCGCTCGCAACACTGGGCAAGGACGCGTCGCTCGGCGTGTGCTTCCAGTGTCACGCCGTGAAGGATCAGGTGCAGCCCGGCTACCTGCCGGGCAAATCGCTGGCCGCGTACTACTCGGTGAAGATGCCTCTGCTCGGCGATCGACCATTCTTTCCGGACGGCCGAGTGCGGACGTTCGCGTATCAGCAGGGTCACCTGTTCAGCGCCTGCTACCGCAACGGGTCGATGACCTGCGCGTCGTGTCACGATCCGCACGCGCAGGGCTATCGCGATGTGAGCGGACGGCCGCTCGCGGGACGGCTGGATGACGGGCAGTGCACGAGCTGTCACGCCAGCAAGACGGAACCAATCGAGCAACACACTCGGCACCCGGCGGCCTCGGCGGGCAGCCGCTGCGTCAACTGTCACATGCCCTACCAGCAGCAGCCGGAGCTCGGCACTGCCGTGCGTTACGCGCGATCCGACCACACCATCGCCATTCCTCGTCCCGGATTCGACGAGCAGGTCGGAATCCAGAGCGCCTGTGCTCGGTGCCACAGCGACCGGACGACCGTCGCACTCGCCGCACAGGTGAAGGCGTGGTACGGCGAACTCAAGCCGCTGCCAACGACAGTGCAAGCGCAGGTCAATGCCGAGCGAGCGGGCGACGCGAGTGGCGCACTGTCGTCGACGTCGAACGGCGACAATCACACGATCGGAGAGTTCGCCGCGCTCGCGCGCGTGGTGGAGTCGTCGCTCGTGCCCGACATGCCCACGCTGCCCAGCGCGATGCGCGAGCGCATCATGGTAATGGCACGGAGCACCGACGTCGACACGCGTGCGCTCGCGCTTGCCGCCTTGCACTACGCGCGCGGCGGAGATGCGGACGTGCGGGCCTTCCTCGCACAGGCACTCGGTACCCTGGGGGCCGACGACACCGCGGTGCGACGGCGCTGGGTACTCGTACTCGGATATCTCGGGGACGCATTTCGTGGGAGGGGCGAACCAGCGGCCGCCATCGTGACCTACCGCAAGGCGCTGGAGGTGCTGCCTGCGGATGCGACGATCCTGACGAATCTCGGTCTGGCGTACACCGACGCAGGCGACTTCTCGTCCGCGGCTGATGCGCTGCGCGCGAGCCTGCGGATCAAGCCCGTGCAGCCGTTGACGCTCGTGAATCTCGGCGTCGCGCTCGAGCGGAGCGGCAATGCAGCCGGCGCGACGGCGGCGTACGAACGGGCGCTCGCCATCAATCCGCGCGAAGCGCTGGCGTGGCTGAACCTCGGCAATATCGCATTCAATCGTGATGACGCCGCGCGAGCCGTCGCGCTCTATGGCAAGGCCGCCGAGTCCGATGCCGGGCTCGCGCCCGTGTTCTTCAACCTGGCGCGCGCCCATTTCAAGCTCCGCGACCTGACGCGAGCCGCGGACGCCGTGCATCGTGGACTGGAGCTCGCGCCCGCTGACGCGGAGGGTCGCAGCATGGCAGCGCAACTTGAACAGCTCCAGCAACGCACTCGTCCGTGAGCTACGTTCGACACTCCCGAACAGGGTTCGTCATGCCATCACACATCGCACTCCGCGTCGTCCTCTGTGGCGCGTCGGTTGTCCTGCCACTGTGGGCTCACGCGCAGGCGCCCACCGTCCACCGGTTAGCCGCGACGCCCTCTACCGTGGCGTACGGCTATTACTGGTCGGAAGCGACGCCGGCGCTCCGCATTCGCTCGGGCGACATCGTGGACGTGGAGACGATGCTCACCAACACGCCCGCGGGCCTGGAGCGGATCGGCGTGCGGCCGCAGGACGTGCCGCAGAATCTGCGCGACATCGTGGCGCAGGACACGGGCTCGCTCAAGGGTCCCGGCGGTCACATCCTCACTGGTCCCATCTACGTGGAGGAGGCCGATTCGGGCGATGTGCTCGAGGTGCAGATTCAGCGCATCACGCTTCCCATCGCCTACGGCTACAACGGCTGCAGCGGTTTCGTGCGCGAGCTGTGCGGCGATCAGCGCGTGAGCACACTCATTCACATGGATCGAAAGAAGATGACGGCCGAAATCGCGCCAGGAATCGTGGTTCCGCTACGACCCTTCTTCGGATCCATCGGTGTCGCACCGGCTGCGGCGCTGGGCCGCGTGAGCAGCAATCCACCCAGCCGGCACGCTGGCAATCTCGACAACAAGGAATTGGTGGCCGGGACGACGCTCTACATCCCGGTGTTCGTGAAAGGGGCGTTGCTGGAACTGGGCGACGGACACGCCGTGCAGGGCGATGGGGAGGTGGACCAGACCGGACTCGAGACGAACCTGGAGGGGCGGATCCGGGTGATCGTCCGCAAGGACATGCGGCTGGAGTGGCCGCGCGCCGAGACGCCGACGCACTGGATCACGATGGGGACGGATACGTCGCTCGTCGTTGCGACGCGGACGGCCGTGAAGGAGATGGTGAAGTTGCTCCAGGAGAAGGCGGGCATCACGCAGGTGCAGGCATATCAGGCGGCGTCGATGTCGGCGGACCTGCGCATCACGCAGCTCGTGGACGGGAATGTGGGCGTGCACATGATGATCGCCAAGCGATATCTGACGAAGCGATGACACGGAGGGAGACGCTCATGGATGATTCAGGGAACGACGCCGCCGCGGTCGTGTCACCGATGTCGCGCCGTCGTGCGCTCGGTGTCGCGGCGGGGATCGTGGGTGGGGCGGTATTGACCGGCACGACGCTCGACGCGATGGCACAAGGCCGGACGACCAACGTATCCGGCGCGGCAAAGGCCAGTGGCGCCGGAGTCACGCCGTCCGCCGCGGCTCCTCGCCCGGTCGCACCGCCCGATGCATCGATGATTCCGGGCGTCGCGTCCGGGCCGCTGAGTACGCGCTCGCCGTTCGAGATGCCTGCGCTCACGCCGGTGGGCATCACGACGGGCTCGTCGCTCACGCCGTTGCAGCACATCAGCGGCACGATCACGCCGTCGGACCTGCACTTCCAGCGGCACCACAACGGAATCGCTGTCATCGATCCCCAGCGATACGCGCTCACGGTGCACGGCCTGGTGGATCGGCCGCTCGTCTTCTCGCTCGAGCAGCTCAAGCGATTTCCCGCCGTGACTCGCACCTGCTTCGTGGAATGTTCCGGCAACGGACGCGCGGCATTTCGTTCGCCGAAGCGGGAGATGACGCCACAGCAGGTGGACGGCCTCACGAGCAACTCGGAGTGGACCGGGGTGCCGGTAGCAGCGCTGTTGAAGGAGGCGGGGGTCCAACGAGGCGCGACATGGGTGCTCGCGGAGGGTGGCGACGCCGCGCGCCTGTCGCGCAGCGTGCCGATGGAGAAGATGCTCGACGATGCATTCATCGCGTACGCGCAGAATGGAGAGCCGCTGCGCATGCCCAACGGATATCCGGCGCGCCTGCTGCTGCCGGGATACGAGGGGAACATGTGCGTGAAGTGGATCCGCCGGCTCGAGCTCATCGACCAGCCCAACATGTCGCGCGACGAGACGGCGAAGTACACCGATCCGCTCGCGAACGGCACGGCCCGCCAGTTCAGCTTCACGATGGACGCGAAGTCGATCATCACGTCGCCGGCCTATCCTGCGCGGCTGAGCGGACCCGGATGGTGGCCCATCACCGGGCTGGCGTGGACGGGCCGCGGCCGGATCGAGCGTGTGGACGTGAGCACGGACGGCGGACGTACGTGGACGGAAGCCGAGCTGTCGAACCCCGTGCTCTCACGCGCGCACACGCG
>JANLTI010000004.1:0-26103 GCA_031362845.1 Gemmatimonadaceae bacterium | reverse complement strand
GCGATTCCCTCGAGCATGATCGACCACATCGAGATCCTCCGCGACGGCGCCGCCGCCCAGTACGGGTCGGATGCCATCGCCGGCGTGCTCAACGTGGTGCTCAAGCAGGGGGGAGCAGGCGAGGTGCGGACGACCCTTGGACAGGATTACTCGACGTACAATCGTGTCGACAACATCACCCCGTTTCCGATCCAGCTGGGTAACGAGAAGGCTCGCGACGGAAAGGTATTTCAGCTCGCACTCGACCACGGCTGGACATTCTCGCAGAACGGATTCCTGCATCTCGCCGGAGAACTGCGCGACCGGGGCCTCACCAACCGCAGTCTCGAGGACCCGCGAGTGCAGTACTTCACGGGCGACCCGCGAGAGATCGATCCGGCGTATCCCCTCCCGAACGGGCGCGTCAATCACCGGCAAGGCGATGCGTCCACGCACGACGTGCAGGGGTTCTGGAACGGCGGGCGGTCGTTCGCGTCGATGGATCTCTACACATTCGGCGGGATCGGACAGCGACGTGGCGAAGCGACGGGCTTCTTCCGACGCGCGCGCGATGATCGCACGCTGCGCAACATCTATCCCGACGGCTTTCTGCCGATCATCCGCTCGGACATCCTCGACGGCTCCGCTGCCGTGGGCGTGAAGGGCACTCGAAGTGGCTGGACCTGGGACCTCGGTACGGTCTACGGTGGGAATCAGTTCGGATTCCAGATCAAGAACACGGCGAACGTCTCGCTCGGTCCCACGTCACCCACGCAGTTCGACGCGGGCAAGCTGCGCTTTCACCAGAGCACCACGACGTTCGACATGAACCGTGACTTCAAGGAGTCGCTCCCCTTTCCGGTGAACGTGGCCGCCGGTGCCGAGTTTCGCGCGGACAACTATCGCATCATCGCGGGTGAGTACGACTCGTGGCGTAATGGCGGGTTTCCGGTGCTGAATCCTGACGGCTCGGTGAAGACCCAAGTGGTGGGCGGCGTGACACGGCCAGTGCCCGGTGCGCCGGGTGCGCAGGTCTTCCCCGGCTTCAAGGCGGACAGCGGGTCCAAGAAGGGCGACGCGGGGTCGCACTCGCGCAACAACTCGGCCGTGTACGTCGACGTGGCGGCCGATCTCACGAGCCGGCTGCTGGTGGATCTGGCTGGCCGATACGAGAACTACAGCGACTTCGGCTCCACCACCACGGGCAAGTTCTCCACCCGGTTCCAGGTCGCGCGGGGTATCGCACTGCGCGGGTCGGCGAGCACGGGCTTCCGTGCTCCATCGCTCATGCAGGAATATTTCTCGTCCACGGCCACCAACTTCGTTGGCGGCGTGCCCTTCGACATCAAGACCTTCCCGGCCGGATCAGCCGAAGCGCAGGCGCTCGGGTCGTCCCCGCTCCAGGCCGAGAAGTCGCGCAACTACGGCATCGGGTTCGCCCTCGAGCCGATGTCGAGCCTGTCGCTCACGGCGGATTACTACTATGTGGACATCGACGATCGCATCGTCCTGTCCAACAATTTCACGGGAGACTCGGCCGTCGCGGCACTCCAGCGCATCGGCGTGACGGGGGTGCAGGGAGGGCGGTACTTCACCAACGCGATCGACACCCGCACCCGCGGCTTCGACATCATCGCGAACTATGGGATCACGCTGTCCAACAGCGGCGTCGTGCGCCTGAGTGCGGCCTACAACAACAATCGCACGCTCGTGACGCGCGTGGACACGCTGCCCTCCAACCTGTCCGGTCTTCGGAGCTCGCTGTTCGACCGGGTGGAGAAGGGCCGCATCGAGGACGGCAACCCGGAGAACAACCTGATCCTGTCGGGGAACTTCGACTATCGGGGCTTCGGCGTCCTCGCACGCACCCAGCGCTTTGGGCAGGTGACGTCGTTCGGGACGACGGCCACCAACGCCTCCCGTCCGCTCGACCAGGTCTTCTCGCCGAAGTGGATTTCAGATGTCAGTGCCTCGTACGGATTCGGTCGCTCCACGCTGACGGTGGGCGCGGACAACCTGTTCGACGTGTATCCCGACCGGAACAACAACAGCGGCAGCTACATCGCCACCGAGAACGGCGGAAACGCGAACTTTGGAATCTTCCCGTACAACGGCATCTCGCCGTTCGGATTCAACGGGCGGTTCGTCTACATGAAGCTGGCCGTCGGACTCTAGGATCACCGCCAGCGATCCTGACGGACCGGGTGGCGGCGCGGTGAGCAATGAGAACACGCACCACCAGGCACCGCGGCCGGTGTGGACGCCGACCGCGGAGCAGATCGCGAGCGCCAACGTCACGCGGTTCATCCAGGATGCGGTCCGGCCGCTCGGGGGCGCGGCGCTCGCCGTCCACGACAGCGTGTCGCTCTACGCCTGGTCGATCGCCGAACCAGAGCGGTTCTGGCCGGCGATCTGGCGCTTCGCCGGCGTGATCGCGGAGGAACGCCCGGGATCTGCGCCGTGGGACCAGGTCGTGACCGGCGGCACTCGAATGGCGCCCCCCGACCCGGTGGAGGGACCGCGCTGGTTCACGGGAGCTCGGCTCAACTTCGCCGAGAACCTGCTTCGGTTCCGGGACGACCGTGACGCGCTCGTGCTCTGGACCGAACAGGGTGCGGGTCGCCGCCTGACGTATTCCGCACTCGCGCGCGCGGTCGCGTCGTTTGCCGCGTTCCTCAGGGCCAGCGGGGTGGTCGCGGGCGATCGCGTGGCCGGATTCGTTCCGAACGTGCCGGAGGCCGTGGTCGCCATGCTCGCGAGTGCCTCGATCGGCGCCATCTGGTCGTCGTGCTCGCCGGATTTCGGCGTCGCCGGCGTACTGGACCGGTTCGGCCAGATTGCACCGCGCGTGCTGATCGCTGCCGATGGGTACCGGTACGGTGGTCGAAACATCGATTCGGTGGAGCGGGTGCGCGAGTTCATGTGCTCCCTGCCGAGCATCGAGCGGGTCGTCCTCGTGCCGCACCTCGCGGCCATCGCACCCGCGACGGTGGCCATCGTCCCGCATGCGGTGACGTGGGATGAGGCGCTGGCAATCGGCGGCGATGCGCCGCTCACATTCGATCGGCTGCCGTTCGATCATCCGCTGTACGTGATGTACTCCTCTGGCACCACCGGGCTCCCGAAGTGCATGGTGCATGGCGCCGGAGGCACGCTGCTGCAGCACGCGAAGGAACTCGTGCTGCACACCGATCTTCGTCGCGACGATCGCATCTTCTACTTCACCACCACGGGGTGGATGATGTGGAACTGGCTCGTGTCGAGCCTCTCCGTCGGGGCAACGGTCGTGCTCTACGACGGCGCGCCGATCATCCGGAACCGTCCGGTGTTGTGGGATCTCGCCGCCGCCGAACGCGTCACGATATTCGGGACGAGCGCGAAGTGGATCGCGCTGATGGAGAAGGATCGCTCGACGCCTCGGACGACGCACGATCTCTCCCGCATCCGCGCCATCCTCTCCACCGGCAGCCCGCTCGCGCCGTCGTCATTCGACTACATCTACGAGGCGGTGACACCCGACGCGCGACTGAGCAGCATCAGTGGGGGCACGGACATCATCTCGTGCTTCGCGCTGGGCGACCCCACGCAGCCCGTGTATCGCGGCGAGTTGCAGACGCGCGGGTATGGGATGCGCGTCGAGGTGTTCGATTCGGCCGGGCGATCCGTCATCGGTACGCCGGGTGAGCTCGTGTGTACGGCGCCCTTTCCCAGCATGCCGGTATCGTTCTGGAACGATCCGGACGGCCGCCGGTACCGCGACGCGTATTTCAACACCTATGTGAATGTCTGGCGGCATGGCGACTGGGCCGAGTGCACCGTACGCGGCGGACTGATCATTCATGGCCGCAGCGACGCGACGCTGAACCCGGGCGGTGTGCGCATCGGGACGGCCGAAATCTACCGGCTTGTCGAGCGGCTGCCGGCGGTGCTGGAGAGCGTCGTGATCGGCCAGCGGATGAGCGCCGCGGCCGGCGCGGACGAGCGTGTCGTGCTCTTCGTGCGGCTCACGGAGGGACTCACGCTGGATGACACACTCCGGGACAGCATTCGACGTCTCATCCGTGAGCACGCGACGCCGCATCACGTGCCCAAGCGCATCGTCCAGGTCGCCGACATCCCGCGCACGATCAGCGGCAAGATCAGCGAAGTCGCCGTGCGCGACGCGGTACACGGCCGATCGGTGACCAACGTCGATGCCCTCGCGAATCCGGACGCACTGGCACTCTTTCGCGACCGTCCGGAGCTGGCCCTGTAGCGCACCGACGCGTCCGTCCAGCCGTGGTGAACCACTGGGTCAGCCACTAAATTGCACACATCCCTGTCATCGGCGGTACGTCATGGCGAGTGGTACGCTCGAGGTCGCGGCACAGCCGCACGACACCTTCCCGATCAACGGGACCGATTACATCGAGTTCTACGTGGGAAACGCCAAACAGGCCGCGCACTACTATCGCGCCGCGTTCGGCTTTCACCTTGTCGCCTATCGAGGTCCCGAGACCGGGACGCGCGATCGCGCGAGCTACTTGCTGCAGCAGGGAAAGATCCGCTTCGTCCTCACCACGGCCATTCGGCCCGATTTGAGCCTCGATGCGAAGCGCATTGCGGATCATGTGTACGCGCACGGCGATGGAGTGCGCGATCTCGCGCTATGGGTCGATGACGCTCGTGACGCGTTTCGCAAGGCGATCGAGCGTGGCGCCGAGCTGGTGCAGGAGCCGACCGTGCTCAGCGACGACGATGGCGAGGTCGTGATCGCCGCCTTCAGGATCTACGGCGAAACCATTCATTCGCTCGTCGAGCGCCGCGGGTATCGCGGACTGTTCATGCCGGGCTTCCAGCCGGTCACTCCGTCATACAACCCGCCGGACGTCGGCCTGCGCTACGTGGATCACTGCGTCGGCAATGTCGAGCTGGGCAAGATGAACGTGTGGGTGGAGTTCTACGCCCACGTGATGGGCTTCCGCAACCTGCTCACCTTCGACGACAAGACGATCAGCACGGAGTATTCGTCGCTGATGAGCAAGGTGATGGCGAACGGCAACGACCGCATCAAGTTTCCGATCAACGAGCCGGCGCGCGGCAAGCGCAAGTCGCAGATCGACGAGTATCTCGATTTCTACAAGGGCCCGGGCGTGCAGCACATGGCGCTCGCCACCGACGACATCATCACGACGGTGACCACGCTGCGCGATCGTGGCGTGGAGTTTCTCAGCGTGCCCACGACGTACTACGACGACCTCCAGCAGCGCGTGGGCAAGATCGACGAGGACGTGGACTCCCTGGCGCGCCTCGGCATCCTCATCGACCGTGATCCCGACGGCTATCTGCTGCAGATCTTCACCAAGCCGGTGGAAGATCGTCCGACGGTATTTTACGAGATCATCCAGCGGAAGGGTGCGAAGAGCTTCGGCGCCGGCAACTTCAAGGCGCTGTTCGAGGCGATCGAGCGAGAGCAGGGCCTTCGCGGCAACCTCTAGACCCCAGTCCGACACAGCGCACCGAATGCCCTACTACCACACGCTCGGCCAGATCCCCCGCAAGCGGCACATCGCGTTCAGGAAGCCCGACGGCGGCCTGTACGCCGAACAGCTCGTGGGGCACGAAGGGTTCACCGGCACGTCGGCGCTGCTCTATCACGTGTACCCTCCCACCACCGTGAAGTCGGTGAAGCGCCTCAGTGAACAGAAGCTGGAGGCGGACGAGGATCAGACGCTGCGGCATCGGCACTTCCGCACGTCGAAGGCCCGGCGCGGCGGCAGTCCCACGCTCGATCGCATTCCGCTGATGTTCAACGCGGACGTCGCCATGCTGTACGTGGAGCCGACGACGGACGATGAGCACTACTACCGCAATGCACAGGCGGACGAGGTCGTGTACGTCGCGAAGGGGAAGGGCACGCTCGAGACCCAGTACGGCGACCTGCCGTTCGGCGAAGGCGACTACGTCGTCATCCATCGCGGCATCATGCACCGCTATCGCTTCGACGCCGGGAGCGAGCAGGCGAAGCTGCTGATCATGGAAGGCAAGGGGCACATTCGCCCTCCGAAGCGCTATCGCAACGAATATGGACAGCTCATCGAGGGTGCGCCCTACTCAGAGCGCGACATCCGCATTCCGCGTACCCTCCGCACGTTCGACGAGAAGGGCGACTTCCGTATCCTCGTCAAGCAGTACGACGGCATCAACGAAATCGTCCTCGACCATCATCCGCTGGACGTGATCGGCTGGGACGGACAGTTCTATCCCTGGGCGTTCAACATCCGCGATTTCGAGCCGATCGTCGGACGCGTGCATCAGCCACCGCCCGTGCACCAGACATTCCAGGGCGAAGGATTCGTCGTCTGCTCATTCTGTCCGCGCCCCTTCGACTTTCATCCCGAGGCCATTCCGGCGCCGTACAACCACAGCAACGTCGACTCGGACGAAGTCATCTATTACGCGTCGAGCGAGTTCGTGAGTCGCAAGGGCATCGAGTTCGGGTCGATCACGATGCATCCCGACGGAATTCCGCATGGTCCGCATCCGGGGCGCGCCGAGGCATCGATGGGCGCGAAGGGCACTGATGAATACGCGGTGATGATGGACACCTTCCGCCCGCTCCGCGTCGCGAAGCAGGCCCTCGACATCGAGGACCCATCGTATCATCGGAGCTGGGTGGACGCACAGCACGAGGGGTTCAACCCACCCACGTCCTGATTCAACCATTCAATTTGACGTCCACGGCCGAGCTGACAGCTGCAAGCTCTGAGCACTCAGAAGTGAGAACTGTGGACTGACGGTGTCGTCGTGTCGCCGTTCGTCACGACCGCGCCCCGTTCGTCGGCATTCTCGGCCGACAATCGTCAACAATCAGTTCAGTCGACTGACAGCTTGGAGCTGTCAGCTCGGCCGTGCCACTAACCTCTCAGTACTCAGGACTTGTTCTTGAACTTGGCGATCGCTGCGCGGGTGAACTCGGACATCACGAGCGTCCCACTCATTCGTGCCCTTTCCGCGAGCAGCGAGTCCCAGTCGTCGGTTCCGGCCCAGAACACCCGCTTCATTGCCGCCATCGCATCGGGATTCGACGCCGCGAGCACCCCAGCCAGTCCATTCAGCTCCGCGTCCATCGTGGCGATATCGTCGAAGACGCGCGCGTACAGCGCGTGTCGCTCGCACCACTGCGCGTCGCGCCAGTCGGCATCCACCGACATCGCGGCGTACGGCCCCTGTCCGATTCGCCGACCGATCACCGGTCCCACGACGAACGGCCCGATCCCCACCGCCAACTCGCTCAACTTGGCCGATGCGCCCGTGACGGCGAACGTGTAGTCGCCTGCCGCGGCGATCCCGACGCCGCCCCCGGCCGTCCGTCCGTGCACGCGCACGAGCACGAACTTGGGGGCGCGGATCATCGCCAGGATCACGCGCGCGAAGCCGTTGAAGAACTCCTGGCCAGCCTGTGCGTCACCGATCGCCGTCAATTCGTCGAACGATGCGCCGGCGCAGAACGGACCCGAGCCCTGGCTACGCAGGACGATGACTCGTGCGGCCGGGTCCTTGCCAATCCAGGAGATGGCGTCGGCGAGGCGGGCGAGCAGGAGCGCGGGGAGTGAGTTCCCCTTGGGATGGCCAAAGCGCACCGTGCCGATTCCGTCCGCGACCGTGACGGTCACGTCGCCTCCGGCGACGCTCGTACCAGGGGTGTCGGGTCTGGTCAGCATGCGACGGAAGATAAAGTGCTGGCGGCGGGAACGCCGAGTGACCGTTTCCGCATTGAGGGTGTACATTTCGAGAGCCGAGCCAACCCATTGTCCCTGTTGGCGTTCTGGTCGGAAACCAGCCGACGCCAACGAGGGCCTGACGGAGCTGTCCCGATGACGCAGACTCGCACCGTGCCCGCCGAGGACCCGACGAAACACGCTGCATTCGAGGCGCGAATCGCGGCCGGCGAAAGCATCGAGCCCAAGGACTGGATGCCGGAGAAGTATCGCCGGCAACTCGTGCGCATGATGTCCCAGCATGCGCACTCGGAAATCGTCGGGATGCTCCCGGAAGCCAACTGGATCACGCGTGCACCGAGCCTGCGTCGCAAGATCTCGCTCATCGCGAAGGTCCAGGACGAGGCCGGCCACGGACTGTACATCTATTGCGGCACCGAGACGCTCGGCGTCGACCGGTCCGAGCTGATCCAGCAGCTGCTCGACGGCACCGCGAAGTATTCGAGCATCTTCAACTACCCGACGCTGTCCTGGGCCGACATGGGCGTCATCGGGTGGTTCGTCGATGGAGCTGCGATCGTCAACCAGACCATCCTCGCGAAGGCGTCGTACGGTCCGTACGCGCGCGCGATGATCCGCGTCTGCAAGGAAGAGAACTTCCACAAGCGACAGGGCTACGAGATCGTCGCCACGCTGGCGAATGGCACGCCGGCGCAGCGGGCGATGGTCCAGGATGCCGTGAACCGGTGGTGGTGGCCGTCGCTCATGATGTTCGGACCGAGCGACACCGACTCGCCGAACACGGCGGAACTGATCCGCTGGAAGGTGAAGCGGAAGACGAACGACGAGTTGCGCCAGCGCTTCGTGAACCTCACGGTGCCACAGGCGGCGGCGGTGAATCTCACGCTGCCTGATCCCGACATGACCTGGAATACCGAGTCGGAGAACTGGGAGTTCGGCGCGATCGACTGGGAGGAGTTCCACCAGGTGATTCGCGGTCACGGGCCGTGCAACAAGGAGCGGCTCGACGCACGACGCCTCGCGCACGACGAGGGCGCGTGGGTGCGCGACGCCGCGGCCGCGTATGCCGCGCGGCAGCGGGCGGCCTCCGAAGCGGCCTAGCGCGTGGCCGGCTCGGTGGACGGCCAGCACTTCGTGGGCGACCAGGCCGCGACCATTCCCGGTGACGGTCAGTGGCCGGTATGGGAGGTGTTCACGCAGGAGGCGCAGGGTGCGCCGCACGAGCATGCGGGCTCGCTCCACGCCGCGGACGCGGAGCAGGCGCTCCAGAACGCGCGCGACGTGTACGCCCGCCGCGGCGGCGTCATCTCACTCTGGGTGATTCCCACTGCCGCGATCACCGCGTCGAGTCCGAGCGACGCCGGGCCGTTGTTCGATCCGGGGTCCGACAAGGCGTATCGGCATCCGCAGTTCTACAAGGTGCCGAGGGGCGTGCGCGGCGTATGAGCGGCCCGGCTACCGTGCCGTCTGTGGTCCCCGCGCCCGCGGTTCGTCCGAACGAGCTGGTCGAATATCTGCTGCGCCTCGGCGACGATCGCCTCGTGTTGGGCCATCGCGTGAGCGAGTGGTGCGGACACGGGCCGATCCTCGAGGAAGACATCGCGCTGTCCAATGTCTCGCTCGACCTGCTCGGGCAGGCGACGATGCTGCTGCGTCTGGCCGGTGAGGTGGAGGGACGCGGACGCACCGAAGACGCGCTGGCCTACTTTCGCGAAGTCGTGGAGTTCCGGAATTGCCAGCTGGTGGAGCTGCCGAAGGGCGACTTTGCCTTCACCATCGTGCGGCAGTTCCTGTTCGACGTGTACGCCGTGGTGCTGCTGGACGCTCTGACCGGCAGCAGCCACGCGGAGCTGGCGGCGATCGCCGCGAAGTCGCTGAAGGAAGCCCGGTACCACGTGCGTCATAGTGGGGAATGGATGCTGCGACTCGGTGACGGCACCGACGAGAGTCACCGTCGGGTGCAGTTGGCCGTTGACGAGCTCTGGCGATTCACGGGGGAGCTGTTCGCCGCTGACGACGTCGACCGCGCCATGCAGGACGCCGGCATCGCCCCGGACCTGGCCGCACTTCGGCCGCTGTGGGAGTCACTCGTGCGCGACGTCGTTTCGCGGGCCACGCTCACCATTCCCAACGACGCCCCTCGCGTGGCGAGCACGCGCGGCGGTCGGACGGGCCTGCACACCGAGTCCCTCGGGCACATGCTGGCCGAAATGCAGATCATCGCCCGGTCGCACCCCGGCGCCACATGGTAGCGCAAGCCGTTCGCGCGACGCGCGACGCATTGCTTGCGGTCCTCGATCACGTCATGGATCCCGAGGTGCCTGTGCTCAGCGTGCGGGAGCTCGGCATCGTGCGTGATGTCGACATCGATGCCGCCGGCCACATTACCGTCACGGTGACGCCGACCTATTCCGGGTGCCCGGCCATCCGCGTGATCGAGCAGGACATCGTGGCGGCGCTCGATGCGGCCGGGTATCCGGGGGCGCAGGTGCGCACGACGTACGCCCCCGCCTGGACGACGGACTGGATCGCGCCGGATGCGAAGGCGAAGTTGAAGGCCTATGGCATCGCCCCACCCGGTCGCGCCGAGAGCGGCGATCTCGTGCAACTGTTTCGCCGACGCGCGACCGCGCAGTGTCCCTACTGCGATTCGTACGAGACCGAACTGCGCAGCGAGTTCGGGTCGACGGCGTGCAAGTCGGTGTGCTGGTGCCGCGCGTGCCGCCAGCCGTTCGAGGAGTTCAAGGCCATCTGAGGCGCGCTGCGCGACCGTCATGGCGAACTGGCGCGCGCTACACGCGCTGCGTCTTCCAGCGTCCGCGACGAAACAGAATTGCGCTCACCACGGCCAGCGCGCAGAACGCGACGGTCGCCGCGGCGAAGGCGCCCTGCGGACCGAATCCCAACGTGTTGGCGAGGATCCACGCGAGGGGAATCTCGAACAGCCAGAACACGAACAGATTGATCCAGGTGGGCGTCCGCGTGTCCCCCGCGCCGTTGAACGACTGTGTCAGCACCATGCCGTACGCGTAAAAGGGAAATCCGAGTGCAACCGTGCGCAGCGTGGCGATGGCGTATCCCGCGACCGCGGCGTCGGCGGTGAAGATGGAGACGATCCACGGCGCGAAAACGACGAACGCCACGCCGATGCTCCCGAGAAACCACATGCCGTAGCGCCCCGCGGTCCACACCGCCTGCTCGGCGCGCTCCGGCTTGCCGGCGCCCAGGGCCTGCCCCACCATCGTCGCCGCGGCGTTGGCGAGCCCGAACGATGGCAGGAGCGCGAAGATGACGATGCGGATGCCGATGGTGTATCCCGCCAGCGCCGCGCTGCCGAACGTCGCGAGAATGCGGACCAGCCCGATCCAGCTCGCCATCCCGATCACCACCTGCACGGTGGCCGACGCCGACAGGCGAACGACGCGCGCGATGAGCGCCGGGTCGAAGGCAAAGTGTCGCGCGTGGAGTTCCACACGCGATCCCGGCCGGAACAACCGGCTCAGCGCGAACGCGACACCGATGCTCCGTCCAATTGTCGTCGCGATGGCCGCGCCCTCGATCCCGAGCGCGGGCACCGGTCCCAGCCCGAGCACGAGGGTGGGGCAGAGCACGATGTTGATCGCGTTCGCCAGCCACAGCACGCGCATCGCGATCGCGGCATCGCCGGCGCTGCGCAGGATGCTGTTGAGCAGGAACAGCATGACGACGCTGATGTTGCCGCCGAGCATGATGCGGGTGAACGTGGCGTTGGCGAGCACCCCTGGCGACGCGCCCATCACGCGGAGCAGGGTGGGGGCGAAGACGGTGCCGAGCACGCCCAGCAGCGCCGCGATCATCGCGCCGAAGAGGATCACCTGTGCCGCGGTGTGCGCCGCCTCGTCGGGATTCTTCTCGCCGATGCGCCGCGCGACCATCGCGCCGGCGCCAATGCTCAGGCCCATCGCGAGCGCGTAGAGCATCGTCATCATCGATTCGGTGAGCCCCACCGTGGCGACCGCCTCTGCGCCAAGGTGCGCGACGACGAAGACGTCGACGACGGCGAAGATGCTCTCCATCACCATCTCGAGCACCATCGGCACGGCGAGGATGAAGATGGAGCGCCCGATCGGTCCTTCCGTGAAGTCGCGGCCGTGCGCGCCCGCGAGCGATTCGCGAATCGCCGACCAGACCGAGGGCACACGCGAGGTTGGCGGAGCCATGGCGTCGCCGGGCAAGGGCATATCGGTTCGTGTCGTGCCGTCTAGGTGCGCAACAGCGCGTCGATCCGTGCCGCGATCGCGTCCGCATCGGGCAGCACGGCGCCCAGCAACACCTCGTGATAGGGCATTGGCACGTCGTCCACCGTCAGCCGCTCCACGGGCGCGTCCAGATGCCAGAACGCCTCGCGCGCCAGCACGGCGGCGATCTCGGCGCCGAAGCCAGCCGTCGTCGTGTCCTCATGTACGATGAGGCAGCGCCCGGTGCGCTGCACGGACGCGAGCACGGCGGCGCGGTCCCACGGCATGATCGTGCGCAGATCCAGCAGGTGCACGTCGCCCGGATGCCGATCGGCCGCCTCGACGGCGCGGTGCACCATCGCGCCCCACGTCACGACCGTGACGCCATCGCCCTCGCGCAGCATGTTGGCCCGTCCGAACGGCAGCACGTAGTCGTCACCCGGATATCGTGCGCTGCCGTCGCTGGTCATCAGCAACGAGCGATGCTCGAAGAAGATCGTGGGATTCGCGCTCCGCATCGCGGTACGGAGCAGGCCGACCGCATCGGCGGCGTTGGACGGCATCGCCACCTGCCAGCCGACAGCGTGCGCCCAGGTGACCTCGCCACTCAGCGAATGCCACGGGTCGCCGACGTCCTTGCCGAACCCGCCCGGCATCCGCACCACCATCGGTGCGGCGAACTGGTTCGCGGTGCGCCACCGCATCGTGCCGGTGTTGTTGAGCTGCTCGTGCGCGGGATCGGCGTACTTGCGAAACTGAATTTCGGCCACGGGCACGAGTCCGCTCACCGCCATGCCGACGGCGCGACCGATGATGCCCTCTTCGGACAGGCTCGTATCGAACACACGTCGCACGCCGAACCGTTTCTGCAGCCCCTCCGTCACGAGATGCACGCCGCCTTTCCGCCCGACGTCCTCTCCGAAGACGACGAGCTTCGGATTCGCGGCGAGCTCGCTCGCCAGCGTACGCCGCACCGCCTCGGCGAGCCGCACCATGTCCCCATTCGGGTCCGCCAGCTCGCCGCCGCCCAACGCCGCCGCTTCCTCGGATGTCAGCCCACCGAAGGTCGGCCGATCACCCACCCGCGAAATCTCGGCGTAGACGAATCGCTTCACGTTCGCCGGATCCGGGACAGCGCGCGCGCGCGCCGCCTGAAGCGCGGCGTCGACATCGCGCGCGACCTCTGCCTCGAGTGTGGCCCACTCCGATTCGCTCAGCAACTCGGGCACGAGGTGACTGCGCAGCCGTGGCAGGGGATCTCGTGCCGAGTCGGCTGCGATTTCCTCGTCGGTACGGTAGCCCTTCTGGTTGTCCGGGCCGGAGTGGCTCGAGAGACGCGGCACGGTCAGGCGCACCAGTGCCGGCCCACCACCGCCGCGCACGTGGTCCACGCATTCCGCAAGGACCGCTGCCGCCCGCGCGGGATCACACCCGTCTCCATCGCGCAGGAAGAGGTTCGTGAACGAACCGAGATTCGCCGCGATGTTCCCGCCGGGCGTCTGCATGTCGCCCCGCACCGAAATCCCGAGCCCGTTGTCCTCGATATAAAAGAGCATCGGCAGCTTGAGCGTCGTCGCCATCGTGAGCGCTGCCCAGAAGCCGTTCGTCGCCACCGACGCCTCGCCACCGAGAGCGAGGGCAATGCAGCCATCCCAGCCGCGCTGGCCGAGCTCGTCGCGATGATACATGACGGACTGCGCCCACCCCGCCGCCGGGGTGTACTGCGAGCCGACGTCGCCGGCCATGGGCAGGACAGTCGGGCCGGCCCATCCCGGCAGGTTGCATACGACGCCGATGTCGCGGCCGTCACTGAAGCCGCCCGCGCGACCCAACGGGCTGCCCAGCGCGTCATCCAGTGGCAGCCCGAGCGCCAGCAGCAGCGGCCGCGAGCGGTAGTAGGCGCCCACGCCGTCGTGCGCGCGATCCACGAGCGAGCCGAGAATGCACTGGGCGACGTCGTGTCCCCGCGCCGAGAACTGGTACAGCACGACATGCTCCTTCGGCACGCTCCCGCGATTGCGATTCGTCGCTTCCTCGAGATCGTCGAGTGCTCGCGAGGCCAGCACGGTGTACGCGATCCGTCGCCAGTCGAATCGCGGATCGACGCGGGAATCGTCCGGCGTCGTGCGGCGGTGCGTGGACTGCGCGGATGGCGGCATCGGATGGGTAGAAGGGCGGCGCGCGCCAGTCCGAACGTCGGCTGCCGCTGGCGACAAATGTCGCCTCTGCACGTCGCGAACGGGAGCGCCAGCCCGCTCGCTCCCGTGCGGCGGTCTTCGCGCCGGAATATCTTTCCCCCCGTCCCCTCCGCCAGCTCGCACCCCCCCGGGAGCGCCATGCCCTTCCTGCACATCGTCGTCGAGCGCCGTGATGGCGTGCTGCTCCTGACGCTGAACCGTCCGGAGGTGCTCAACAGCTTCAACGCGAGGATGGCCGAGGACGTCAGACTCGCTCTTGGCGAGGCGGCGGGCGACGCGACCGTGCGCGCCGTGCTGATCACGGGAACGGGGCGCGCCTTCAGTTCGGGGCAGGACCTCGCCGAAGTGCTGCCGACTCCGGGCCAGCCGGCGCCCGACCTGGGCGAGATCGTCCGGCGGCAGTACAGCCCCATCGTGCATGCCATTCGCACGATGGAAAAGCCGGTCGTCTGTGCCGTTAACGGCATCGCCGCCGGTGCCGGTGCCAACATCGCCTTTGCCTGCGATATCGTGGTCGCGGCCGAGGACGCGGTGTTCATCCAATCCTTCGGCAAGATCGGCCTCATTCCCGACAGTGGCGGCACGTTCATCCTGCCGCGAATCGTGGGGCTACAGCGCGCGGCCGCGCTCACCATGCTCGGCGAGAAGCTGACCGCCGATCAGGCGAAGCAGTGGGGGCTCGTGTACGACGTGGTGCCGCACACCGTGCTCGCCGGCACCTCGTTCGAGGTCGCCCGTCGACTTGCCTGCCTGCCAACGAAGGGAATCGGCCTCACGAAGCGCGGCCTCAACGCCGCGTTCAGCAACGACCTGGACGCGCAGTTGGCGTTGGAAGCGAAGCTGCAGGCGGAAGCGGGACGCACGGCCGATTACGCGGAAGGGGTGCGCGCCTTCGTCGAAAAGCGGCCGCCACGATTCACCGGCTCTTGATGGACTCGGTCGCGCGCGTCACGGTCGGGGTAGTGGGCGCGGGTGCGATGGGGAGCGGCATCGCGCTCGTCGCGGCCGCCGCTGGCCACGCCGTACGGCTGGCGGACCTGGACGCCGGCGCCGTGGACCGCGCGCGCGACTCGATGCGCCAGACGCTCGCGCGTGACGTGGCGAAGAGCCGAGTGACGCAGGCGGCGGCCGATGCGACGCTGGCGCGCGTCACGGGAGTGGTCGCGTCCGAGCACGGGATCGGTACGTTCGACGACTGCGGGGTCGTGATCGAAGCGGTGCTCGAGGACCTCGCCGCCAAGCGCGACCTCTTTTCGGCGCTCGAGCGCGTCGTGCGCGACGAGTGCATCCTCGCCACGAATACCTCCTCGCTCTCCATCGCTGCCATCGCCGCGGAGTGTCGGCGTCCCGGCCGCGTGATCGGCGTGCATTTCTTCAATCCGGCGCCGGTGATGCCGCTCGTCGAGATCGTGCCCGGCATCGCGACGGACACGCAGGTGACCGCGCGAGCGAAGTCTCTCGTCGACGGGTGGGGGAAAGTCACGGTCGTGGCGTCGGACACGCCGGGATTCATCGTGAATCGAGTGGCGCGGCCGTATTACGGCGAGTCGCTGCGCCTGCTCGAGGAAGGAGTCGCCGACGCCGCGACGATCGACTGGGCCATGCGCGAGCTGGGGCGCTTTCGCATGGGCCCGTTCGAGTTGATGGACTTCATCGGCAACGACGTGAACTATGCGGTTACGCGCAGCGTCTACGAGGGCTACTACCAGGATCCGCGGTATCGCCCCGCCATCACGCAGCGTCGGCTGGTGGAAGCGGGGATGTACGGACGGAAACGCGGGCGCGGGTACTTCGACTACCGCGCTGGTGCTGGCATCCCCGAGCCCGTGAAAGACCCGGTGCTGGGCCAGGCGATGGTGGATCGCGTGGTCGCCATGCTGGTGAATGAGGCGGTCGACGCCGTGCATCTCCGCGTCGCGAGCGCGCACGACATCGAGATCGCGATGACGAAGGGCGTCAATTATCCGCGGGGTCTGCTCGCCTGGGGTGACGAGATCGGGCCGGCCACGGTGCTCGCGCGTCTCGACGCATTGCAGTCGGAGTACGGTGAAGATCGCTATCGTCCCAGTCCCCTCTTGCGCCGGCGCGTACGCGCCGGGGAGCCGCTGCTCGCATGACGACGGAAACCGAGGAGCAGCGGCGGGCCGACACGATCACGGCCGGCATGATTGCCCGAGACGCCTTCTCCCGGTGGCTGGGCGTCGAGCTTGTCACGGTGCGTCCGCGCGCCTGCACGCTTCGCATGCGGGTGCGGGCGGACATGCTCAATGGCTTCGGCGTGTCGCACGGCGGCATCGTGTTCTCGCTGGCCGACAGCGCGCTCGCCTTTGCGAGCAACACGCATGGCCACGTCACGGTGAGCGTGGACAACACCATCTCGTACCCGGTGTCCGTGGAGTTGAACGACGAGCTGATCGCGGTGGCGGAGGAGGAGACGGCCGGAACGCGGCTGGCCTTCTATCGGGTCACGGTCGCCCGACAGGATGGCACGTGCGTCGCCCTGATGCACGCCACCGTCTATCGTACGCCGCAGAAGCATCATCTCGACCAATCCAATGACTGACGCATACATCGTCGATGGCGTTCGCACCGCCGTCGGCAACCTCGGTGGACAGCTCAGCGAGGTGCGCGCCGACGATCTGGCGGCCCACGTGATCTCCGCGCTCGTCGCCCGGCATCCGACGCTCGACCACTCGCGTGTCACCGACGTGATCCTTGGCTGCGCGAATCAGGCGGGCGAGGACAATCGCAACGTCGCACGCATGGCCGTGCTGCTCGCCGGCCTCCCCGTGAGCGTTCCTGGAGAGACGGTGAACCGGCTGTGCGCCTCGGGCATGAGTGCCGTGGCGAATGCAGCACGCGCGGTAAAGCTCGGTGAGGGGGATTACTTCATCGCCGGTGGCGTGGAGAGCATGACACGCGCGCCGTACGTCATGAGCAAGGCGAGCAAGCCGTTCGGTCGCGATGTGGAGCTGTTCGACACGACGCTCGGGTGGCGGTTCATCAACCCGGTACTGCGACAGCGCTACGGTGTGGACGCCATGGGACAGACGGCGGAGAATGTAGCCGAGCAGTATGGCGTCAGCCGGGCCGACCAGGATGCGTTCGCGGTGCGGTCGCAGCAGCGCGCGGCGCGCGCGCGCGCGTCCGGCCGCTTTGCCATCGAGATCGCGCCATTGGATATTCCACAGCGCAAGGGACCGGCGCGAAGGGTCGAGACCGACGAGTTCATTCGTCCCGAGACGACGGCGGAGACGCTGGCCGGGCTGAAGCCGGCCTTCCGTCACGACGGAAAGGGCAGCGTCACCGCCGGCAACTCGTCCGGACTGAACGACGGCGCCGCGGCGCTGCTCATCGCCTCTGATGCTGGAGTCGCGGCGCTGAACGTCACCCCGATGACGCGCATCGTGGCGACCGCGGTAGCCGGTGTGGAGCCGCGCTGCATGGGCATCGGGCCGGTGCCCGCCACGCGGCGCGCGCTCCAGCTGACTGGCCTGACGATGGACCAGATGGACGTGATCGAGCTCAACGAAGCGTTCGCGGCGCAGGCGCTCGCGTGCGTCCGGGAGTTCGGCCTGGGAGATGATGATGGGCGCGTGAATCCCAACGGCGGCGCGATCGCGCTCGGGCATCCACTCGGGATGAGTGGTGCGCGACTGCTGCTCACCGCATCGCACGAGTTGGTGCGCACGAACGGACGGTACGCGCTCGCCACGATGTGCGTCGGCGTAGGGCAGGGCATGGCCACCGTGCTGGAGCGGGTATCGTGATGGCGAACGTGTTCGCGTTCGAGGAGTTCATCCCGGTCATTCACGAGAGCGCCTTCGTGCATCCCAACGCCACCGTCACGGGCAACGTGATCATCGGGCAGGATGTGTACGTGGGGCCGGGCGCCGCGATTCGCGGGGATTGGGGCGGGATCGTGATCGAGGACGGCTGCAACGTGCAGGAGAATTGCACCGTGCACATGTTCCCCGGCGTGACGGTGGTGCTGGAGGCGGGCGCGCACATCGGGCACGGCGCCATCGTGCACGGCGCGCACATTGGCGGCAACGCACTGATCGGGATGAACGCCGTGGTGATGGATCGCGCGCACGTGGGAGCCGGCTGCATCGTGGGCGCCCTGTGTTTCGTGCCGGCCGAAATGACGATTCCCCCCAGGAAGGTCGTCGTCGGCAATCCGGCGAAGATCGTGAAGGACGTGAGCGACGAGATGCTCGCGTGGAAGACGGAGGGCACGACGCTGTACCAGGCGTTGCCGCGCCGCATGCACGCCACGTTGCGCCCCTGCGAGCCCTTGCGCGCGGTGCGCTCCTCCGGGCGCGAGGATGCTCGGTCGGACAGCACTTACCGGACATGGAAGGAGACGAGATCGTGATGCGGGTGCAGAACTACGCCATGGGCGAATGGGTCGCCGGTACGGGCGCCGGCACGACGCTCCACCACGCCGTCACGGGCGAGGCCATCGGCAGCGCGTCCAGCGAGGGGCTCGACTTCAAGGCGATGCTCGAGCACGGACGCACCGTGGGGGGGCCGGCACTTCGCGTACTCACCTTTCATCAGCGCGCGAGAATCCTCAAGGCGCTTGCGCAGTACCTCACGGCGCGCACGGAGGAGTTCTATCGGGTGTCGAGCTGGACGGGAGCCACCAGGGGCGATTCCTGGATCGACGTGGACGGCGGATTCGGCACCCTGTTCGCCTACGCGAGCCGCGGCCGACGGGAGTTTCCGGACGAGACGTTTTTCGTGGATGGCGGGCCCGAAGCGCTGAGCAAGGGCGGCACCTTCATCGGCCGCCATATCTGCGTGCCCATGGAAGGCGTGGCCGTGCAGATCAACGCCTTCAACTTTCCCGTGTGGGGAATGCTGGAGAAGCTTGCGACGTCGTTCCTCGCGGGAGTGCCGACCATCGTGAAGCCGGCCACCGTCACGAGCTATCTCGCCGAGTCGGTGGCGAAAGCGATCGTGGAATCCGCACTGCTTCCAGCCGGCACGTTCCAGATCATCTGCGGCAGTGCGGGCGACCTGCTCGACCATCTCACCTGTCAGGATTCCGTTGCGTTCACCGGCTCGGCGACCACCGGATTGATGCTGAAGAGCGGCAAGGCAGTCCTGGAGCACAGCGTGCGGTTCAACCAGGAGGCCGACTCGCTCAACTTCTGCATGCTCGGCCCCGACGCCGCGCCGGGTACTCCCGAGTTCGATCTCTTCATCAAGGAAGTCGCGAAGGAGATGACGGTGAAGGCCGGACAGAAGTGCACCGCGATCCGACGCACCTTCGTGCCTGGCGAGATGGTGGATGATGTCGTGGCGGCGTTGACGAAGCGGCTCAGCGGCGTGAAGGTCGGCGATCCAGCCGTGGACGGCGTTCGCATGGGCCCCCTGGCCGGCAAGGGACAGGTGCGCGAGGTGGAGAAGAGTGTCAGCCGGCTGCGGGAAGCCACCGAGCTCGTGTACGGCGGGCCCGGCACGCTGGACCTCGTGGGGGCCAATGCGGAGGCTGGCGCGTTCTTCCCCACCATGTTGCTATACAACGATCGGCCATTCGACCGATCGGCTTCTCACGACGTCGAAGCATTCGGCCCCGTCAACACGATCATGCCCTACCGCACCGTGGACGAAGCGGCGGAGCTGGCGCGGCTGGGCAAGGGAAGCCTCGTGGGCTCGCTGTTCACCGCGCGAGACGACGTGGCGCGCGAGATCGCCATCGGCACGGCCGCCTATCATGGCAGGCTCATGCTGGTCAATCGGCACAGTGCGAAGGAGTCCACGGGCCATGGCTCGCCGCTCCCACATCTCGTTCACGGCGGGCCCGGACGCGCCGGAGGTGGTGAGGAGATGGGCGGTGTGCGCGGCGTGCTGCACTACATGCAGCGCACCGCCATCCAGGGGTCGCCGGAAACGGTCGCGGCGGTGACGCGTGAGTGGAGCAGGGGAGCCACCGAGCGCGGCGACCGCATCCATCCGTTCCGGAAGTACTTCGAGGAGCTCGAGATCGGCGAAACACTCATCACGCATCGCCGCACCGTCACGGAATCCGACGTCGTCAGCTTCGCCGGCATTTCCGGAGACTTTTTCTACGCGCACATGGATGACATCGCGGCGCGCGACTCGCTGTTCGAGAAGCGAGTGGCGCATGGGTATTTCGTCCTCTCCGCCGCCGCAGGACTCTTCGTCGATCCCGCACCGGGTCCGGTGCTGGCCAACTACGGACTGGAGTCCCTGCGCTTCGTCAAGCCCGTGTACATCGGCGACACCATCCGTGCCCGCCTCACCTGCAAGCAGAAGACGGTGAAGGAGGATCGCGAAGGCCAGATTCCCCAGGGCGTCGTGCACTGGGATGTCGAGGTGTCGAATCAGGACGGCGAGCCCGTCGCCGTCTACACGATTCTCACCCTCGTGAAGCGGCGGGTGGCATCCGCCCTGACCGTGACGGGGTCACAAGTGGAACAGGCGATGACGAGCGAGGCGCCCGACTCGGTGACGCCCCCGGAGAAAATGGCTCGGACCGAGCCCGGCTCGGCCGCCGTCCGAGTGAGCTGACCGGCCAACGGTTGTCGCGGTGTGCGGGTAGAGAGTGCGGGGAACAAATTCGTCGCTGGCGGGACTACTCGGGGTCGCCCCGATGGTCGGGGCCGCGCACCCTCGTGATCCGCACACCCAGGAGATGTCCATGCTCGCACGCCTGTTCGCCGCCGCTGCCCTCGTCCCGACGTTCGTCCTGTCCACCACGGCCGCACCTGGCACGCCCGCACCCGCCTCGCCCGCACCCGCGGCGCCCAGCGTGTGGACGATCGACAATACGCATTCCGGTGTCGGCTTCCAGATTCGTCACTTCGTGAGCAAGGTGCGCGGCAAGTTCAAGGACGTGAAGGGGACGATCACCGCCGACGACAGCTCGTGGCAGAACGGCGTGATCGACGTCGAGATCGCGACCGCCAGCATCACCACGGACAACGACCGCCGCGACGGACATCTCCGGTCTCCCGATTTCTTCGCCGCCGACAGCTTCCCCGTCATTCGCTTCAAGAGCACGCGCATCGAGCGCAGCGGTGACAATGCGAAGATCCACGGCAACCTCACGATGCGGGGCGTCACGCGCCCCGTCGTGCTGGACGGCATGCTCACCGGCATCATGAAGTCCGCGCAGGGTGATCGCCTCGGCTTCGAGGCCTCCACCACCGTGAATCGCGTCGACTACGGCGTGAAGTGGAATCGTGCGGCCGAAGCGGGTGGGGCCATGCTGGGAGACGAGGTCAAGATCGAGATCAACATCGAAGCGGTTCGCGCCAAGAGTTGAGCGCGAGAGCCCGGGAAACGAAGAGCGCCGCGCAGGATTGCGCGGCGCTCTTCACATTCGGCGTGATGCGGGCTCAGAGTGCCGGGCTCCACGAGATCCGGTTAGTGCAGTAGTCTCGCCGGAACCCGCGCTCCCACGTGCGGCCGGAGAAGGGATCGGTGTACAGGCCCCGGTGCGGATAGAAGCCGCCGGCAAACCAGTCGCAGATGGCGCCCTTGGTGGCTCGGCGCGCCGTGCTCCCCACGGGCATCGGACCCGCCACGACGAACTGCGCGCTCGAGCCGGTCTGGCCCTCGCCGTCGATCTCGGCGACCTGCACCACGATATCGCGCTCGGCGTGCGTCCCGGCGAACGGTACTCCCACGGCGCTGCGACCCTCACCCTCGGCGACCAGCCGGTAGGACGACGGAGCGCATCCGGCAGCCTTGGCGCAGGACGCGACGAACCACCAGTAGTAATGCCGGCGCGCGCTCCCGTTCTCGACGGCCGCCGTGAACTGGATCACACCTGCCGACGTCACGGCGCTGGGGCCGGTCACCCGAACGCTCAGGGTGTCCGTATCACCCACCCTGGCGCGCGCGAGGCGCACTGGCGCGGGTGCCTCGGCAATCGGTCCGCCCTGCTGGACGACCTCGCCACGGTAGGCGGCGGGGGCGCCGGTACCGCCTACGGCGTGGCTGCACCCTGCCAGGACGACCACGTACGACGAGACGACCAGACGGACCTTGCTGCGCATGGCGGATCCTCCAACGGGTCATTCCGGGGCTCGAACTGCGCTCGATTCAGCGCCAACCGTGGCGGTTGGGCCCGCTTGTGGAAGTGACTGATCGAAGCCGGTCCCGGTAACGCGTTCGGGTCGCTTTTCTGGTCGTCTGACCGGGGGTCAGCGGTACCCCGCGGCCTGCATTTCGAAGAGTTCCGAATAGAGGCCGCCCTTCGCCACGAGGGCGGCATGCGTCCCCTCCTGCACCACCTGTCCGTCACTCAGGACGATGATACGATCGGCCATCCGCACGGTGGAGAACCGGTGCGAGATGACGACCGCCATCCGGCCCGCCATGAGCTCGTTGAACCGCAGGAATACCTCGTACTCGGCACGGGCATCGAGCGCGGCCGTCGGCTCATCCAGGATGAGCAGTTGGGCCGAACGCATGTAGGCGCGCGCGAGCGCGATCTTCTGCCACTCGCCGCCACTGAGGTCTACGCCGTCGTCGAAGCGCCGGCCAAGCATCTGACGATAGCCGCTGGCGAACTTCGGCAGCAGGCTCGACGCGAGCGACCGCTCGGACGCGTCCACCAGCGAGTCGGGTGGCACCTCCGGCCCCTCCGTCGTGGCATCCCGCGCCCGCGCCAGATACTCGCTCACCCCCTGAATCTCGCCGACGCCGACATTCTCGTCGAAGCGCATGTCGTAGCGGACGAAGTCCTGGAAGATCACCCCGATGGCCTCGCGCACCGAGTTCAGGTCGTACTCCCGCAGGTCGACGCCGTCCAGCAGGATGCGGCCCTCCGTCGCCTCGTAGAGCCGCGCCAGCAACTTGGTGATCGTCGTCTTGCCCGCCCCGTTCTCACCGACGAGTGCGATACGTTCGCCCGGCACGATCGAGAGGTTGACGTGGCGGATCGCCCAGCGATCGCTCCCGGGGTATTGAAATCCCACGTCCTCGAACACGAAGCCGGTGCGAATCGTCGTCGGCACGCGCGCCGCACCGGCCCGCGAGCGGATCGTCGGCTCCATCTCGAAGAAGACGAACAGGTCACGCAGGTACAGGCTCTGCTCGTAGATGTCGCTCGCCGAGAGCAGCAGGCGTTGAATCAGGTCGCGACTGCGTCCGAACGCCGCCGCCAGGAAGGTGAGCGTGCCGAGGCTGATGCTGCCCGCGACGGCCCGCAGCAGGATCGTGACGTACGCGCCGTAGTAGCCGAGCGTGCCCACGATCGACAGCAGCGCGCTCACGATCCCTTTCCGCACGCTCAACCGCTTGTTCTCGTCGTAGTAGCGCTGCGCAAGAGCGGCATACCGGTCGCTCAGCCACCCGGCGAGCCCGAACATCTGCACCTCCTTCGCCGTCTTGTCGCTCGCGCCCACGAAGCGCAGGTAGTCCAGCTCGCGACGCTCCGGCGTCCAGCGGAAGAGCAGCGAGTAGCTGAGCGACGCGAAGTGCGTCTCGCCGAGGAAGCTTGGAAGAATGGCGAGGGCGAGGAGCAGGAGCAGCCACGGATTGTGCACCACGAGCGCGGCGCCGAGCGAGAGCAGGGTGATGAGATCCTGTCCCATGGCGAGCAGCATCGCGATCAGTCCGATGCGACCCGTGGTCTGTCGGCGCGCGCGCTCCAGGTGATCGTAGAATTCCGGATCCTCGAACTGCGCGAGATCCAGGGTGGCGGCGTGCCGCATGAGACGGACGCTGATGTGATTGGAGAAGAGATCGCCGAGCAATGACTCCACGAGCGACGACGTACGCGCGAGAATCTCTCCCACCACCACGATCGCCAGCTCGAGCGCCACGACGCGCCAGAGCGGCGCGAGCGACGCGCCCGGTGTGCGTGCCAGCTCCACCACCGCGTCGATGATGAGCTTCGCCACCCAGAGCGATGCCACCGGCACGAAGGCGCGCAGCAGCCGCAGCAGGATCATCGCGAGCGTGTAGCGACGATTCGTCTCCCAGACGAGGCGCAGCAGGGCCGGCAGATAGCGGAGCGCGGCAAAGCGTTCTCGCCAGCTGCGTGGCCGGTCGTCGTCTGCCACCGGCCGTTTCATCCGGATCTGCGGCATGATTGGGTGCGTCATGGTCGCAAGCTAATCCGTCCGACCGACGGTTCATTCCGCCCGGCTGCGCATTGCCGCGACGAAGTCGCGCCGTCAGCTTACGCGCCCATGACGCTCGCGCGCTCGGTCACCACGCTCTCGCTGGTCTTCATTCTCTACTTCAGCACGTCCGGTGGCGCATACACCACCGAGTCGCTCGTGCGGGAAGTCGGGCCCGGACTGGCGCTCCTCATTCTCGTGCTGGTGCCCCTCGTGTACTCGCTGCCCGAGATCCTCATCGTCGGGGAGCTCGCGAGCATGTTGCCGCAGGAAGGCGGCTACTACCGCTGGGTGCAGCGCGCCTTCGGCCCCTTCTGGGCGTTCCAGAATGGATGGCTCACCTGGATGTATTCGCTGGTCGACATGGCGATCTACCCCAAGCTCTTCGTCACCTACCTCGCCTACTTCTGGCCGAACGTGCCGGCCGGGGGCCTGTGGCTCATCGGCCTCCTGGTGATCTGGAGCGCCACTGCGCTCAACCTGCGTGGCGCGAGCCGTGTTGGTCGCACATCGGTCGTCGCGGGCGGCTTCATCATCGCCGGCTTCGCGGCGCTCACCGTGGCGGCCCTGGTGAACGCGACGCACCTGCCGTGGCGTCCGTTCGCCGCACCCGGCCGCACGGATGTCAGCGGACTTGCCGTCGGCTTGTCCATCGCGCTGTGGAACTACATCGGCTGGGACAACGCGTCGACGGTGCAGGGCGAGGTGCGCGACGCGTCGCGGAGCTATCCGCGCGCGCTCGCGTTCGCGCTGCCGTTGGTGAGTGCGGGCTACCTGCTTCCACTCCTCGCGACGCTTGCGGCAACGGACTGGACGACGTGGGTGGATGGGGGGTGGCCGGCGATCGCGATCCAGGCCGGCGGACGCGTCGGTCCGGTGCTCGCCGCATGGATCGCCATCGGCGGCATGGTCAGCGCCGTGGCGCTGTTCAACGCGCTGCTGCTCGCGTACTCGCGCATCCCGTTCGTGATGGCTGGAGATGGGTTGCTCCCGGCGCCCTTGGCGCGCACGGATGCGCGCGGAACGCCTCGCAACGCCGTACTGCTGGCCGCGGTCTGCTACTCCGTCTTCTCGCTGCTGCCGTTCAGTGGACTCGTCATCGCCGATGTGCTGCTCTACTCGCTGGCCCTCATGCTCGAGCTGGCGGCCCTGGTTCGGCTGCGGATGACGGAGCCCACTCTGCGCGGGTCGTTCCGCATTCCGCTCGGCACGGCCGGCGTCGCGGTGCTCGGCACGCTCCCCATGCTCGTGCTCCTGGTGGTCGCGGGGTTGAGCTTTGCCGACGGAGAATTCGGTGTGCCCGCGCTGGCCGGTGCCGCGGCCGCCGTGGCGCTCGGGCCCATGGCATACGCCCTCGCCGGCCGATACCGGACCCGGTCGTCGGCGCGCAGGTCCGGCCTCGAGCCATAGCGGCCTTCCAGGGACCTCAAGGTTGTGGCGTGCGCTGCCGATGCTGAAGGCACGCCACTGTCCGCGCGTCACTCGCGTCACTCTCTCGACCTCCACGCCGTGCCCCTGCGCCTGTCCCGCAGCACCTCTCGCTCGGCAGGCGTGCATGATGTGGCCGCGACTGCGGAGCGCGCCCCACCGCGTCGGCTCGGCCGCGCGCGGAGCAAGTGGCCGCGTGCGCTTCGCACGGCGGCCATGCGGGGCTGGCTGCCGGTGCTGGCCGGCGCGGCGAGTGCCGCCCTCGTGCTGGCCATGTGGCAGGCCCTCGTACGCGACGAACGCCGACATCTCGATGAGCTGGTGCGCCAGAACGCGAGCGCGATGGGCAGAATCCTCTCCCGGGAGCTGGCGGAGCGCGCGCGCTTGATGGATCGGGTCGGCGAGCGATGGATGCAGGGGACGAGATGGAGTCCCGCGCGCTGGCGTCTCG
>JANLTI010000016.1:0-20046 GCA_031362845.1 Gemmatimonadaceae bacterium | reverse complement strand
TTCGGAAAAGTGCAGTTGGGTAACTGCTCGCACCGAAAACCGCCCGCGCGCTGGTAAATCAAACCGCCCCTTCCGATTCCCCGCCGTACGCCGCACCCCTCTCGCCACACGACGCGCCGTACGCCTCTCGCCGTACGGCGGTGCCCTGGTACATCAAACCGCCCCTTCCGATTCCCCGCCGTACGCCGCACCCCTCTCGCCACACGACGCGCCGTACGCCCCTCGCCGTACGGCGGTGCACTGGTACATCAAGCCGCCCCTTCCGATTCCCCGCCGTACGCCGCACCCCTCTCGCCACACGACGCGCCGTACGCCTTTCGCCGTACGGCAGCGCGACGTAACGAGTCCGGCGTGCCCAGTACGGCCCCGCCCTACGGCTTCATCGGCAACTGGATCATCGGCGTCGCGCCGCCCGAGACCTGCGGCAGCTTCCCGTCCCACTTCTTCGTCAGCTCGTACTGCACCAGCGTCGGCGTGATGCTGCGCGCCAGCAGTTCGTTCGCGCGCGCCTGTGCTTCGGCTTCCGCGGTGATCGCCTTGGCGCGTCCCGCCGCCTTGATTGAATCGCCCTGGGCCTGGAAGGTGTTCTTCTGCAGCTCGTTCTGCGCCGTGAGCGCCTGCTGCTGCATCACGTTCTTCGTGTTGATCGCGTCCATCACCGTGGTCGGCGCGCGCAACTCGTTGATCGTGAACTGCTTCACCTGGAATCCGTACGGCGACAGCCGCTTCGCGATCAGGGCGAAAGTACGATTGGTGGCCTCGGCCTTCTTGGGACCAATGACGTCGGCCACCGGCTCCTGTCCGATGACTTCCTGAAGCGCCTGCCGGATGGTCTGCTTCACGTACCCGTGCGTGATCAGGTCCATGTCGGTGCGGAACGTGGAGTAGAGCTTCGGCGTCTGCGCCGGATCCAGCTCGAACGACAGCGAGACGTCGAGCGAGAGTGGCTGGCCTTCCACGCTGTTGACGTTGATCTCGTCATTCTGCGATGATCCCTCGCCGGTGTTGCGCGTCAGCACGAGCGTCTTCAGGAAGACCGGATATTCCTCGATGCCCGTGGCGAAGGGAATGCGCGGATGCACGCCGGGCCCCAGCGGCGTGGGGTCCACGCCGCCGCCCGCACGGTGGATCACGATGCCCACGTACCCGGGATTGATGTAGGTGAAGATGTTCGGCAGCAGCACCAGCACGGCCAGCAGCGCCATCGCGCCGATGACGATGCGTTTCAGCTTCTGCGAGCTTTCCGTGCCGCCGTCGAACTGCACGGATCCGAACCGGTTTGAAATCGTGTCAGGCATTGAAGGTCTCCCTGTAGCAGTCGGGGCACACCCGCGCACCATCCGCCAGGCGTACCAGCGTGTCTTCCGTCATCGATCCGTGAATGGGACAGTCCAGCGCGGCGGCGCGTTCCAGGCGATGCCGGTTGCGGAGCTGCCGGATACGTGTTCCCGCCGGCGTGAACATCATCAGCGTCCAATAAAGAAGGGCGCCGCCCGCCGCGAGCAACGCGACGAAGAGCACCCCTTCCACGATTATCACACGCATCGGTCAGCTTCATCCTGGCGCGAGTACGCGCCGTGAGTTGTACATGTAGACGGAGTGCGCGTCGAATAGTTTCACCTCTCGCGCGCGTCATCGCGACATTCGTGCGACATCGTCGCCAGTCGTCTTGCGGCTCCGCGGTCCGCTTTGTACTCGTAACGTCAACCGCCACTCCACCTTAGCAGCGCAGAACTCATGAGCGACGACACCCTTCCCACCGCTGGCTTCGATCGCCGCCGCTTCCTCGGCTACTTCTCCGCCGTCGGCCTGGGCGGCACGCTCCTGCCGGGTGTCCTGTGGGCCAAAGTCGCCACAGGCGAGGAGATCACGCCCGCGACGATCGCCTGCGCCGAAGAGATCTCGGGTCTCAAGTTCACCGATGCGCAACGGCAGCAGATGGTGGATGGTTTGAAAAGTCAGGAAACGCAGATTCAGCAGCTGCGCACCATCGCACTGGACAATGCCGTCGCCCCCGCCGTGCACTTCGATCCCGTGCCGCCCGGCGTGACGCTCCGCCTTCCCGCCAAGCGCGCGATGGTGCGCAGCCGCGTGCCGGCGCGCACGATGCCGCGCGAACTCGACGAGCTGGCGTTCCTCCCGGTGACGGAGTTGTCGGAACTCGTGCGCCGTCGCAAGGTCACCGCCACCCAGCTCACCGAGATGTATCTCGCGCGCATCACGCGCTACGACCCAGCGCTCAAGGCGGTCATCACGGTCACCCGCGAGCGCGCACTCCGCCAGGCGCGAGATGCCGACGCAGAGATCGCGCGCGGCAAATATCGCGGGCCACTCCACGGCATCCCGTGGGGCGCGAAGGACCTTCTCGCGGTGAAGGGCTACAAGACCACGTGGGGCGCGGGTCCCTATCGCGATCAGGTCATCGACGCCGACGCCGCCGTGGTGCAGCGACTCGACGCCGCCGGCGCGATTCTCATCGCCAAGCTCACGCTTGGCGAGCTTGCGCAGGGCGACATCTGGTTCGGCGGCACGACGAAGAATCCATGGAACCTCGCGCAGGGCTCGAGCGGCTCGTCGGCCGGTCCCGGATCCGCCGTCGCGGCAGGACTCGTCGGGTTCGCCATCGGCACCGAGACACTGGGCTCCATCTCGTCGCCGGCCACGCGAAACGGCGTGACCGGCCTGCGCCCGACGTTCGGACGCGTGCCGCGCACAGGTGCGATGGCGCTGTCCTGGACGATGGACAAGATCGGACCCATGGCCCGGTCGGTAGAGGATTGCGCGCTGGTGCTCGAGGCGATCCATGGCCCCGACAACATGGACCGGGCGGTGAAGAACGTACCGTTCAGCTGGGACGCGACGGTCAAGCCGTCGTCGCTGCGGATCGGATACAACAAGGCGGCGTTCGACCTCGCCGAGCGGAATGACAAGAATGTGGTGCAGCACGGCACGAAGCGGTTCGACGACGCCGCACTGGCGGTGTTTCGGACGATGGGCGTGACGCTCGTTCCCGTGGAGCTGCCGGAGATGCCGTACGGCGCCATGCGGCTCGTGCTGACGGCGGAAGGGGCTGCGGCGTTCGACGAGCTCACGCGCTCGGGACGGGATGCGGAGCTCGTGCAGCAGACGCCCCGCGACTGGGCCAACACCTTTCGCGCCGCCCGGTTCATCTCCGCGGTGGACTACGTCAACGCCAACCGCGCACGGACGCTCGCGATGCAGAAGTGGCACGCGCTGTTCGAGACGGTGGACGTGATCGTCACGCCGACGAACGTCGGTTCCCAGCTCACCGCCACGAACCTCACCGGACATCCGGCGGTCATCCTGCCGAGCGGTTTTCGCGACACCTCGGAGAGCGACCGCACGCAGGTGCCGGTGTCATTGACCTTCCTGGGCGGCCTGTATCAGGAGGCGACCCTGCTGTCGGTCGCGAAGGCGTGGCAGGACGCGACGGACTTCCACAAGAAGTACCCGGTGGTGAAAGGCTGAACCATCGACACGTGAGATGTGAATCGTGAGACGTGAATCGTGACTGCGAATGCCGTGAGACTCGCTGTCACCTCTCACCTCTCACCATTCACGTCTCACGCTTCACCTGTTCTCGGTCTCGAGTTCGCTTCTCAGCGCGCCTTCCAGCGTCGGGGTTTCGAACGCGAAGCCGGCGGCGGAGAGCGCTTTCGGCACGACGCGCTGGCCCGTCAGAATCGTGGCGCGGGCCATCTCACCGTAGAGCAGCTCGAGCGCGAACGCTGGAACGGGCACGATTGCCGGTCGTGAGAGCACGCGGCCGAGGATCGTGGCGAAGTCGGCGTTCGTCACCGGATTCGGCGCCACGAGGTTCACCGGTCCGCGCAGCGTCTCGGTGTGCAGCGCGTGTTCCATCGCGCGAACATGATCGGCCAGGGCGATCCAGCTCAACCATTGCCGGCCACTGCCGATCGGTCCGCCCCCGCCAAGCCGGAAGATCGGAAGCAGTCGTTCCAGCGCACCGCCGCGAGGGCTGAGCACGACGCCCGTTCGCAGCGTCACCACGCGCACGCCCGCCTCGGCGATGGGTGCAGCCGCCCGCTCCCACTCCACGCAGACATCCGCGAGGAAACCGCGCCCCGGGTCGGATGATTCGTCCACCAGATCGTCTCCGCGATCGCCGTAGTAGCCGATCGCCGAACCGCTCAGGAACACGGCTGGCTTCGTTCCCATGGCGCGCACCGCGTCCGCCAGCAGTTCGGTAGACCGCACCCGGCTGTCGCGAATGGCCCGCTTTCGATCCTCGGTCCACCGGTGCGCCACCGGCTCGCCGGCCAGATGAATCACCGCGTCCGCGCCGGCGAGGGCCGTCGGCGGCACGGGACCCATGTCGGCACTCCATACGACGTCGCCAGGCTCGGCGCTGCGTTGTGAATGCAGGACTCGACGCACGGTGTGACCGCGGGCGCGGAGCTGTGTCACGAGCGCCGTACCGATCAGCCCCGTCGCACCGGTGACGGCGACGGACAGCGTGGACGACGGAGGGGAATGGTGAGATGACATGCTCCTCCGGGCGGCAAGGAGCGCGCCGAGTGACGCGTGAACGTCAGCCGCGTCGCGAGCAGCGAGTCTAGAGGTCGCCGCTCTCCAGCAGGCGCCGCGCGACGGCGTCCATCATCGACGCGCTCGCGTAGTAGCCGTTCGCGACGCCGCGCCGCAGCTCACCCACGCGCTCGACGCCCAGCCCCACCGGCAGTATCGGCGGCGGCGACGTCCCTCGTGCGTCCGCGTGGCGTACCAGCGTCACTGGAACGATCCACTCCATCTCATCGTGCATGCGTAATCCTCCCGGTCGGCGAGCCTGATCTCTCGTGCGGCAATCGTCCAGCATTCGTCCTGTTCCAGTATCGGCCGCAGACCCGTGGGTCGTGAGCACCAGCTCGACGGCCCCCCAACCGGGGCATTGAATCGCTGGATTGGGGCCCGCCGACCGACTGCAGTCGGGAGTTCGCACTGCCGAGCTGATAGCTTCACGCTGTCAGCTCGGCCGTGGACGGTAAGTCTGACGACTCTGGACTGCAGTCGGGAGTTCGCACTGCCGAGCTGATAGCTTCAAGCTGTGAGTGGTCTGAATTGATCGTGGACCGTTGCGCGGGGAGATCGAGTCGCAGCGGGGCGCGGTCGGGACATGACGGCGGAACGTCTACTTCGGTGCACACAGTTCTCACTTCTGACAACTCACAGCTTGTAGCTGTCAGCTCGGCCGTGGACGGCACGACTGACGACTCTGGACTGCAGTTGGCGTAGCTTCCGCCCTTCTCTGCCGCTTCATGGCGACCATTCTCCATCTGGACGACGAGCCGGCGATCGGCCTGATCCTCGAGGACACCCTCGAGCGAGCCGGGCATGTCCTGATCGGCGCGAATACGGTTCCGGAAGCGCTGCAGGCGCTGGCGAAGGGCGGTGTCGACCTCATCATCTCCGACTACCGCATGCCCGGGCTCACCGGGCTGGAATTTCTGGAGCTGCTGCGGCAGGAGGGATACGACACGCCGCTCATCATGCTCACGGGCTACGCCACGATCGAGCATGCCGTGGAGTCCATCAAGGCGGGCGCCATCGACTACATCACCAAGCCCGTGCGCGCCGAGCAACTCGAGCTGTCGGTCGCGAAGGGACTCGACGTCGCTCGGCTGCGCCGCGAGAACGATGCCTTGCGGCGCGAGGTGACCGAGTTCCGCACCGAGCGCACGATCATCGGCGACAGCCCGCAGATCAGGCGCCTGTTGCAGACGGTGTCGACGGCGGCCCCCACGCGCGCGACCGTGCTGCTGCAAGGCGAATCCGGCACCGGCAAGGAGCTGTTCGCGCGTGCCATCCACGACGCGAGCGATCGGCGCGACCGACCGTTCATCAAGTTGAACTGCGCCGCGCTCCCGGAAGGTCTGATCGAGAGCGCGTTGTTCGGCCACGAGAAGGGCGCCTTCACCGGTGCGGTGCGTCGCGTGCAGGGCGCGTTCGAACGGGCGGACCGCGGAACACTGCTGCTCGACGAGGTCAGCGAGATGCGCATCGACCTCCAGTCAAAGCTGCTGCGCGTGCTCCAGGAACAGGAATTCGAGCGCGTCGGCGGCACGCAGCCGCTCAAGGTGGATGTCCGCATCATCGCGACGTCCAACCGCGACCTCGCGGCATTCACGGCGCAGGGACACTTTCGCGAGGATCTCTTCTTTCGCCTGAGCGTGATGCCCATCTCGATTCCGCCGCTGCGGGAGCGGCCGGAGGACATCCCGCTGCTCGCCTCGCGATTCGCTGTGCGCGCCGCGCAGGAGATGCACAAGGACGTGCACGGATTCGCGCCCGAAACGCTGCGCATGCTGCAGCAGTACGAATGGCCCGGCAACGTGCGCGAGCTGCAGCACGCGATCGAGCGCGCCGTCATCCTCTCGTCCGACGTCATTCTCCAACCGCAGGCGTTCGACGGCCAGCGCTTCGGCCTCACGGCGCGCGGCAGCGGTCCGAGCCCCCGCGCGTCGACGAGCGTGCCCGCCTCCGTGGGACCACCCGCTGCGCCCCCCGAGGGCGCAGTCGTGCTCACGTCGCTCGACGTGGGCGACGCGGAGGCGCGGCTCATCGCGCGCGCGCTGGAGGTGAGCGAGGGCAACCGCACCCGCGCTTCCGCCCTGCTCGGCATCAGTGTGCGCACGCTCCGCAACAAGTTGAATGGACGCGGCCCCTCGGCGCCGTAGTCCACTGGCCGGGGGCGACCACTTCGACCCGGCAAGACCTGCCGCTCGGCAAGAACTGCCGACGTGAGGATCGTCGCGGTCGTCTTACCCCAAAGTCCTCGGCCGGCGCCGCCAGGTCTCCTTACCTCAGCACTGACAACGGGTTGAAGCACAGCGATCCGTGAAGGTGCGTCGCCCGGCCGGGTCGCGCCCGCGCGCAAAATGCTGGCCCCCAGCATGCCTTGATAGCGGACGCCCCCATGGAATGCGCGGAGTCGCTCCTCCCTCCTGCTCCGCCCTTCCGATCTCCACCCGGGCCCCGCCCTGCTGGCCCTCTCCGATGCCGGAGCTCAACATGGATTCTCGAACCCTCTGGGCGGCCCACGCCGCCGGCGACGTCGACGCGCGCGACGTCCTGCTGTGCGAGCACCTCAGTCTCGTGCATCATGTCGCCCGACAGCTCGCGCGGGGCCTGGCGACCGACGCGAACATCGATGAGCTGGTGAGCGCGGGGACGATGGGCCTGATGGCGGCACTCGAGTCGTTCGACCTCTCGCGCGGTCTGGCATTCAGCACCTTCGCGGTCCCGCGCATTCGCGGCGCCATTCTCGACGAGCTGCGCCGACAGGATCACGTACCGCGCTCGGTTCGTCGCAAGACGCGCAGCATCGCGGCCGCTCGCGACGCCGTCGGCGGCGCTATTGGTCGCGCGCCCGGCGCCGCGGACGTGGCACGCGCGCTGGGCGTCGACACGGAGACCCTGTGGCACTGGCAGGCCGACGTGGAGGGTGCCGTCCACCTCTCGCTCGACGGCAACGCGACCGACCGCGATGGCGTCAACGTTTCTCCGGCGGAATTCCTCGGCAATGGCGACGAACTGACCCTCGATCGCCTCGCTCGCGAAGAGGACCTCGCCCTGCTGCGTGAGGCGCTGCTCGGCCTCAAGGATCAGGAGCGGACGGTGTTGTCGCTGTACTACTTCGAGGAACTCAAGGCGCGCGAGATCTCGGAGGTCATGGGAGTGAGCGAGTCCCGCATCTCGCAGATTCGTTCGCGGGCGCTGAGCCAGCTGCGTGGCGTCTTCTCGCCGCTCCAGGCCGCCGGCTGATCAGCTCGAGCCGCGCGCCGTTCGCTCGCGGCGCCGTAGCTCGAGCAGCGTTGGAAGGGTGAGCAGGAGACCATCCCGCTCGCGCAGCAACACCCCTCCGCATACGGCGGCCATCTCGACGGCGTAGGTGCCGTCGGTGCCGCGAGCGTCCGTTCGCAGACGCACGCACTCCGCATCGCTCGACAGGTGGATCGACAACGAGCCGCGACCCGCCTCCTGCGCGGCGCTCTTCGCGGCGTCCACCATCACCAGCAGCAACCGAAGCAGCGCCCATCGCGGCGCCCGCACCGGCTGCATGCCGTCCCCCACCTCCACCGTGCATTCCACGCGTCGCATCCGCGGATGATGCGAATGAATGGCCAACACGTCGTCGAGCACCGGACCGAGGTCGAGCGCCTCGGCGACTCCCCGTGCAGGGAGGCATCCGATCAGCGCGCCGACACGCTGCAGGCGTGCGACTTCCGACAACAGGACGCCGTCCTTCACCATCTCGAGATCGCCGAATCCCGCCAGCTCGGCGCAGACGCTCAGCGCAGTGACGCGGTTGTTCAGCGCGTGGACGAGCCCGGCCAGCAAGTCGTCCGACAGCGCCAGCCATTCCGAAGCGCCCGGCGTGACGAGCGTCGCCACCATCTCCGGCATCTCGCGATCGACAGTCATCGGCGTAAGTCCCGCAGGACGCGTACCCCGCCGGCGCGGTTGGTCACTCCTGCCTATAATCTTCATCCGTGGGAGTTTCGGCGCGCGGCCTGGCACTCCGTGCGCGTCGCCTGCACCGAACGTCGACCTCCGCTCACATTCCCGATGAACGACGCATGGTGATCGGCATTGCCGGCATGGTTGGCAGTGGCAAGAGCACGCTCACGCGCGCCCTCGCCGCTCGCTTCGGCCTCCAGCACGCGCTCGAGAGCGTGGATGACGAGAATCCGTGGCTCGAACCCTTCTACGAGGGCGGTACGGACGCCATGCGGACGCATGCCCTGCGGCTGCAATTGCACTTCCTTGCCACGCGATTCGAGAGCATGCGGCGAATCCGGGGCGCCGGCGGCAGCTGGGTGCTCGATCGCACCTGGTATGAGGACGCCGAAATCTTCGCTCGTGGCCACTTCGACGACGGGCTCATGTCGCCCGCGGAATGGGAGCTGTATCGCAGGCTCTACGTCGAACTGCTGCACTCCCCCGCCGCGCGACCGCCGAAGCTCCTTGTCTATCTGCACGCGCCACTCGAGACGATCGTCTCGCGTATTCGCCGGCGTGGTCGAGCGAAGGAAGCGGACACGCCCGACGCGTACTGGGCCTCGCTGCACGCACGATACGAGCGGTGGATCGCCGGCTTCCGCGCGTGCCCGGTGCTGCGGATGGATGTGCGCGATTACGATCTCGTGAGCGACCCACGAGCCATCGACCCTATCGCCGACCGCGTGCGCGCGCGCGTGGAACCGGTGCTGCCGCAGGCGGACCTGTTCCCGATCGCCCGCGCGAACCTCGTCGCCGAGCCGGGGTAGGCTCTGGTACGGTTCCGCGTTCGCCCCTCGCCGGCCTGCCGACATCCCCATGCTCTCGCACTCGCACCGATCGCGCGCGCTGCTCTCCCTCGCCTCGACCCTCGCTCTCGCCGTCGGGTGCCGGGATCGGCCCGTCACGCCCGCCGTCGATTCCTCGCTGGCGCAGGACATCGCGCTGGCGCAGCGTGACGGCCCCGGCCCCGAGGTGTTCAACGACGCCCCCGTCGGCGCCGTGGCGCCGGCGGCGCGCGCGACGGCGCGTCCTGCGCCCCGCCCCATGCCACCACGCGCCACCGCTCCGCGTCCGCGCCCGGTACCGCGCCGTCGCGGTCCACCTGCCGAGGTCGCGCAGTCGCCACGAGAGCCGGCGGAGCGGGCGGAAGATCCGGCGCCAGCACCGTCGCAGGCACCGGGACCCGTGGCGGGCGTCATCGGTGCCGGCACGAGGATCGGGTTGAGCATCAACGGGCGGGTGTGCACCAACACGGCGCTGGCGGGTGACAAGTTCACCGCCACCGTGACCAGCGCAACGATGGGCAGCAACGGCGCAATGATTCCCGCTGGAGCGACGGTGGTGATCGAAGTGGCGTCGGTGGAGCGCGCCGATCCGGCGCAGAACAGCCGCATCGAGTTCCGCGTCCGCACCATCGACGTCAATGGCGCCGCACGGCAGGCCGATGGTGACATCGCCGCCCTGTCGTCGCTGGAAGCGGGGCAGGTGTCCGGGAGCAACGAGCGGACGAAAGTCCTGGGTGGCGCGGTCGCCGGGGCGGTGCTCGGCCAGATCTTTGGCCGCAGCACCAAGTCCACCGTCATCGGTGCGGCGGCTGGCGCCGCCGCCGGCACGGTAGCGGCCCGATCGTCGCGGACGAGCTTCGCCTGCCTGCCGGAGGGGAGTGCGATGCGGCTGACGCTTTCCCGCGACCTGGTGGTGCGCCGGGGCGATATCTAGGGGTTGAATGCCGTGACGCTGGTCACAGGGGTCAGGACCGATTGTTTTTTCGATGCCCGAGGTGGCTCGTCCTTCATGTGACGAGCCGCGGCGAGGCTGGCGGCGTCCGGTGCCGTGGCAGTCAGCAGCTTCGCCTCGCGCGCCGGGCACCCGGATTCAGCGCCGATTGTTAAAGGGCATTAATCTGGCATTGCAGGCAGGCGCCGACGGCGGCGCGCTGGTCAGGTGCAGATGGAGCCGGGGCGGTATTTCGGCATGGGCCAGACTTTCGCTATTCCCCTCCCTCTGCGTACTCTACGGCGATGGTCGCCGATTTACCGGATGACGTCTTGAAGTCTGACACTCCGCCGCCCGATTCACCTTCCGTCGACCTCGTGGCCGAGCGGGAGATGCGTGACGCCGAAGAGCGTGCGTTGGCGGAGAGCGGACTCGGATCGGGGCTGCTGGCCCGTCAGCCCCTCATGGCCACCGGCGAGCGGCCGGCGGTGCACAAGGTGTGTCCGCAGTGCGGCAACGAGTACGAGACGGCCGCCCGCTTCTGTCCGTCCGACGGGACCTCGCTTCGCCCGAAGGGTTCCGATTCACTGATCGGACGCGTGATGGCCGACCGCTATCACATCCTCAAGCGCATCGGCGAAGGCGGGATGGGGCGCGTGTATCTCGGCGAGCACGTGAAGATGAATCGCCAGTGCGCCATCAAGGTGATGAGTCCCGCGCTCGTGAACGACCACGAGTCGGCCGCGCGCTTCGCGCGCGAGGCCTCCAACGCCGCGCGGATCATCCATCCCAACGTTGCCGCCGTCTTCGATTATGGCGAGAGCGAGGGGCTCGTCTACCTCGTCATGGAGTACGTGGATGGCGAGGCGCTCGCGCGTATCCTTGCACGGGAGGCGCCGCTCTCGGTGGAGCGCGCGCTCGAGCTCGCGCGTCAGATTGCCGACGGGCTCAGCTCGGCGCACGAGCTGGGCATCGTGCATCGTGATCTCAAGCCGGACAACATCCTCGTCGCGCGGAACAAGGCCGGGAAGGAAGTGGCCAAGGTCGTGGACTTCGGCATCGCGAAGGCCATTCAGGAAAACGCCGGTGACGCGCTCACTCGCACGGGCCTGGTGATCGGCACGCCCGAGTTCATGAGCCCTGAACAGTTGCTCGGCGATCCGATCGACGCTCGCAGCGACCTCTACGCGCTCGGCTGCATCCTGCATCTCATGCTCACCGCGGCGCCGCCATTCGCTGCCGCGACGCGCGAGCAGATGATCAAGCGGCGGCTCAGCGAAGAGGCGCCGCACGTGCAGGACCTGGATCCAGGGCTGCCCGATTCGCTCGATCGCATCGTGAATCGGCTGCTCGCCCGCAGTCCGGCTGAGCGCTACGGATCGGCGACCGAGGTCCGCGATGCGTTGTCCGGCACCCATCTGCGGCGCGCGGAGATCGATGCCGTCTCGCGCGTCATGAAGCCCACGCCGCGGAGCGCTCCCACGCAGGCGTTCGAGTCCGCGGCGCTGGCCCCGACCGAGCAGACGGAGCTTGCGCTCCCTCCGCGCCGGCGTCGGATCGCCGTCGCGGCTGGCGTCGCGGCGCTGCTCATCGCGGCGTTCGCCCTGCGCGGATCCGATTCTGGCGACGTCACCGCGCGTTTCACCGAGAAGACGGCGGCCGCGGCACCAGCGGGCGTGGTGCCAACGGACGCGGCGCCCGCCCCCATCGTGCCGACAGTGAAGCGGCCGGTCGTGATCGATTCGGCCGCGCGCGCGCGAGCGATTCTCGCCAGGCAGCGTCGGGATAGCGTGCGGAGCCTCACGCGGGCCGCGATCGCCGCGTCGGCCGTCGCGGCCGCCAACTCGACACCGGGATCGGTGGAGAATGCGATCTCGCGCTATGCGCGGGCGATCGAGAGCGGCACGGTGGACAAGCTCAAGGAGGCGTATCCTGGGCTGACGGACGATCAGCAGAAAATGTGGGAGACACAGGTCTTCGCGCGCGCGACGCGCATCAGGGCGGCGGTGCGAAACGTGAAGTCGACGACCGACCGGGACGATGCGGAAGCCGAGTTCGTGCTGAACGTCAGCTACGAGCTTGCCGACGGCAGCAGCGGCTCCATCACGCCGCAGCGATCCCACGCGAATCTCAAGCGCACGTCGGCCGGCTGGCAGGTCGTCGCGATCCGCTGAGCCACGGCTCCAGCGTCAGGGCTTCGGGCTCAATCGCTCGCGCAACTCCCGCGATGCCGTATCGAGCTGCGCGACGTCGTAGCCGATCTCCCATTCATCGCCGCGCGCCCAGTTCGCCTCGCTCCGGAGCTGCAACCGGCGCCAGTCGTCGCCCAGAAATCTCGCGATGATTCGAGTGCGATAGCGCAGGTCGGGCACACCGTCGCGGCTCAGGCTCGCGCGCCAGGCCGTCATCGTGAAGCCGGCATTGGGGTCCGCGACCTCGACGACGAAGCGAACCTCCAGCGCGTCGGCGACCGCCTTCATCGCGTCCGCGCGCGCGATGCCCTCGCGCACTTGCACCATGCGCGTCGCCCGCAGCTCGGCCGTCGTGCGCACGAAGCTGGACGGAGGTGACTGGGCCGCCGATCCGCGCTGGCGGATCGATGCGCAGGCGAAGAGCGGCAGCAGCAGGAGGGCCGACATAAATCGCATGGCGCTCAATATACGGATGAAGCGGTGACACGCTCCGGCACCGCGTCGCGGCGGTCCCGGAGCGTCGTCGAGCGGATGGTCACTGGACGCAGCGCCCCTTCGGATCCGGCTTGGGCTTGTCCACCACGACGCGATGATCGAGGTTCGCCACGCGCACGGCGGCATCGTGCACCAGCGTCGCCACCTGCGACATGCGGCGGTAATCGATGTACTGCGGCTCGTCGGTCACCTGGTGATAGTCGGAGTGCCCGCCGGTGGTGACGAAGGCGACCGGGATGCCGTAGCGCGCGTACTCATAGTGATCGCTCCGGCAGTAGATGTTCTGCGGATGGCCGTTGGCGTCCTGCGAATAGTCGAACGCGAGCCCGAGATTGCCCGTGCGGTTGACCTCCTCCATCAGGTCGCCGAGTTCGGTGGAGAGCCGGCGCGATCCGATGAGCTGCACGTAGCCCGGCCCACCGCGCCTCAGGCCCCCCTCCTTCAACTCGCCCGTCACGTCCGTCGCGGCGCCTCGGCCCACCATGTCCATGTTGAGCTGCGCGACGATCGACTCGCGCGGGACAGTGGGATGGTCGGTGAAGTGCTGGGCGCCCCACAGTCCTGCTTCCTCGCCCGTGTGCCAGACGAAGATGATGGACCGCTTCGGCTTGACCGATGCCGTGGCCAGCGCCTCGGCAATCTCGAGGACGGTCATCGAGCCGGAGCCATCGTCATCGGCTCCATTGTTGATCGAGTCGCGGCGCGCGCCGTGCAGCGCGTGCAGGCTGTCGGTCATGGTGCGAATGCGAGTGCGTTGCTCCGCGGTGAGGGTGCCGGGGCGCGGACTATCGGCGCCCTGCACGCGTGCCACCATGTTGAACGCGCGAATGGAGTCGTGATCCACCGGGCTGTTGTTGAACCCGATGTGATCGTTGTGCGCGCCGATGGCCACGTACTCGTTGCGGAGCATCGGGTCGCTGCCACGAATCACCGCGATCACGTTGCGACCGGGTGCCTGCGCCTGATGCAGCACGAGCGTTCCCTCGATTGGACGGCCAGCCGTGCCGGGCGCCACTCCGTCGGCTGCAGCGCCGAAGAGCAGGGCGGCGACGCGCGGCGTCACGAACACGGTTGGCGGGCCCGCGGGCGGGGTATTGGCGTCGGTGAGCGCCGTGCGTCGCGAAATGAAGCGCTGCACGTTGGGATTGAGTCGATCGAGCGAGACGACCACGACCGCCGCGGCGCGACCGAATCGCGACGTTCCGGCGAAGGCGCGAATCGGGGTGCTCGTCGACGGCACGGTGAGCACCACGAGCTTTCCCGCCGCCGCGTCGCCGGAGATCCACGTCGCCGAGTCGGCGGTCGATCCACCATGCACCACTGGCGTGCCGTCGAGCGGGATTCGCGCCTCTCGCTGCGTGTAGACCAGATAGTCCGTGCCCAGGGCCAACGTCTGCCCGGCGACGCGCATCGTCGATGCGCTGTCGGTGGAGTAGACGTAAAGCGGGAGATTCTGGAAGTAGCCGTCAGTGCCCGCCGGCTCGAGACCCAGGCGTCGCACCTCGCGTTCGATGTACGCGGTGCCCTTGAGGTTGTACTCCGTGCCCACCTGCCGCCCCATCATGGAATCGTCGGCGAAGATGTAGAGCCGCGTCATCAGGTCCGCCGCCGTGATGGCGGACGCGGTGGGTCGAGGGGCGAGCTTGAGGGGCAGCGCGCCGGTCGTCGGCACCGGTGGCGTGCCGCCCATCTGCGTCGCGCAGGCAACGAGAGTGGCGACGAGGGCACCCAGTACGACGCTGGCAGCGTGACGAGCGGACGACATGCGAATTTCTCCGTGGATGAAGGCGTGAAGCTATTCGACAGCATCCGCCCGCGCACGGTTGTCGCCACCGTTGCCACGGAATGGCCGGCATGTTTCCTTCCCGCCGTCCCATCACGCCGCCACTCCGGGTACGCCATGACACTGACACAGCGTGAACTCCATGCGCAGCTTCGTGCCGAGTCGCTCGCCAACCACGAGCGGATCGCCGAGCTCGCTCGCGCCCTCGATCCCGAGCGCCTTGTGCGCCGTACGGCGCCCGGGAGCTGGAGCGTGGGGGAGGTGTTGCAGCACTTGTGCGTGAGCGACCAGCTCTATCACCAGCCGCTGTCCACGCTGGTGCGCGGTGCGCGACCGGATGCCGGTGCACCCGCGCGCGAATGGAAACCGACGTTCATCGGCCGGCAGCTCGCGCGCATGCTCGAGAATCCGCGACCGATGAAGGCGCCGAAGAGCTTTCGGCCCGGACCCACTCCCCAGCCCGGTGTGGTGGAGGATTTCCTGGGCCGTGACACGCGCATGACCGCGTTGATGGATCAGGCGGCGACGCTGGACTGGCGCGCGCTGCGCATGGCGTCGCCGGCGCTGCCCATCCCGATCCTCCGATTCAATCTCGGTGATGTGTTCAACATTCATGTGGTGCACGTGCGCCGGCATCTCGCGCAGATGGAGCGTGTGGTGCGAGGGCTCGGCGCGTGACACCCATCACGATTGCGCGAGCGCGTCCTAGCATCCACCCGCTCACCCGCTAGCTTTTCCGCTCATGCGCATTGCCGTTCCTCTCGAGACTGCCTCGGGCGAGCACCGAGTCGCCCTCACTCCCGACAGCGCTGGGCGGCTGGTGAAGAACGGTCACGAGGTTCGCATGCAGGCCGGCGCCGGCACTCGCGCCGGCTTTCCCGATTCGGCCTACGAATCGGTTGGCGCGGCGGTCGTGGACGGCGCGGCGCTCTACGCCGACGTTGCACTCGTCTGCCGCGTGCAGCCACCCACGCCCGCCGAGGTTGAGAAGCTGCCGATTGGCGCGACGCTGCTGGCGCTGCTGGCGCCCTCGCGCAACGGGCCGCTGCTCGCCACGCTCGCGGCGCGCAACGTGACCGCGCTCGCACTCGAGCAGGTCCCGCGCATCACGCGCGCGCAATCGATGGACGTGCTCTCGTCACAGAGCACCGTGGCCGGCTACAAGGCGGTGCTGGTGGGCGCGAGCGCGCTGCCCAAGTTCCTGCCGATGCTCACGACGGCGGCGGGCAATGTGTCGCCCGCGCGCGTGTTCGTCATTGGCGCCGGCGTCGCCGGCCTCCAGGCGATCGCCACCGCGCGCCGTCCCGGCTGCGTCTTCTCGGCTTTCGACGCCCGTCCCGCGGCGCGCGAACAGGTGCAGTCGCTCGGTGCCACGTTCGTCGCCGCCGAGCTGGTGGGCGCGAGTGCGGAAACCGCGGGCGGGTACGCGCGTGCGCAGAGCGAGGACGAGGCACAGCGGACGCGCGATGCGCTGGCCGCGCATCTGAAGGAAGTGGATCTCGTCATCACCACCGCGCAGATCCCCGGCCGGCCCGCGCCTCGACTCGTCACGGCCGAGATGGTGACGCACATGCGGCCCGGCGCAGTGATCATCGATCTCGCGGCGGAATCGGGCGGCAACTGCGAGCTCACGATCGCTGGTGAAACGGTGAAATCGGGCAACGTCACCATCCTCGGCCCGGTGGACCTTCCGGCGACGGTGCCATATCACGCCAGCCAGATGTTCGGCAAGAACATCCTCGCGCTGGTGACGCACCTGTCGCACGAGGGTGCGCTGCACCTCGACCGCAACGACGAGATCACGTCGGCGATGACCGTCGTGCGCGACGGCCAGGTCGTCGTCCCTCACCCCAAGTGATGCGAATGCGATGCTGATCCTGGAACTGTACGTCTTCGTCCTCGCCGCATTCGTCGGCTTCATGGTGATCACGCGCGTCCCGCCGCTGCTGCACACGCCGCTGATGTCCGCCACGAACGCCATTTCCGGCATCTCGCTCGTCGGTTCGATGGTCGCCGCCGGCGCGAATCGCGGGACGGTCTCGACGGCGCTCGGCTTCATCGCCGTCGTCTGCGCGACGACCAACGTGGTGGGTGGCTTTCTCATCACCGACCGGATGCTGAAGATGTTCCGCCGCGAGCCGCACGACGACGCGACGAAGACGAGGAAGCCGTAGCGGATGCGCGAGACGATCACGCAGCTCACGTACCTCGCGGCATCGATCCTCTTCATCGTCGGTCTGCGCAGCCTCACGCGCCCCGACAAGGCGAGGCGCGGCATGCAGCAGGCGGCGGTGGGAATGCTGCTCGCGCTGTGCGGCACGCTGATGAATCACCAGATCGTGGACTACCGATGGATCGCCGGTGGCCTCGTGCTCGGCACCCTCATCGGCTATCCGCTCGGCATGAAGGTGCCGACGACGGCGCTGCCGCAGCGGATCGCGATGTCGCTGAGCTTCGGCGCGCTCGCGGCGACGCTCGTCGGCGTGGCCGAGTACTACTCGGCGTTCCATGGGGGCGAGGGGCACATCGGTGCGGCCAAGATGGCGGCGCTGGGGTTCGAGGTGCTGCTCGGGTCGCTCACCGTGACGGGCGCGTTGATCGCCGCAGGCAAGCTCCAGGAGTGGGTGCCTTCCCAGCCCATGACGTATCGCGGACAGAACCTCGTGAACTTCGCGATGTTCGCCGCGGCGCTCGTCCTGTTCGGCATGGTGGTGCTCGACCCCACCAACAGCACTGCGTTCTACACGATGATCGGCCTGGCCGCACTGCTCGGCGTGCTCATGGTGATGCCGATCGGGGGCGCCGACATGCCGGTGGTGGTCGCGCTGCTCAACTCCTATTGCGGTCTCGCCGCGGCGGCCACGGGATTCGCGCTCGGCAACAGCATTCTCATCATCTGCGGTGCGCTCGACGGCGCGTCGGGGTTCCTGCTGGCGATCCTGATGTCCAAGGCGATGAACCGCTCGTTCGCCAACGTGCTGTTCGGCGCCTTCGGTGGCGAGACGGCCGCAGCGGTGGTGGGCGGAGGCTCGGCACTACCGGTCCGCTCGGTGTCGGCGGAAGACGCGGCGATCCAGCTGGCGTACGCGCAACGCGTGATCATCGTGCCCGGCTACGGCATGGCCGTCGCGCAGGCCCAGCATGCCGTGCGCGAATTGGCGGAGCTGATCGAGAAGCGAGGCGGCGAGGTGAAGTACGCCATTCATCCCGTGGCCGGACGGATGCCGGGACACATGAACGTGCTGCTCGCCGAGGCGAACGTGCCGTACGACAAGCTGTACGACATGGACGAGATCAACAGCGAGTTTCCGCAGACCGACGTGGCGCTCGTGATCGGCGCGAACGACGTGGTGAATCCCGCGGCGCGCGACGACAAGTCCTCACCGATCTACGGCATGCCGATCCTCGACGTGGACCATGCGAAGAGCGTGATCGTGCTGAAGCGCGGCATGGCGGCGGGGTTCGCCGGCATCGAGAACGCGCTGTTCCATGCGCCGGCCACGAGCATGCTGTTCGGGGACGCGAAGTCGTCGCTCACGAAGCTGGTGAGCGAGGTGAAGTCCGCCTAGGGCCTGGGATTCGAGATCGCGAAAGTGGCTGGGGTCGGGAAACCAATGGTACTTGGTACTGGGTACCTGGTACCGAGTACCAGGTACTGCGCGGTACTGACGGCTGCGTGGCGGGCAAGGGTCGGGGTGTCGGGCGTACTTGGTACTTCGTACTAGTACCAGGTACCAGGTACCAGGTACCAGGTACCAGGTACCAGGTACCAGGTACCGAGTACTGCTCTTCAGTGATGGCTCGATAACGGGCAATGGCCAGCACGTTGGTGATACCTGGTACTTGGTACCATGTACGAAGTACCAAGTACTCGCAGTTGATCCGTGCGCAAGCCAGCCAAGCTGCACCCATCCGCCACACCGAGCATTATTCGGATAGCCTGTCTCCCGCCCTGGCCGCGACATTGTCCTCGTCCCCCGCGGAGACTCCGATGATGACGATGACAATGACAGCGACCATGACGCCCCCCCGCCCCGCCACCGACGTACATGTCGCACTTGCCGAGCGCGTGCGACGGTACATCCATGACCACGTTGGCGAGCCGTTGCCGCTCGAGCGGCTGGCGCGTGAGGCGCGGGTGAGTCCGGCGCACCTGCAGCGGACGTTCACTCGCGTCGTGGGACTATCGCCTAGGCGGTATCAGGAACAGCGGCGGGTTGGTGCGCTCAAGCACGCGCTTCGCGAGGGCTCCACCGTCAGCGCCGCCACCTACGATGCGGGCTTCGCATCGGGGCGGCGCGTATACGAAGCCGCGGCCGACGTGCTCGGCATGACGCCAGGCGCCTATCGCAGGCGCGGCGCGGGCCAGACGATCCACTATACGGCCGTGCCCACCTCGCTCGGACTGCTGCTGGTCGCGGTCACCGAGCGCGGCGTCTGCACGGTGTCGCTCGGCGACGACGAAGCAACGCTCGTGGACGCGTTGCGCGGTGAGTTCTCCGGTGCGGAACTCACGCGCACCGCCGATGCACAGGACCGGCTGGTGGACGCCGTGGTAGCGCATGTGGAGGGTCGCGCGACGAGCCATGACGTGCCGCTCGACGTGCGAGCGACGGCGTTCCAGTGGCAGGTATGGAGAGCGCTACAGGAGATTCCCGAAGGTGCGACGCGAAGCTATCAGGCGGTGGCGCAGCAACTCGGCCGCCCGACCGCCGCGCGGGCCGTGGCTCGCGCGTGTGCCAGCAACCGGATCGCCGTGCTCATCCCCTGCCACCGCGTGGTGCGCGGCGACGGCGCGCTGGGCGGATATCGCTGGGGTATCGCCCGCAAGGCGGCGCTGCTGTCCAGGGAGGGGGCACGCCCGGGCCTGTAACTTCCATGCGCTGCATGGCGTAGGTTGGGTGTGGCGCCGGCACGGTGCGGGCGCACGTCGACCCCGAGGTGCAGCATGTCCGAGTATCGCATCGTGTTCGTCAACCAGCGTCCCGCCCCGTCGGCGCCTGGCGCGCCGGATGTGCCGTCCGGCGAGCAGATCCGGAACGAGATTCGCCAGTCCATCCAGGACGCAACGCGTGGGGTAATGGAATCGCGCGACATGAAGCCCGAACTACGGGCCGAACTCCGGGTTGCTCTTCGGGAGTTGGAGGACGCGCAGCAGAAGCTTCGGAGCGCGCGAACGGACGATCAGCGCGGAGCCGCCGAGCAGGCGCTGTTCGCTGCACGAGCTCGGCTGAATGCGTTGAGTGAAACGCGCGTCATGGTGCACTCGACGCAGACTGCGCCGCCCGCGTTTCCGAACGACGTGATACCTCCGCAGGC
>JANLTI010000279.1:0-3808 GCA_031362845.1 Gemmatimonadaceae bacterium | reverse complement strand
GTCCCAGCGCGCGCACCGTCGCCCTCGTCGCCGGTGGTGGTGAATCGATCACATTCCGTCTGCGCTGCTCGGACAGCGACGAACGCCCCCGTCTCCTGTCCATGGCGAGCAGCTATCACGACAGCGTCAGCGCCTTCGTGCTGCGCGTGACCGATCCGGACCACGACATTACGTCGTACTCCTGGGATCTTACCGATTGCCGCGGCAACAGCCTGCTTCCCGAGCGGACGCCTCGCATTCGTCGCGGCCTCGATGCGGGACGGACACGGCTCGCCGACACGCTCGTGATCGTCGGCGCATTCGAGGCGGGCATACCGGACTCCCTCGTTGGCGCCGCATGTACCGCGATGCAGGTCGAAGACATTCGTGGCAACACGACGGAACTGCGCGAGCAGCGTATTGCCGCCTCGCGAGGCGGGAGCGCACCTGCCGCGTCCGAGTTCAACGCGGTGCTGCGCGGAACGGAGTCCATCTCCACGCGCCTCGCCGTTGAGGACGCGGACGGTGACTTCGCCGGCACCTTCGCCGCGATCCGCGTGCGCGACGGCATCCTGGGTCCGTTCGATGGATCCGCCGATATCGGCATCCTCAGTGTGGCCGGACAGCTTGATACGCGTGTCCCGGACATCACGCTGGGCGGACGCGTCAAGTGGGACGACGTCTACGCGGTGATCGTGTACCTCGTGGACTACGCGGGCAACTTCACGAAGCTCGAGGATCCGATTCTGGGACGTTGACGCACCAGGCGTTTGCCTCGATCGTTACACACGACGCATGGGAACGGAGAATCGTGGCCGAGTCGTGATAATTCCGTCGGCTGAGCGTGGCGCAGCGCAAGGAAACTTGTCCTTCCGTCCACCCCGCCACGCGCCGCTTCATCGATGCCCTTCGCGCTCCCCGCCCTTCCGCGTCCTGCCGTCGTGTTCCTGGTCGCGTGCATCGCGGCATCGTGCAAGGGCGACGAGTCGGTTGCGCCTGCGCCCGACGTCTGCGCCAGTGGCGGCGCCTCGCTCACGAGCCTGGCGATCTACCAGGGCGCGACCGTGCGCGGCGCCGACCTGCAGTGCATTCGCCTCTCCAGTGCGGGGGAGTACATCGTCATCCCGCAGATGCTGGGCACCGAGCTGCCATATGCGTACCAGCCATTTCTCATCGGTGACCCGCGGGTGCCCATCACCGGTCAGGGCGCATCGTCCTCGTTCAGCATCCGTGACGACGCGGCACATACGCCGTCCGCACAGCAGCACCTGCACACGTTCCTCCGCACGCGAGAAAGTGCTCTGGCTCGTACTTCCCACATGGATGCACGCGTCGCGCGCTCGGCCGATGTGCCAAGAGCGAGTGCGTACGCGCCGACCGTCGCCCCAGCGGCTCACCGCGACTTCAGTGTGCTGTCGAGCCTGACGGAACCTCCACGGTTCGCTCGCGTGTCTGCCGGATTGCGCTTCGGCGGCAAGAACGTGCTGCTCTATGTCGACGACCGATCCGCAGCGACGTATTCCGATGCGGAGCTGACCTCCCTCGGAACACTGTTCGACGACGTGCTCTATCCGGTGGATCGCGATGCATTCGGGGCGGAGAGCGACATTGACGGCAATGGTCGCATCGTCGTGCTGTTCACACCGACCGTCAACGCGCTTGTCGCCGCGGCGGACTGCGCATCGAGCGGGTTCGCAACCGGGTTCTTCTACGGATTCGACCTCGCGAGTGCCGCACCCGAGTCGAACCGCGGCGAGATCTTCTACGCGATGGTGCCTGATCCCGGCGCCACGTACAGTTGTCCGCACTCCAGGAGCGACGTCGCCACGCTTCTGCCGTCGACGTTCGTGCACGAGTTCCAGCACATGATCTCGTACGGACATCATGTCATCACCCGTTCTCAGGCACCGGAGGACGCGTGGCTGAACGAAGGACTCAGTCACCTGGCCGAGGAACTCGGTGCGCTCGCGTTCGAAGCGCGCTATCCCGCTCCGGCAGGGCGCGCGCGACCCGCGCAGATCTTTCCCGACTCGGCTGAGCCGTTCATCATCGGCAACCTGATCAACTCGTATCGGTTCCTGCGATTCAGCGAGCAGTACACCGTCACGAGTTGTGCCCCAGGGACCTTCTGCGCCACACCGGAGCGTGGAGGCGCGTGGCTCTTTCTGCGATGGCTCGCCGACGCGACTCGCGATCCGCGTCTATTCGACAAGCTCGTGCACTCCGACTTGCGAGGGACACGGAACGTCGCGGCGGTTGCCGGCAAGTCGTTTGGTGACCTGTTCGCTGATTTCGCGACCGCCACGTGGGCCGACAGCCTGATCGGCTCCCCACGTGCCAGTACGGCACCGACGCATCGCTTCGCCAGCCGAAACCTTCGCCAGCTCTACTCGGCGCTGTTCGAGGCGTACGGCCCCCTCGGCGGCATTCCCCTGCGCTATCCCGTCGAGCCACTGCAGCTCGCCGCCGAGGATCGCATGAAGAGCGCGATGCGCCCGGGCAGTCTTCAGACATTTCATGTGCGCGCATCAGGAACCCGGGCGCAGTTTGCCCTCAGCTTCACTTCGGGTACGGGCGCGCCATTCAGCCCGTCCGCCGACGCCCAGCTCTCCATCCTGCGAATACCGCCCCGATGATGATATCACTGTCGTTGCCCGCGACACGGTGCGCGCCGACGTACACCGCGGACCTGACGCTCAGTGCCGGCACGTCCCGCACCGAGCAGCGAGCACTCACTCCAGGCGAGATGGACCTCGTGATCGCGCGTAACTCCATCACCGCGCTGACGCACACGCTCGACGACGGCTCGAAGCGGAGTCAGCGCGCGCGATACGCGTTCGCTGGCGATACGATGTTTCTCGCCGCCGCTGAGTGTCCGCCATCGCTCTGCTGCGATCCGCGCGACTATGGGGTCGAGTGCGACGTGAGCGAGGTGGACGGGCTCACGCTGTGGCACTACATCTGGATCGAAGGAGCTGCGCGACGTTCGCAGCCGACGGGATCGTCGCTCGAGCGTGCCGCGTGGCGAGAAGGCATCGAGCAGTTGCGGCGGGTCATGCCCGACCTTCCACGAGCCGAAGAACTCGCGTTCGCCAACTTTGGTGTCGTGCAGGTTGTGATCCGCGCCCGCGTCGGACTGGCGCTCAGCATGATGGAACGGTCAAGCATTCCTCGCGTGTGACGACAGCCACGTGATCGGGAAGCCTGTGCGCGCGCGGCGTGGAACTTGATCGTCGAGGGATGCCTTGATCCGTCATCGGGCGCATGTCATCCCTCGTCGCCTCACTCACGCCGTCACCGGAGCACCAGCATGCCGCATCTGAAGACCACGGGCGCACACCCCACCGACATCCACTATGTCGACGTCGGCACGGGAAAGCCGGTCGTCCTGATCCACGGCTGGCCACTGAGCCATCGCATGTGGGAAGCGCAGATCAATGCGCTGGTGGACGCCGGCTATCGCTGCATCGCGTACGATCGCCGCGGATTCGGCGATTCGGGCAAGCCGGCGGGCGGGTACGACTACGACACCTTCGCGTCCGACCTGAACGACCTGATGACGAGTCTCGACCTGCGCGGCGCGGCGCTGGCGGGTTTCTCGATGGGCGGCGGCGAAGTCGCTAGATACATTGGAAAGTACGGCTCCGAGCGGGTGTCGAAGACGATGCTGCTGGGTGCCGTGCCGCCCTTTCTGCTCAAGACCGCGGACAATCCCGAGGGAGTGGACAAGGCCGTGTTCGACGGCATGCTCGCCGGCGTCAAGAAGGATCGCATTGCCTTCCTGGAGGAGTTCTTCAAGAACTTCTACAACTACGAGCCCGGCGCGAAG
>JANLTI010000260.1:0-24263 GCA_031362845.1 Gemmatimonadaceae bacterium | reverse complement strand
GCGCAGGATGACATCGCCGCCAACCGTGAACAGCTTGGCATCGAGGCACGTCGGGCAATCCGTGTCGCGTCCGGGCATGGTGCCGTACGTGACGTCGGCGCGGAGACCGAGCGGGCTGTTCATCGGGAAGAACCCGACCTGAGCCTGCCCGCCGTAGCCGTCCTTCACCAGCGCGCGAATGTTGTTCATGGGGATCGTCGATCCGAGGCCGAGCCCGAAGAACAGGCCGGGCAGGCGCTGGAGCGGCGGGTATACCATGCGGGTCACGGTGTCGTAACGCATCACCGTGGGTCCGGTCAGCGTGTCGACGCGGCGAACCGTCACCGTGTCAACGCGCGTCACGATGACCGTATCGGCGCGCATCGGTGCCGGTACGTCCTTGCGCACCGGGATACGGCGTGCCGGCGTCGCGCGCCGTCTGGGGGTCTGCTGGGCATCCGCCGCTACAGCGCTGCCGAGGGAAATGGCGGCTGCGAGGCCGAGTGCGTACAACGTAAAGTTCCGAGTCTTCATCCCTTGTCCTCCGTCGCCGTCGCCCTGTTGTCTAGTTCCCCGCGGGCGAGGTTGCGGGTGCGACGAGAGTCGTCGCATTCTACCGGGCTCGGGGACAAGCACACCCCGTGCCGCGGAAGCGGAATATAGCGAGAATTGGTACAGATACCACCGGCGCCGACAAATTCGTCACGACCACCGGTCACTGCCGTGCGCCACCGCCCTCTGCAAGACAATCGCCACGACGCCGATTCACCGAACGAATCCGTGACTCCGCGTGCACTGCGATCCGTAGTCGAAACGCGACTGCACACGACACATCCCAAGCGACACCCCGCGAGTGGACGTCGCGTCACGTGCTGCGTCGATTTTTTTTCTCTAACAATCGGCGTCGTCGCACGTCGTCGCACGTCGTCGCACGTCGTCGCATGTCGTCGCATGTCGTACTCGGTCGCGTGTCGACGTACCACGCTGCATCACGAGGCGTGCATCCTGGGTGTCGCGCGCTGTGAGTCGACGGAGACGTGCTCGCCGAACGGCGATCTGCGTCAGCGCGTGGACTGCGGCTCACCGCACATGCCGGCGGTGATCCAGGTCACGAACCCGGTGGTCGTGCGCGCCACCGCTTCCCGGACCGCCACGAGGTTGCCACGAGGCGCGCCGAGACGGAAGTTGCGCCATCGACGCATCCCGAACTCAGGACGGACGACGTGCGAACGCCGCCAGCTCGGCCGAGATGTGAAAGGGATCGAACGGTTTCGCGACGAAGCCCGCGGCCCCGGCCGCGCGGAATTCATCGCGAGCCGACTCCGACGTGAGCGCCGTGAGAAACACGACGGGCACGTCGGCCGTGCGCGGATTGTTCTTCAGCAGCCGACAGGTCGCCGCGCCGTCGAGTTCCGGCATCATGCCATCCAGCACGATCAGGTCGAACGGTTCGACGAGCGCGCGATCGATCGCCTCGCGGCCGGATGACACGATCGTGAACGACACGTCGGGCGACATGCCGAGTGCGAGCTCCAGCAGGAGTCGGACATCGGCTTCGTCGTCCGCGGCGAGAATGCGCATTGGGTACGGGAGTGGCAATGGAATGCACAGTGTATCGCGGGGGAGTGTGAGCCGCCAACGAGCGCCGCGTCGGCGTGAGGCGCCGCGCAGCGCATCACGCACATGACGCCGCTTGTCGCGGTGCTCGTCGTCCTCACGGTGTGGCAGGTGGCGTTCATCTGCGGCTACGTCCTGTTGCGCATCGCCGACCGCGATCGCGCCAGGGCGCGACGCGGCGGCGTCGGTCGCGCCGCCGGCACGGTGGACGATCGTGCGCGGTCGCCTCTGTGGTGGCGCCGCGCCGACGCCGCGCGACGCGCCGGTGACATCGCGCGACTGGGGGATCGCGAGCTGCTGTACTCGCTGCTCGAGGATGCGCACGCAGCCGTACAGAGCGAAGCGACGTCGAGTCTCGAGTCGCTGCTCGATGCTGGCGCGGTGGGGCATCTGCTGGATCGCCTGCCGGAGCGGACGATGGCCGTCCGCCTGCAGCAGCACGCGCTTCTCGCGCGCGCGCTGCCACTCACGACGCCCGCCCTGATGCAGCGGCTGTCGCCGGACGCGTCTCCTCGACGGCTCAAGAGTTGGATCGCCCTCGTGGAGACCATCGCCAGTCCGGCGCTGCTCGCGCGGGTGGGGACGCTGCACAGCCACCCGGATCCGTTGATCCGGCTGTCGGTCGCGCGCGCGCTCAAGCGACATCGGGATCCCGAGGCGGAGGAGATGTTGCTCATTGCGCTCCACGATCACGACTGGCGCGTGCGCGCGGTGGCCGCGCGCTCGCTCGGCGCCGTCGGCAACGTCACGGCCGTCCCGCGCCTGGCTGGAGGATTGCGCGACGTTCGATGGTGGGTGCGCTTTCGCTGCGGGCTCGCACTGGCGCAATTGGGCGACGAGGGTCGGCGCGCGTTGGCCGATTCGCGCCGCGACGCGGATCGGTACGCGGGCGAGATGGCGACGATGATCAGCGGACTCTCGCCGACAAGCGTCACGGAGCTCGCGGACGGATGACGGGATCGCCGAACGCAGTGGAGACGAGTGCGATCCTGCTCGACGTGATGGGCGGTGTGCTCGTGCTGTGCTTCGTCGTGGTGCACTCGGGCATGGCGATGCTGCTGCTCCGGGCGCTGCCGGAGTTGTGGAGCCGATGGCATCTCTCGGACGACGGTGCCATGCGCGCCGTGCTCGACTCGCCGGCGCTGCCGACCGTGAGTGTGGCGGTGACCGGGCGCGCCATTGCGGGCTGGACGATCGGCGGCGTGCACGCGCTCCTCGCGCTCCAGTATCCGCGCTACGAGGTCGTGCTCGTGCACGACGGCCTCGCGAACGGTGACCTGGACGCACTCATTGCCGAGTTCGACCTGTACCAGGTCCCGCCCGCGGTGCTGGTGAACGTGCCGACGGGAATCGTGCGCGCCTACTATCGCTCGCGGCGCCACGGAAAGCTGTTCGTGATCGACAAGGCGCTCGCGGGGGACGCCGATGAGCTGAATGCCGCGCTGAATGCGTCGAGGTTTCCGTACGTGCTCATGATGAGCGCCGGCACGATGCTCCGCGTCGATGCCCTCTCTCGATTGATGCGCCCGTACCTGGTCGGGCAGCACGTGGCGGCGGTGTCGGCCGCGGCTCGGATCGTGGGTGAGGCCACGCACGGCGACGAGCGGGCGCGTGGCGCCGGCGCGACGTCCTGGCTCGGCGGCGCGCTCGCGATCCGGACGCTTCGAGACCTGGTGTACAGCCGGCTCGGATGGAATGGTGTTGGCGGGCAGCTGGTCACGGACGGCGGCGTGATCCTCCATCGGCGCGATCATCTCCTCGCCATCGATGGATATCGGCGTTCGGCGAAGGATCCGGGGCTCGACCTCGTCGTGCGGTTGCGCGCTCATCTCGCGAGCCAGCGATTGGCCGACGCCATTGTCACGATTCCCGACCCGGTCGCTTCCATGCGCACACCGGCCGTGCGTGACCTCCTGCGCCGGCGCACTGCGTCGCACGACGGACAACTTCAGGTGCTCGCGACGCATCGCGCGCTCCTGATCGGCTCGCAGCGAGGCGTTCGACACCTGCCGGCGACCATTCATCTACTCGCCGCGGCCATTCTCGCTCCGGTGCTGGAGCTCGGTGGGTATGCGCTGCTCGCGCGTGCGCTGCTCGTGCCGGGGTCAGGACGCGCGTTCGTCCCGGCGTTCCTGCTTGCCGTGCCCGGGTTCACGCTGATGCTGTCGCTGTGGGCCATCGTGCTCGAGGCCCACGCGCGCGGGTTCGCCGGCCGGTGGGAGATCGCGCGCGCGTGTGGCCATGCCGTCTCGGAACAGCTCTGGTACAGGCAGTGGGTGATGTTGAGCCGCATCCGTGCGGTGTGGCGATCGATGCGAGGGCGCATCGGCCCGAGCACCGAACCCACCGCACCAGCGGCGCCCGCGGACGTCACGAACGTCGTCACGGCCGCCGACCAGCCCGTGCCGCGCTGACGTCGGCGTCAGGCGGCGTGTATCTTACGAAAGGGTGTTTCGCGTCAGTGTCACCGGTACCGCCGCAACCGTCCAGACCAGATGACTGTCAATCGCCTGAAGCAGCTGCACGACGCCGGTGTCTCGATCTGGCTCGACTTCATCGACCGTTCGATCCTGCGCAACGGGGACCTCTCGCGGCGGATTCGCGAGGATGCACTCACCGGCATGACCTCCAATCCGACGATTTTCGAGAAGGCGCTGGCCGAGGGCAGCGCGTACGACGATCAGCTGCGCGGGGCGCCGGCGGGACGGACGTCACTCGACCTGTTCGAGCTCCTGGAGACGTCCGACGTGCGCGACGCCTGCGACCTGTTCCGGCCCGTGTACGAGGCGACCTCGGGGGCCGATGGCTATGTGTCGATCGAGGTGTCGCCCACATCGGCCAATGACTCGCACGCGACGGTGGCCGAAGCGCAGCGGCTGTGGTCGATGGTCGACCGTCCCAACGTCATGATCAAGGTACCGGGCACGGCCGAGGGTGCCGTGGCCGTGCGCACCCTGATCGGCGCCGGATTGAACGTCAACATCACGCTGCTGTTCTCGCTCGACGCGCATCGCCGCGTGATCCATGCCTACCTCGATGGGCTCGAGGATCGGCGTCGCGCCGGAAAGCCGATCGATACCATCGCATCGGTGGCGTCGTTCTTCGTCAGTCGGGTGGATAGCGAAATCGACAAGCGACTCGAGGCCATCGCCGCGGCAGCCACCGGCGATGCGCGCGCGCGCGCGCTGGCACTACGAGGGAAGGCGGCGATCGCGAATGCGAAGCTGGCCTATGCGCTCTTCCTCGCGGAGTTCTCCTCGCCGCGCTTCGCCGCGCTTCGCGCGGTGGGTGGGCGCGTCCAGCGCCCGCTCTGGGCGAGCACCGGCGTGAAGAACCCGGCGTATCGGGACACCGTCTACGTCGAAGAGCTGGTCGGTCCGGACACGGTGAACACGATGCCGCCCGCGCTGATCGAGGCGTTTCGCGCGCATGGCGAGACACGACGAACAGTGGACACGGACCTGGACGGCGCGAGACGCGTGATCGCCGATCTGGCGTCGGTGGGCATCGAGATCGACGATGTGACCCACAAGCTGCTCCGTGATGGACTGGCGAGCTTTCAGCAGAGTTTCGAGACGCTCACCGCCGGCCTGGAAAGGAAGAGCGCGACGCTGGGACGCGACATGGCGCCCGCTCGCTGAGTCCGATGCCTGCCGTCGCGCCGGGACGCGCTGCGACGGCTCCTATCACGCCTCGCCACTTCGAACCACACCCCGTGCCACATCCGCGCACCAAGATCGTCTGCACCCTTGGCCCGTCCACGGCCACCCGCGAGACGCTGCGCAGTCTCATGGAGGCCGGCCTCGATGTCGCCCGCCTGAACTTTTCGCACGGCACCCACGAGCAGCATGCGCTCACAGTGGCGCTGGTGCGCGCCACCGCGGACGAACTGGGCCGTCCCATCGCGATCCTCGGTGATCTGCAGGGTCCCCGCATCCTCATCGGCGATCTCGCCGCCCCGCGGTCGGTGCACGACGGGCAGGACATCGTGCTCGTGGCGGGCGAGGATGCCACGGGCGAGGAGTTCCCCACGACGTACGAGCACCTGTGCGACGACGTGAAGGTGGGCGACCGCATCCTGATCGACGACGGCCTGATCGAGCTCGTCGCGCTGGACGTACACACGCCGCGCGTGAAGGCGCGTGTGCTGCATGGCGGGGCGATCAAGAGCCACAAGGGCATGAACCTGCCCGGCGTCGCCGTCAGTGCTCCGTCGATCACGGAGAAGGACTGGGCGGACGTGGAGTTCGCGGTCGCGCATGGACTCGAGTACCTCGCGCTGAGCTTCGTGCGCCGGGCGGCGGACATCGCCGAGCTGCGCGAACGCATCCCGAAAGAGATGCTCGTCATAGCGAAGATCGAGAAGGACTCCGCGCTCGAGAACATCGAGAGCATCGTGCGCGCATCCGACGCGGTGATGGTGGCGCGTGGAGACCTTGGAGTGGAGCTGCCGTTCGAGGAGGTGCCGATCGCGCAGAAGCGGATCATCGCCCTCTGCAACGAGCTCGGGCGTCCGGTGATCACGGCGACGCAGATGCTCGAGTCCATGATCACCCACCCTCGGCCGACACGCGCCGAGGCGAGCGACGTCGCCAACGCCATCCTCGATGGCACCGATGCGGTGATGCTGTCGGCGGAGACGGCGGCGGGGCAGTATCCGCGCCTGGCCGTGGAGGCCATGTCGCGCATCATCGTCGAGATCGAGAAGCATCCGCGGATCGGCGGGGCCGACGATCGCCTGCCGCGGCAGGCAGCCGTCTCCACGGAGCATGCGATTGCCGCCGCCGCCACGTCCGCCGTGCGGAGCCTGGCCGCACCCGCATTGATCGTGTTCACGAAGAGCGGGTTCTCCGCCCGCGTCGTGGCATCGCACCGGCCGGGGGTGCCCATCCTCGTCCTCACCGATCAGGAGCGCACGTATCGGCAGCTCGCACTGGTCTGGGGCGTCATCCCGTGTCTCGTGCCGCATTGCGATACGTACTGGGACATGGTGAAGCTGGCGCTCGATGCCGTGCGCGCGCGTGGACTCGCGCGTGCCGGTGACCGTGTCGTCGTCACGGCCGGCGTGCCGTTCGACGTCCCGGGCACGACCAACCTCATGAAGGTGGAGACGGTATGACGGCGGGCGCGCCCGCCCACTGCGTGGCGTGAGGCTCACCTTTCTCGGCACGGGTACGAGCTTCGGCGTGCCGCAACTCGGGTGCGGATGCGAGGTCTGCCGCTCGCGCGATCCGCGGGACCAGCGCACGCGGGTGGGGGCGGCCATCGAGACCGACGGCGGTGCGGTGCTGCTGATCGACACGCCACCCGAGCTCCGGCTGCAGCTCGTGCGCGCGCACATCGACCGGGTGGACGCGGTGCTCTTCACACACATGCACGCCGACCACACGCATGGCATCGACGACCTGCGCGCGATCACGGCGCGACGCGACGTGCACCTGCCGATGTACGGCGCGCGCGAGACGCTCGACGACCTCGCGCGCAAGTTCAGCTACATCTTCGATGACCGAATCCAGCCGCTCCCGGGCACGACCAAGCCCCAGGGACGGGCGATGCCCGTTGCACCCGGCGCGTCGGTGCGCGTCGCCGACGTGGACGTGACGGCCGTCCCCGTGCCGCACGGGGCGGTCACGGTGTTCGGCTATCGCATCGGGCCGCTCGCCTACGTGACCGACGCGAAGACGGTGCCGGCCGATGCGTTGGCCGTGCTGCGCGGTGCGCGGGTCCTGGTGATCAACGCGCTGTTTCGCCGGCCGCATCCATCGCACCTCAGCCTGTCCGAGGCACTCGAGGTGGCCGTCGCGGTGGGCGCGGAGCGCACGTACCTGACGCACCTGACGCACGACAACTTTCACGCCGACCTCGAAGCCGAGCTTCCCGCCGGTGTCGCGCCGGCGTTCGATGGCCTGACCATCACCGTCTAACAGTCCCATGCCACTGCGCCTGGATTTCTCCAACATGATGGCCCCGTCGATCGACGGCGGCATCACCGATACCGAATGGCGCGACATCGGCGCGCGCTTCTCCGCGGCGCACGCCGGCGTGACGGCGCTGCATGCAGCGGGAACGCTGGGGTTCCTGGACCTGCCCGTCGATCGTGCGCTGCACCGGGCGACGGAGTCGTTCGTCGCGGGAGTGCGCACGCGTTCCGGCGCCGACGCGCTGACGGATGTCGTCGTGCTCGGGATCGGCGGCTCGGCGCTCGGTCCGATTGCGCTGCGCACGGCGCTGCGCCCGCCGCAGTGGAACCTGCTGGATGCTGCGGCGCGCTCGGGGCATCCGCGCCTGCACGTGCTCGACAACGTGGACCCGGCGAACATCAGCGCGCTGCTCGCGCGGCTCGACCTGCGCGCGAGCCTGTTCGTGGTGACGTCGAAGTCGGGCGGCACGGCGGAGACGATGGCGCAGTATCTCGTCGTGCGCGCGCGCCTGACGAGTGCGCTCGGCGAGGCGGCGGCGCGAGAGCGGTTGGTGTTCGTGACCGACCCCGAGAAGGGAGCGCTGCGAGCGATCGCGCGCGCCGAAGGCGTTGCCGCGCTCGACATCCCCGCCAACGTGGGTGGACGGTTCAGCGTGCTCACGCCGGTCGGGGTGCTTCCGGCAGCACTGATGGGCATCGACACCGCGCGCCTGCTCGCCGGCGCGGCGGCGATGCGCACCCGGTGTTCCTCCGACGATCTCGCGACGAACATCGCCGGCGCGTTCGCCGCGCTGCAGCATCTGGCGGACACGAAGCATGGACGCCGGATCCAGGTATTGATGCCGTACAGTGACGCGTTGCGCGACATGGCCGCGTGGTTCGTGCAGCTCTGGGCGGAGAGCCTCGGCAAGCACCGCACGCCGGACGATGCGGGCGTGGGGCCAACGCCCCTTGCCGCGCTGGGCGCGACGGACCAGCACAGCCAGGTGCAACTGTTCATGGAAGGACCGGCCGACAAGTCGGTCACGTTCCTGGGCGTCGAGCAGGTCGTGGGTGACGTGGAGATCCCGAGCCTTCACCCCGACATCGCGGAACTGGCGTACCTCGGCGGCCATCGGCTCGGCGAGCTCCTGGATATCGAGCGTCGCGCCACGGCGGGCGCGCTCGCGCGGCGCGGACGGCTCAACATGACGCTCACGATGGAGGCGGTCGACCCCTTCCGCGTGGGCCAGTTGCTGATGCTGCTCGAGTTGGCGACGGCGTACGCGGGCCAGCTGTACGGCGTGAATGCGTTCGATCAGCCTGGGGTGGAGCTGGGCAAGCAGTTCACGTACGCCATGCTCGGGCGCGCCGATGCGGATGAGGCGCGCCGGGAATGGAATCTCCTCCCCACGTCCGATCCGTCGCGCGTCATCTGACCCTCCCGCTCGAAGGCTTGCGACGCCTCGGCCGCGCGGCGAGCTTCACTCACTTTCAGCGATTCTCCACCGCTCCCCGAGCGGGTGCGCACTCGCGAGGATGCCATGCACGACATCGACACTCTGAATTCCCTGTTCGGCGACGCGGTGACCGTGAAGCACGGTCGTGTGACCGTCGCGCGACCGGAGGCACTGGCCACGGCGAAGATGGACGAGCTCGTTCGAACCGCCGTCTTCGGGGAGCCGCTGGCGCGTGAGTACGCGCGGTGGCTGATCTGGGAGGTGGGCCAGGCAGCGGGAGTACGGCCCTCGTCCATCCACGAGCTGTACATGGCGCGCGGACGCGGCGAGATCCGGGGATTCACCGTGCCGGCGATCAATGTGCGCGGCGCCTCGTACGATACCGCCCGGTCGATCTTCCGAACCGCCCTGCGCATGAAGGCGGGTGCATTCATTCTCGAGATCGCACGCTCCGAAATCGCCTATACGGAGCAGCGACCGGCGGAGTATGTCGCCGTGATGATCGCGGCTGCGCTGCGGGAAGGCCATCGCGCGCCGATCTTCATCCAGGGCGATCATTTCCAGGTGAATCACAAGAAGTACGCGATCGCGCCCACGCCTGAAGTGGATGCGGTGAAGGCGCTGGTGCGCGAAGCCGTGGGTGCGGGCTTCTACAACATCGACATCGACACCTCCACACTCGTGGATCTCGGAAAGGCGACGCATCTCGAGCAGCAGCGGCTGAATTACGAGGTGGGCATCGACATCCTGAAGGATGTGCGCTCGGTGGAGCCGCCCGGCGTCACCATCTCGGTGGGCGGCGAGATCGGGGAGGTGGGCACGGAGAACTCCACGGTCGAGGAGCTGGAAGCGTACATGGACGGCTTCGCGAAGGCGTTGCCCACGGGCATGGCGGGCCTCTCCAAGATCAGCGTCCAGAGTGGCACCTCGCACGGCGGGGTGGTGCTCGCGGACGGAACGATGGCCGATGTCGCGCTGGACCTCGATACGCTGGAGACGTTGAGCAAGGTGGCGCGCGATCGGTATGGCCTCGCGGGCGCGGTCCAGCACGGCGCGTCCACGCTTCCCGACACGGCGTTCAACAATTTCCCGAAGCGGGAGACGGCCGAGATCCACCTCGCGACCAACTTCCAGAACATGCTGTTCGAGCACCTGCCGGGCGCGATGAGGAACGAGATCTACGCCTGGCTGCGCGAGAACGCGAAGGACGAGCGGAAGCCGACCGACTCCGACGAACAGTTCTTCTACAAGACCCGGAAGAAGGCGCTGGGACCCTTCAAGCAGCGGCTCTGGGACCTTCCGGCCGACACGCAACAGACGCTCGCGGCGACGTATGACGCGAAGTTCCGTTTCCTGTTCGAGCAGCTGGGCATCGGGGACACCGCAAAGCACGTCGCCGCGTACGTGAAGGCACCGGAGCAGCATCGAGTGGTACCGGTGGACGCGACGCCGGCGCATGCCGCGGCGCCGGACGACGCCGATCTGTCGGACTGAATGGTTCGTGAGGCGGCGGCGCAGGAGATCGCGGCGCTCTGGCTTGCCACGCTCCAGCGCGCCCTGGGACGCGCGTCGCACGATGTGAAGGACGCGCTGAACGGGGCCCTGGTGAATCTGGAGGTGATCCGCGGGCGTGCCGCCAAGGCGGACGCCCCCGCGGCAGCGGTCGCACCGTTCGCGGACGCGGCGGGGCAGCAGCTCGACCGGTTGACTACCTTGGTGGATGCGGTGCTCGCACTTGGCCGCGCCGAACGTGAGCCGGCGGATGTGGTCGTCACGCTGCGACGGGTCGCGACGATCTGTGGTGCGTCCGCGTCGTTCGCCGACGCAGAGGTGGTGGTGGAGGTGGGCGATCTCGAATCCGCGGCGACCGCGGTGCCGGGCGATGCCGTCCGTTTGGCGCTCGCCGCACCGCTGCTCGACCTCGTGATCGGTGAAGGACGAACGGAGCGTGCGTCGCCGGTGCGATGCGTTGTGCGCGCGGGCGAGGGGACGACGGTGGTGACGCTGGCGGCGGCGGGGCGGCGCGCCGCGATGCCGGAGTGGGCGGAGCAGGCGGTGCGTGCCGCTGGTGTTCGGTGGGTGGCGAGCGAGCGCGGCGACGAGGCATCGCGAACGAACGATCTTTTACTGGAGTTTCCGCGCGCGTGAGCGCGCGTACGGAAACGCCGTTCGAGGACAGATGAAGCAGGCAAAGATTCTCATCGCGGACGACGAGGCCGCGATCACCACGGGCCTCAGCGCCATCCTCGAAGACGCGGGATTCTCGGTGGACGTCGTCGCCGATGGCCAGAAGGCGCTCGACGCGCTGAGCGCCGAGCGATACGGGGTCGTCCTTGCCGACCTCAAGATGCCGCGGGTGGATGGGTTGACGCTGCTGCGCGAGTTGCAGCAGCGGCAGATTCCCACCGAGTGCATCATCATCACGGGTCAGGCGACGGTCGACTCTGCCGTGCAGGCCATGCAGCAGGGCGCGTACGACTACATCGAAAAGCCGCTGAATGCCGAGAAGCTCAATCGGCTGAAGGCGTTGATTCCCAAGGCGCTGGACAAGTACCAGGTGCAGCAGACGAACCGCGAGCTCTCGTCGAAGCTGGAAGGCCTCACGCACTACGGCGAGCTGACGGGCCAGAGTGAATCGATGCGCTCGGTCTATCAGGTGATCGAGGCTGTCGCGCCCTCCACTGCCAGCGTGCTCATTCTCGGCGAGAGCGGCACGGGCAAGGAACTCGTGGCGCGGGCCCTTCACACCAAGAGCGATCGGGCCAAGGGTCCGTTCTTCGCGCTCAACTGCGCAGCGCTTCCGAAAGAGATCCTGGAGAACGAGCTCTTTGGGCACGAGAAGGGCGCGTTCACCGGCTCGACCAACGAGAAGCCGGGCGCGTTCGAGATGTCGAGTGGCGGGACGATTTTCCTCGACGAGATGGCCGAGATGTCGCCCGACATCCAGGTGAAGCTGCTGCGCGCGATCGAGACGCGGCAGGTTCGGCGTCTGGGTGGGAAGAAGGAGATCAACGTCGACATCAGGATCCTGGCGGCGACGAACAAGAATCTCCAGAAGGCGATCGCGGATGGTGAGCTTCGGGAGGATCTCTACTATCGGCTCGCGGTGGTGGAGATCGACCTGCCCCCGTTGCGTGAGCGCGCGCAGGACATTCAGCTGCTCGCCAACGAGTTTCTCGCGCGGTTCGCGCAGCAGAATTCCAAGACGAACACGGGATTCGAGGATGCCGCTTGGGACTGGATCATGGCGTACCACTGGCCCGGCAACGTGCGCGAGCTGAAGAATGCGGTGGAGCGCGCCGTGATCATGTCGCGCGGCTCGACCATCGGCCCGCATGACATCATTCCGCGCCACCTGCGGAGCGGCGGCGAGATGCCGGCCGCGCTCACCATTGCCGTGGGTGCGACAGCGGCGGAGGCGCGCCAGCAGCTGGTGTTGCGTACGTTCGCGTCCACGGCGGGCGATGCCGCGAGAACCGGGAAGGTGCTGGGGATCTCGGAGCAGGATGTGCGTACGGAGATGCTGGCTCTGGTGACGGAGGGGAGCGCGGCCGGATCGGACAAGTCCACGAATGGCGTTCAGGCGGCGCAGAAGCCGAGCCCGACCGCCGTGAGCAGACCCGCGAGTCCGGTCAAGCCCGGCAAGACCGGCAAGCGAAACGAGCCCGTGCCGGCGCCCTCGCGCGCGGCATCGAAAAAATCCACGATCAAGAAGGGACGCTAGGTCCCGGTCATCGAGAGGAACACATGCGGCATCACGAGCACGAAGCGCAGCCCTACATCGTCATCGAGAAGCACACGGGCGGTGTGGGCACCCTGCTGGTGGGCGTCCTGATCGGCGCGGGCGTCGCGCTGCTGTTCGCGCCTCGCAGCGGAGAGGAGACGCGGTCCGACATCTCCCGTCGTGCGCGGCGGGCGGGCACGAAGGTGAAGGGTGTCGCCGAGGAGGTGTCGGGACAGGTCGTCGACACGTACGAGGGAGCGAAGGCGCGTGTCGAGGAGCAGCTCGATTCCGCGCGCACGGCGATCGAGACGAAGAAGGCACAGGTGGCGCGCGCAATGGAGGCGGGGCGAGAAGCCGCGCATCAGGCGCGCGAGGACCTGGAGCGTCGACTGGCCGAGACCAAGGCGGCGTACAACGCCGGTACCGAGGTCGCGCGGGCGGGGCGATCGCGGACACGCGTGTCGACTGCACCGGTCGACGACGGGTCGGGCGTCTGACGTCCTGAGGCTCGGCCGATCGCCGTATACAGTTCATCCGGATCGGGCCAGCGCTCGAGGCTCGTCAGCCTTGGCTGGACGCTCCGGGATTACGCAAAGCGGGTGTGGGACAACGCCGGCGAGGACAACGTCCTCTTTCTCGCCGGCGGCATCGCGTTCAACATCCTGCTCGCCGCCGTGCCGTTCGTGCTGCTGCTCATGTGGGGTCTCGCGAACGTGCTCAACCGTTCGTCGGCGGATGCGAACGAGGTCGTCATCCGGTACATCGATCGCCTGTTGCCGTCGCACGTGGAGGGACCGGACGCGGGCACTCACAAGCTGATCAGCCAGTTCCTCAACGCGCATACGTCGCTCGGCCTGTGGAGCGCGCTCACCTTCGTGTGGTTCTCGACGCGCCTGTTCGGGTCGCTGCGCACGGTACTGGCCAGCGTGTTCGACATCGAGAACGAGCGGAGCATCATCCAGGGCAAGATCTTCGACGTCAAGATCACGGTGCTGTCGTCGCTGCTGATCACGGCGAATACGCTCATCAGCACGTACGTGCTGATCGCGACGAACAGCAGCGTGCAGGTGCTGGAGGACCTGGGGATCCGGAAGGACGTGATGGGATCGGCGCGCGCGATCGGCACGCGCATGGTGGCGGCTGCGCTGCTCGCCCTGATGTTCTTTGCGCTGTACAAGTTCCTGCCCATTCGCCGGGTCCGCACGAAGACCGCCTGGGTGGCCGCGCTCTTCACGTCGGTGATGTTCGAAGTGGCGAAGTTTCTCTTTTCGTACTACGTCTCGTCGTTCAATCCCGGATCGTTGTACGCCGGCACGGTGGCGGCGGTCGTGGTGGTGGTCTTCTGGACGTACTACGCGGCGCTGGTGTTCATCCTCGGGGGAGAGGTGGGCCAGGTCTACGAGCTGCGCCGGATGCGGAAGCGGCAACGTGAAGTCTTTCTCGAGTGACGGACAGAACTGTGGCGCGAAGGTTGCTTTACGGCGCGAGTGAACGCGCCACCCAGGGAGGCCCCCCAATGCGCAAGATGCTACTCGGCGCCGCGCTACTCGCGCTGCCCATCGCCGCCTGCAAGAAGACCGGCGAGAATCAGTACCAGGTCGAGACCCCGACGATCGGCACGGAGACGAAGACCGTGACGACGCCGGACATCGACATTGGCAGCAAGATCGACACGATCAACACACCGGTCGTCGGCACGCAGAAGGACACGATCATCGTCAACAAGCCGGTGGTCGGCACGAAGAAGACCGAAGTGAGAACGCCGACCGTGAATGTCAACAAGCCGTGAACTGCGGGGCGGTAGGTCGGTAGGTCGGACAATTCGGAACAGGCGGCGGCACACCGGACTAGATTCGGTGTGCCGTTCGCTTTTCGGTTCACGATTCACGGTTCACGATGCACGATTCACGATTCACGGTCTTTTTCATGTCTCCCATCGATCTCAGATCCGACACCGTCACCAGGCCGACCGCGGCGATGCGCCGAGCGATGGCGGAGGCGGAGGTTGGGGACGATGTGCTCGACGGCGACCCGACGGTGCGCCGCCTGGAGGCGCGCGTGGCCGAGCTGCTCGGTAAGGAAGCGGCGCTGTTCTTTCCCACCGGAACGATGGCCAACCAGGCGGGCATCGCGGTGCTGTCTTCTCCCGGCACCGAGGCCCTGCTCGACGCGAATGCGCACATCATTCATTGGGAAATGGCTGGGGTGGCCGCCATCAGCGGCGTGCAGGTGCGCGGCGTTCCGCCGGGAGCCGGCCGGCTCGTCATGGGAGCGGATGACCTGGCCCGCGCCATCAGGCCCCTGTCCATCCATTCGCCTGCGGCGAGCATCGTGTGCTTCGAGAACACGCACAACGGTGCTGGTGGCAAGGTGACGCCGCTCGCGGAGCTGCGTGCGCTGCGCGCGGTGGCCGACGCGCACGCGCTGCCGGTCCACATGGATGGCGCGCGACTGTGGAACGCAAGTGCGGCCACGACGACGTCGCTCGCCGACTTCGCGGCGTGCGCGCACACGGTCATGCTCAGCTTCTCGAAGGGTCTGGGGTGTCCCGTCGGAGCGATTCTCGTGGGCGATGCCGCGTTGATGAAGCGCGCCCACACGGTGCGAAAGCGCCTTGGCGGCGGCATGCGGCAGTCGGGTATTCTCGCTGCCGCGGCGCTGCACGCGCTCGATGTGCACCTCGCCCGGTTGACGGTCGATCACGGCAACGCCCGGCAGTTCGCCGATCACGTGGATGGCACACGTGGCGCGCGCGTGGTGCCACCCGACACGAATATCGTGATGATCGACCTCCCGGATGGGATGACGAGCGATGCGGTGGTCGCGTCGGCCCGGGCGCAGGACGTGTTGATCAGCGCGTGGCACGCGTCGCGGGTTCGCGCGGTGACGCATCTCGATGCCGACGCCGAAGCGGTGGCGCGCGCTGCCGTGGTGGTACGCGAGGCGATCGAGCAGTGCGCGGTGCCGCGGTAACGGTGCGCCGCGGTGTCGCGTTGTCCCGTCGTGCCGGTCCCGTTATCTTGCAGATGTCCCAGGTCCCGAAGGGCGGCAGCCTTCTAACTCCGTCAGGACCCCGAAGGTAGCAGCGGCATGAGGTGTCTGACGTCGCTTCGTCAGGCCTGGGGCACTCAGCGCGAGAACACAGCTCCGCCAGGCGGAGGGTGTCTCGCGCTTTGTGCTGAGCAGGCGATAGTTTGAGCGCATGGCTCTCGCTCTCGCTCGCAAGTATCGCCCGAAGACGTTCGCCGACGTCGCCGTCCAGTCGCACGTCTCGGCGACGCTGAAGGGAGCGATCGCGCGGGGCCGCGTGGCGCACGGCTACCTGCTGTGCGGTCCGCGCGGCGTGGGGAAGACGACGCTCGCGCGCGTGCTCGCGATGGCGCTCAACTGTGAGCGCCGCGCGGATGCGGCACTGGACGGCGAGCCCTGCGGCGAATGCGCGACCTGCCAGCGCATCTGGGCGGGTTCGTCGTCGCTGGACGTGGTCGAGATCGATGCGGCGTCCAACCGCGGCGTCGACGATGCCCGCGAGCTGCGCGAGCGCGCCATGTACGCCCCGTCCGGGGACGGACAGTACAAGGTGTACATCGTGGACGAAGCGCACATGCTCACCCGCGAGGCCTGGAACGCGCTGCTCAAGATCCTGGAAGAGCCGCCGCCGCGCGTGGTGTTCGTGTTCGCCACCACGGAGCCGCAGAAGATCGCGCAGACCGCCGCGCCGGTCCTCAGCCGGCTGCAGCGCTTCGACTTCAAGCGCATCGGGCCGGCTGACATTCGCCTTCGTCTCGAGACGGTGCTTGGCGCCGAGGGAGTCTCGGCGCACCCCGATGCGCTCGCGATGATTGCGCGCGCGGCCGACGGCTCCATGCGCGACGCCCTCTCCCTCGCGGACCAGGTGCTGTCGATGGGCGATGGGGCGATGACTCCCGACCAGGTGCGCGATGCGTTGGGGCTCGTCCCCGAAGAGGAATTTCTCGCCCTGCTCGACCTGCTCGCGGAGCGCCGGGCCGGCGACGTCTTCGGATTCGTTGCGCGGCTCGCCGACGCCGGCGTGGATTTCGGGCAATTCCTCACCGGCTTCGCCGACATGGTGAGGGCGCAACTCGCGGTCGTGCTCGGTGGCGTGCCGCCCGAGGTGAGCGAACGGGCGCGCGACGCGCTCGTCGCGCGCCGTGCGGCGTTCGCGGCGAGTGATCTGCTGCGGATGCTCCAGGCATCGACCGAGCTCGAGCCGCGATTCCGAAAGAGCGGCCAGCAGCAACTGTTGCTCGAGAGCCTGCTCGTTCGCTTCGCGCTGCTCGATCGGACGGTGTCGCTCGAGGCCGTGCTGCGTGGACTCGGCGGCGGCGGATCGGGCGCGCGCGGCGGGTCGGAGTCGATTGCCGAACCACCCGTTCGCCGGGCCGATGCGCCGGTTACCGACTGGCGATCGGTCGTGCGCGACGCCGATCGACCCCACCCCGAGGCGCCTCCGGGCATCACGCCCTCGCCGGCCGTTGCAGCGCCGGCCACGACACCCGCGGTGCCGACGGCTCGCGCCTCACGATCCGTGTCGGTCGCGCCGACCGCCGAGGAAACCGGAGCGACACGCGGTGATGCGCCGCCCGACCTGAATCGGCTCGTGGAACGCTGGGATGAGCTCGTGCGCGCCATCCGCGCGACGGGAAAGAGCGTGGCCGCCACCGCGCTCGAGCATGCGGCGCCCCTCGCCGTGGACGCACGGGGCGAGGTGACGATCGGGCTCGACGAGGCGAATCTCATCTACGAGCAGGCGCTCGATACCGTGAAGGGCGAACTGCTGTCGTTGCTGCGCCAGTGGTTCGGCGGCGTGCACCGGGTCCGCGTGCGTGCGGCCGACGCGGCCGCCACACCGCCGGCACGGCTCACCGACGCGATGGCGCGCACGGAACGGCTCACGGCACTCCGGCGGCGCGATGCCGTCCTTGGCGCGGCGATCGACGCGCTCGATCTCGAGCTGGCCGACTGACGTCGGCGCGTGCGCTCGCTTGCCCCGGTCGTGCGACGCGGCATAGCTTTCCCGCTCCTTCACCTACCGCGACGCCGATGGCCGATTTCATGAAGATCCTGCAGCAAGCGCAGGAGATGCAGGGCAAGTTTCAGCAGGTGCAGGACGAGTTGGCGCAGCAGACGGTGACCGCGTCGGCGGGCGGCGGCATGGTGACCGTGGAGGCCAACGGACAGGGGACGGTCCGCTCGATCAAGATCGATCCGAGCGTCGTGTCGGGCGCCGACGTGGAGATGCTCGAGGATCTGGTACTCGTCGCCATCACGGAAGTGCAGAAGAAGGCGCAGGCCGCCGCGCAGGCCGAAATGGGGAAGCTGACTGGTGGGCTCAACCTGCCATTCAAGCTTCCATTCTAGCCGCGGGCCGAGGGCACGTGTCGGCGATCGACGATCTGACGGGCGAGCTGGCGAGACTTCCGGGCATTGGACGGAAGACCGCACTCCGTCTCACGTATCACCTGCTGAAACAGCCTCCCGAGCAGAGCCGACGGTTGGCCGATGCGTTGAGCACATTGGCGGACAAGGTCCGGCCATGCACGCGGTGCTTCAACCTGACCGAGGACGAGCTGTGCGTGATCTGCCGCGACTCGCGTCGGGACCCGGCGCTGATCTGCGTCGTGGAGGAAGCGGCTGATATCGGCGCGATCGAGCGGGCGGGCGAATTCCGTGGCGAGTATCACGTGCTGGGTGGCCGGCTGTCGCCCCTGGACGGGATCACGCCCGACGACCTGACGATCCCGCAGCTGGTGGGGCGCGTCGCGGCCGGTGGGGTGCGGGAGGTGATCCTGGCCACCAATCCCAGCCTGGAAGGCGAGGCCACGGCCCTCTACGTGCAGCGTCAGCTGGTGGGCCATTCTCTCAGCATCACGCGCATTGCGCGCGGGCTTCCGGTTGGCGGCGATCTCGAATACGCGGATGGCGTGACGATCGCCCAGGCCCTGAGTGCGCGGAGGGCGATGTGAGGGCCGTCCCGGAGACACGACTCGCGGTTCTCGGCTTCATCGGTGGCGTAGCGGCGGGTCTGCTCGTCTGGTCAACACAGGTGGAGCGCAGCCGCCGCGAGCTCTTCAACCGGAGGCCCCTGCGGCGCCTTGCCGCGCTCGGGTTCCTCGCTGGTCAGGGCGGACCGGAGACCGCGCGACTGCTGGCAGACTACGTCAACTGGGAAACCCGGCCGATGCTGCGACGGCGGGGGCAGGTATTGCTGCGGCGAATGGAAGCTCACCTCCACTAGGTTACCGTCCTCATGGCAGTCGGCAGCGCGAGCTGGTCGTTCACGGAGGACGACTTCGCCGCCATCACGAACTCGCTCCAGCGGTTCCTGCAGGAGAGCGACGCGCGATGCGCGCTCCTTGTCGATCGCAGCGGGCAGCTCGTGGCGACCGTCGGCGAGCAGCCGAAGTTCGACGCGACCGCGTTCGCCACGCTGACCGCGGCGGACTTCAGCGCGAATGACCAGCTGGCGCGGTTGATCGGCGAGACCGACTTCAACTCGCTGTTCCACCAGGGCGAGAAAGAGTCGATGTACCTTGCCGATGTCGCCCGGCGGGTCATTCTCGTCGTGCTCTTCGACAACCGGACGACGCTGGGCCTGGTGCGACTCAAGATGAGACCGACCGTGGAAGAACTGACGAGGCTGTTCGAGAAGGTGTTCGCGCGCCCTGCACAGGGACAGGGCGGCGCCCCCGGCCTCCTGGCCGGTGCGGACGACGAAATCGACAAGCTGTTCCAGTAAGAGGAGACGACAGCCATGTCGATGATCAACTACGCGTCGCGCGAGATCAACTGCAAGATCGTGTATTACGGCTCGGGCCTCGGCGGCAAGACGTCGAACCTGGAGCACATCTACGGCAAGGTGCAGCCGGACACGCGCGGCAAGCTGATCTCCCTCGCCACCGAGACCGAGCGGACCCTGTTCTTCGATTTCCTGCCGGTGGACCTCGGGACGATCCGCGGCTTCAAGACGCGCTTTCATCTCTATACGGTGCCGGGCCAGGTGTACTACAACGCGAGCCGCAAGCTGATCCTGAAGGGCGTGGACGGCATCGTGTTCGTGGCCGACTCGCAGGTGGAGCGGATGGAGGCCAATCAGGAAGCCATGCAGAACCTGTACGACAACATGGCCGAATACGGGTACGATCTCACGCGGATGCCGTTCGTGATCCAGTACAACAAGCGGGATCTGCCGAACGCCGCCCCGGTGCGCGAGCTCCAGGCGGCGCTGAATCCCGGCTGGGAGGTCACTGAGCCGTCCCGGCAGCGCGTGACGCCCGACGCATCGCACGCCGGCGAGAACCTGATCGAGCAGCTCCCGACGGGCGAGTGGGTGGAACATGCGCCATATTTCGAGGCAGTCGCCGTCACAGGCGACGGCGTCTTCGAGACGCTGCGCGCCGTGAGCAAGCTCGTGCTCAAGTCGCTCGCCTGAACTCCGCCGGTCCCACCGCGTGAACCTGCCGAACGCCGTCACCGCCGCTCGCATCGCCATCACGCCGCTGATCGCGTGGCTGCCGCTCGCGCCGTCGTCGTCGCTGCGAATCACGGCGTTCGTGCTCTTCATCGTGGCGGCGGTGACGGACTACGTGGACGGGCGGCTCGCGAGATCGCGCAAGGAAGAAACGGATCTTGGGCGGCTGCTCGATCCGCTCGCCGACAAGCTGTTGCTCGTGGCGACCATCGTCCCCATGTACGTCCTGATGCGCCCGATGAGCGGTGGCGCACACGCGTGGCCGATGAAGGCGCTGGAGAACGTGATCCCGTTCCGCACACCGTTCGGCGACGTCGCGCTGGCGTGGTGGATCGTCGCGCTCGTACTCGGCCGCGAGCTGTTCATGACGATCTTCCGACAGGCTGCCGCACGGCGTGGCGTGGTCATCTCCGCCATCGGACCGGCCAAGTGGAAGACGGGTCTGCAGTGGGTGTGGGTCGGCGCCGCGTACTTCTGGTTCTTCGCCGCCACGATCGCCGCGAGGCGCGGGTGGGAGACGCAGGCATGGACGAGCTTCGCCTACTTCAATGGATTCGTCGGCGTCGGCGCGATGGCGGGCGCGATCGCGCTCACGGTGTACTCGCTCGTGCTGTATCTCAGAGCGTACGGCTACGTCTTCACGCGCGCACCACTGCGTGGCCGTGGCTAGTCGGTCCCGCGCGGCACGATGAGAATTGAAGTCGTCACGATCGGCGATGAGCTCCTGCTGGGCTACACGATCGACACGAATGCCGCGCACCTCGCGCGCGAGCTCGCCGGGCTTGGCGTGGAGATCGTGCGACGGACGACCTGCGGCGATTCCGCCGAGTCCATCGCCGCCGCCGTGGGCGACGCACTGGATCGCGCCGACGGCGTGATCACCACGGGGGGCCTCGGCCCCACGAGCGACGACCTCACGAAGCCGTCGATCGCCGCGCTGTTCGGCCGCGAGATGGAGCTCGATGCGGCGCACCTGGCATGGATGCGCGAGCGTTGGGCGACGCGCTGGCCCGACAAGCCCATGCCGGCGTCGAACGCGCAACAGGCGATGATGCCCACCGGCGCGCGAAAGCTGACGAACAATCATGGGTCCGCACCGGGAATCTTTCTCGAGGACGCCCGTGGCCGCTGGGTCGCCATGCTCCCCGGCGTGCCGCGCGAGATGCGCGGGATGCTCGCCGATACGCTGCTGCCGATCGTGCGCGAGCGATTGGGCGAAGTCGCACGCGTCGTGCGCTCGCGAACGCTCAGGACGACGGGTGTCGCCGAGTCGCTCGTGGCGGACCGCGTCGGGACGCATCTCGACGGTGTCGGTGACGTAGGCCTGGCCTACCTGCCGAATGTGGATGGCGTCGACCTCCGACTCACCGTGCGTGGACTGCCACCGGATGTGGCGGACGCCCGACTTGCCGAGGCGGCATCGCGGCTGCGCGCGGTGATGGGCGATGCGATTTACGGCGAGCAGCAGGCCGATCTCGCGGAGATCGTGCTGGAGGCGTGCCGCGCGCGCCGCATCACGCTGGGTGTGGGCGAGAGCTGCACTGGCGGCCTGCTCGGCGCCCGGTTGACGGCCGTGTCAGGAAGCAGCGACGTCGTGCTCGGCGGTGTGATCGCGTACCACGACGAGGTGAAGCGCACGCTGCTCGGTGTGCCGGCGGCGCTGCTCGCCGAGCATGGCGCGGTGAGCGAGCCGGTCGTACGCGCGATGGCGAGCGGCGCACGCGAGCGGCTGGGTGCGGGCGCGGCACTGGCGATCACGGGCATTGCCGGACCGCACGGCGGAAGCGATGCCAAGCCGGTGGGGACCGTCTGGATCGCGCTGGACCTCGATGGCGTGGTGGAGTCGCGACTGCTTCGCTTGTGGGGAGACCGCGATGAGGTTCGGCGCCGTTCGGCGCAGGCAGCGCTCGACCTCCTGCGTCGCGCGCTGGCGTCGACTCCGTCGGCCTGACTCGGCAAAACAGCGGATGGTCGCCGTGGCGGGCCCGTTGCCCCTCGGCTCGCACGCGGTGAGATTTCACCGAGCACCGCTTTCCCGAACGCGACTCCCGGCAGAATGTCAGACGAGAATGGCTACGTGAAGGACAGTGACGCGAGTGACGACGGTGCGGACGCCAGCGACTCCGGCGTGTCGGATTCGGTCGTGCTCGATGCCGCGCCTGACAGCACCGACCGGGAGCTCGCGGACCAGCGCGACCGCTACCTTCGCCTTGCGGCCGAGTACGACAACTTTCGCAAGCGGACGGCGAAGGAGCGTCAGGACGCGCATTTGCGCGGGCAGGGCGACATGCTGCGTGGAATGATCGACGCGCTGGACGATCTTGGCCGCTTCGCGCACGTGGATCCGGACACGACGGACGCGCGGACGATGGTCGATGGCGTCTCGATGGTGGAGAAGAAGCTGCTCAAGACGCTCGCCGGCCACGGACTCGAAGTGGTGGATCCGGCAGGCCGGCCGTTCGATCCGTCGCAGCACGAAGCGGTGATGACCGAGCCCGCGCAGTTCGAGGAAGAAGATCACCTGGTCGCTCGCGTCTTCCAGCAGGGCTACCTGTTCAACGGACAGCTGCTGCGGCCGGCGCGGGTGGTGGTGAAGCAGTGGAACGGCTGACCACGTAGGGTCCGCCATGGCGCAACAGGACTACTACGCCGTCATCGGCGTGCCCAGCTCAGCGACGCAGGACGAGATCAAGAAGGCGTATCGCAAGCTCGCGGCGAAACATCATCCGGACAAGAATCCGGGCGATCCCAAGGCGGCGGACACCTTCAAGGGCATCTCGGAGGCGTACCAGACGCTCGGAGACGCCGAGAAGCGCAAGCAGTACGACCAGATGCGCCGGCTCGGCGCATTCGGCGGCTTCGGCGGCGGCGCGCGGGGCGCGGGCAGCGGGCGCGGCGCCGGAGGCTATCCACCGTCCGGCGGCGGGTCGGCTCCCGGCGGGATGCGATTCGAGGACCTCGGCGATCTCGGCGGGCTGGGCGGCCTCGGGGACATCTTCAGCTCGATGTTCGGCGGCAACGGCCGCGCGGGCGCGCCCGGTCAGCAGCGTGCTCGAGGACCGCAGCGTGGCGAAGACATCGAGACATCGCTCGAGATTCCGTTCCGCAGCGCGGCGCTGGGCGACAAGGTTCCGGTGGAGCTCGACGTCACGGAGGAGTGCGCGACGTGTCACGGCAGCGGCGCCGCACCAGGCGCGAAGCTGGTGACGTGCAGCGAGTGCAGCGGACGGGGCACGATCAGCTTTGGCCAGGGCGGATTCGCGGTGCAGCGTCCATGCCCGGTGTGCCTGGGCCGCGGCCAGGTGCCCACCGAGCGATGCCCGACGTGCAACGGCGCAGGCGAGATCCGCGCGCGAAAGCGCGTGATGATCACGGTGCCGCCCGGCGTGGACGAGGGGACGAAGATCCGCTTGAAGGGCCAGGGCGCTCGCGGGCCGAAGGGTGGGCCGTCCGGCGACTTGCTGATCACGTTTCACGTGAAGGCCGATCGCTTCTACCGTCGCGAGGCGCTCGACGTGATCGCACCGGTGCGCATCAACATCGCGCAGGCGACGCTCGGGACGAAGTTGACGGTGAAGACGCTCGACGGCACGAAGGTGACGATCAAGATTCCCACGGGCGCGACGTCGGGGAAGCGGTTCCGCGTGCCGGGCCAGGGCATCGTGCGCGATGGGCGCAGGGGGGACCTGATCGTGGAGGTGCAGGTGACGGTGCCGGACAAGCTGACGCCGGAGCAGGAGGAGGCGATGAAGAAGTTTGCTGAAGCAATGGACTACAAGGCGTGACGAGGGGAAGGCGAGTACTTAGTACCTGGTACTTTGTACTGGGTACCGAGTACAAAACGGCTGGAAAGCACCTGGTACTTAGTACTTGGTACCAAGTACCAGGTACTTAAGGGCTGGAAAAGTACTTGGTACTTTGTACTTGGTACCGAGTACCAGGTACTGAAGGGCTGGAAAAGTACTTGGTACTTTGTACCTCGTACCGAGTACGAGGTACTGAAGGGCTGGGAAAGTACCTGGTACTTCGTACCTCGTACCGAGTACGAGGTACTGACGGGCTGGACAGTACCTGGTACTTCGTACCTCGTAC
>JANLTI010000259.1:0-54282 GCA_031362845.1 Gemmatimonadaceae bacterium | reverse complement strand
GTACGAGTTCGCGACATAAAGGGACTTGCGTGCACTCGCGATCGTGAGCGCGACGAATCGCTCGGCCGGCGTGCTTCCGGTCGTCGGCGACGCGAAGAAAATTCCCGCTTGCACCCCACCGTCATCGGGACGGAAGGCGGCGGGCGGAAAGAACGTGTCACCGGCGATGAGCTCTCCCGTACACTCCGCCCACGCCGCCGCGAACGCCCCCTGCAATTGCATCACTGCCGGCCCCTCGAAGCGCACGTTGCTGTCGCGCCACTGATTCTTGCTCTTCCCGTTGCCCAGCCAGTAGTCCGCCAGTCCGAAGCCGCCGGTGTAGCCGATCTTGCCATCCACCACCACCACGCGCACGTGCGATCGGTCGCTCGCGTTGTGAATCGAAAACCAGTGGAGTTGCCGCAGCAACCCGATCTCCACGCGCGCCGCGCGAAGACTGTCCGCCCATTCCTTCTTCAGGTTCTGCGAGCCGAACGCGTCGAGCACGAACAGCACGCGCACTCCCGCCCGTGCCCGTTCCTTCAGGATCTTGGCCATGGTGTCGGCCACGGCGCCGGGCTGCGAGTAGTACATCTGCACGGTGATCGTGCTCTGTGCCCCACGCAGGTCGCGCCAGAGATTCGTGTACACGTCCCCGTTGTTCACCTGCTGCACCGCGTTCCCCGGCGTGAGCTGGAGGCCGGTGTACAGCGACATCGAACGCGTGAACAATGGATCGGTGACGGCCGGCGGACCGTTCGCATCACCGATCGACACCACGGCCTTCACTGGCGTGCCCCGCGTCATGGAGAGGATGCCCACGAGCGCCAGTGCACCAACGACGAGAATGCCCAGCACGACGGAGACGCGCTTGAGGCGGAGTATTTTTCGCATTTGTCACTTCCGCATCACATACTTCGTGCCACGAGACCGAGTCCGGTTGTTCCGCCAGGACGGTGGACGTCTCGCCGATTGACGTGCGGCTGGACGCACGGCGATCGGTCACGCGCGAGGGCGACGACGATGGAGTTCGCGGGACGCAGCATCGTGCTCACGGGAGTCGGGCGCGAAGGGCAAGTGGGCGAGGCGGTGGCGCAGGCCTTCGCCGAGCACGGCGCGCGCGTCTTCCTCGTCGATCACACCGAGGCCAATGTGCGCGCCCGCGCCGAGGCGCTCCTCGCCCGTGGGCTCCGCGCCGCATATCTCGCGGCTGATCTCACGGATGCCTCGGCCACAACCACACTCGCCGAGCGCGTGCGCGACGCCACTGCCGGCCGCGTGCACGCTGTCGTCCATCTCGCAGGCGGGTTCGCATCGAGCGGACCCGTGGCCGAGAGCGATCCCGCCATCTGGCAACGACAGTTCGCCATGAACGCCACCACCGCCTACCTCACCGCGCGCGCCTTCCTGCCGCTGCTGCGCTCCGTCAAGGGGTCGCTCGTGTTCTTCGCGAGCGAAGCCGTACTCCCCGGCGCACGCGCACCGAATGTGTCGGCATACGTGGCCTCGAAGAGCGCCGTCGTCGCGCTCATGCAGGTGATCGCGCAGGAAGAGCACGCGCACGGCGTCCGCGCCAACGCCGTGGCCCCCGCGACGATCCGGACCGCGGCCAACGTCTCCGCGATGGGCGCAGAGACACCCATGGTCACCCGCGAGGCGGTGGCGGACGTCGTGCTCTGGCTCTGCTCGGACGCGGCGCGCGCGGTGAACGGTCAGCTCGTGCCGGTGCGTTGACGGCCGCGATCGTGCAAGCGTCGTCGCGCGTGCCGCCCGCCAATCTCCGGCCCAGCGTCCGCGCATGAGTGTCGTCGCGCGACGTCGGGTTGCCGCACGGGCGATCCGGATGGATCGATCCCTGGAAGCGCTGCCACTCTTTCGCCTGAGCGACTCCGCCGACGACACCGCCATCACGTATGGAGACGGGAGCGGAGGACGGTGGCGCGTCATCCCCGCCCCCGGGGATCGGCTCCCGGGAACGTTCGACCAGGATGTGTATGTCGAACTGATGCGTCGTTTCCACGATGCCGGAGACCCGGACGATGGCGCCGTGACCTTCACCCTCCACGCGTTTCTGCGCGCCATGGGCCGACGGGTCGACGGTCGCACCTACGAGCAGCTGCGCGGCGCGCTCGGCCGGCTCGAGCGAACAATGCTCGAGTCGCAGGGCGTCTACGAGAGCGCATCCACGCACTCGCGTGGCGACGTCCGCTTCACGCTGCTCGCCGCCGTGACGGTCGAGCGCCGGCGGTCGCTCGATCGCGAGCAGCTGCCCCTGTTCGAGACCATCGCGACGGCCGAGCCGGGAGTGGCCCGCGTCGTCCTGTCCTCCATCATTCGCGACAACCTCGCCGCCGATCATGTCGTCAGCCTGTCCGCCGCGTCGTACTGGTCCCTCGGGTCGCCAGTGGCTCGCCGGCTGTATCGGCTGCTGGAGGTCGCCCGGGCCGACGGCCGGCTCACCTGGCGGATCGGGCTCGACAAGCTCGCCGAGCAGCTCCCGTTGGCGCAGCGATACCCTTCGCACCTCCAGCGCGTCCTTCAACCAGCGCATGACATGCTCGTCGAACAGGGAATCCTCCGCAACGCCGCCGTTCGCCAGCATCAGCGCGAATGGTACGTCGACTACATGCTGGGCTCCCGACCAGCCTGACCGCCCACACGTCTCATGACTCTGAAGCTGACGACACCCCTCCGCCGCGAGATCCACATCGACGGCGAACCCTTCACCATCGTGGTCTCGGCCGACGGAATCCGGCTGACCCGCAAGCGCTTTCGCTCCGGGCGCGCCATCAGCTGGCGCGCCCTCTGGGAGAGTGGCATCGAGGTCGTTGGCGCGCCTCCCGGGTCGGACGGCCCCGCGTAACTGCACTTTCCCGCGTTCCACGGCGCCGCGCGCGGAACCTGCGATACGGCGTGGCGTATTCTATACACAGCTCTCCCTAAACCAGCAGGTCCAGGCATGCTACGTCGTCGCTCCGCTCTCGCCGCCCTCGTTCTGCTGCCCGTCGTCGCGGGTGGCTTCCTCGCGCAGGATCGCGCGTCGGCCGACGGCGCCCGGTTGCTCGATCAGGTCTTCAATCTCGTGTCGCAGCGCTTCGTGGACACCGTCGGCTCGGCGGCGCTTTACGAAAAGGCCGCGCGCGGCGTCGTGAAGGAGCTCAACGATCCCTACAGCGAGCTCTTCTCCCCCAAGGAGCTCGCGGCGTTTTCGCAGCAGACCAACGGCAAGTACGCTGGCATCGGCATGCAGATCCAGGATCTGCAGGGCGCCATCACGGTGAGCACGGTGTTCCCGCACACGCCCGCCGAGGCGGGCGGTGTGCGCGAGGGCGATCGAATCGTCTTCGTGGACTCACTGTCCACGCGCGGCTGGACGACCCAGAAGGTGTCCGATTATCTCATTGGCAAGCCGGACACGCGCGTGACGGTGAAGTTCAGCCGCCCCGGTGTCGCCGAGCCCATCACGATGAACTTCACGCGGAAGGTCATCCACATTCCGGCCGTGCCGTACGCCATGATGCTCGACAAGCGCATCGGCTACGTGCCGGTGCAGCGATTCAACGAGACGTCGTCGCAGGAAGTGGCCGACGCCGTCGCACGCTTGTCGAAGGAAGGAGCCAAGGGAATCGTGCTCGACATGCGCGGTAATCCCGGCGGCATTCTCGAGCAGAGCATCCAGATGTCCAATCTGTTCCTCCGGAGCGGACAGGAGATCCTGAGCGTGCGCTCGCGTGCGTCGGAGCCACAGAACTTCGGCACCACCGGCAACGCCCTCTTCCCCACGATTCCGCTCACCGTCCTCACGGACGAAGGCTCGGCGTCCGCCAGCGAGATCGTCGCCGGCGCGCTGCAGGATCACGATCGCGCACTGGTCGTCGGCTCCACCAGCTTCGGTAAGGGGCTCGTGCAGACGCTCTTTCCGCTCGACGGCGGCTACGCGCTCAAGATCACGACCGCCAAGTGGTACACGCCGAGTGGCCGCAGCATTCAGCGCGAACGCAAGTTCGAGAACGGCCGCTTCGTCGAGGAGAAGCCCGACTCGGCCGAGACCGAGGCGAAGAAGAAGGCACGGCCGGCCTTCCGGTCCGACGCGGGTCGCATCGTCTACGGCGGGGGCGGCATCACGCCCGACGTGCTCGTGCGCGACGACACGCTCACGACGCCCGAGCAGGCATTCACCAAGGCGATCGCGCCCAAGTCGCAGGATTTCTTCGTCATCGTGAACGACTTCACGCTCGAGAAGTCGCGTGGGCTGTCGAAGGACTTCCGCGTACAGCCGCAATGGCGTGACGAGTTCTACGGACGTCTCACGGCGAAAGGCGTCGCGACCGACCGCGCGCAGTACAACGCCGCGAGTCGCTACGTGGATCGTCTCCTCGAGCAGCGGATCTCACGCATCGTCGCTGGAGACTCCACGGCCAAGCGCCGCGACATCCAGTTCGATGCGCCCCTGCGAAAGGCCATGGAGTTGATGGAGAAGGGCCAGAGCCAGAAGGACCTGTTCACCCTCGCCGCGGTCATGCCGGCCAAGCCGTGACGGACCGTGAACGGTGAACGGTGAACGCTCACCACGAGCGGTCACCATAGCCGGGTAGGTAGCGACCCTGGAGCGAGAAGCTGGAAGCACTGAGCGCCGAGCGATGGAGGATCATGCCTCTCATTGCTCGGCGCTCAGTGCTCGTGGCTGCCCGCCTTCCTCTTCTCCCGCTGCAGAGGCGATGCCGGCGAACCGTGAACGTCCAGTCGGTGCGGCATCTGGCCGTTCACGGTTCACGGTTCACCGTTATTTTCCCACCATGCGTCTTCAGCTGCTCGCCGCCGTCGGCATCCTCGCCTGCGCGCCCAACCCGCCAGCCGTCAGTCGCGTCGCCGACGCTCCCCTCGGCACCGAACGACACCTTCGCAACGTCCGGCAACTCACCCGAGGTGGTGAAAACGCCGAGGCGTATTTCAGCAGCAACGGCCGCGAGCTCGTGTTTCAGAGCACGCGCGACGGCCGCACGTGCGACCAACAGTTCGTGATGAAGGTCGATGGATCCGCACTGCGCCGCGTGTCCAACGGTACGGGTAAGACCACGTGCGGTTTTTTCTACGCCGGCGACGAGCGCGTCCTGTTCGGATCGTCGCACGCCCTCCAGTCGGAGTGCCCGGCGAAGCCCGATCCCTCCAAGGGCTACGTCTGGCGCCTCGATCCATTCGACATCTACACCGCGCGAACCGACGGCACCGGGCTCCGGCGACTGACCAACTACGGCGTCTACACCGCGGAAGCCGTCGTCTCGCCGGATGGCAAGCGCGTGGTGTTCACCTCGCTCAAGGACGGCGATCTCGACATCTACACGATGAACATCGATGGCAGCGACGTTCGGCGCCTCACCTCCACGCCCGGGTACGATGGCGGCCCGTGGTGGTCGCCCGATGGAACGCGCATCGTCTATCGCGCCTGGCATCCGGCGGACAGCGCACTCGCGAGCTATCGCGCACTCCTCGCCGATCGACTCGTTCGGCCAAACCGCATGGAGTTGTGGGTGATGAACGCCGATGGCAGCGACCAGCGCCAGATCACCCGGCTGGGCGGTGCGAACTTCGGTCCCTCGTGGACCCCCGACGGCACCCGCCTCATCTTCTCGTCGAACTACCGTCAGCCGCGCAGCAGCAACTTCGATCTGTTTCTGGTGCGACTCGACGGCACGGGACTCGAACAGGTGACGACGCACGACTCGTTCGACGGCTTCCCGATGTTCAGCCCGGATGGCCGATCTCTGGTATGGGCCTCCAATCGCCAGGCCGAACGAGTCGGCGACACGAATCTGTTCATGGCGGACTGGGCGCCGTAGCGGACAGCATCGCTCGGAGTCGATCCACGCGCTCCGCAATGGCAGCATTCGTCGCCAGGTCGTTTCGCGCCCGCTCGATGGCTGACAACACCGTGGAGCTGTCCCGGTCACCAAACGCCGCCCCGATCTCGCGGATCGACAGCGCGAGAAGATCGCGGCTCAGCAACATCCCGATTCGCCTGGGCTCGACGAGCGCGCGCGTACGCCCCTCCCCCGCCAGCGCCTCCGGCGAAACACCCCACTCGGCCGCGACCGCCTCCTGCACGGCCTGCGCGCCCGTACTCACCGCGCCGGCCTGACGCCGAGCGGGAAGGGCATGCCGCGCGAGCGCGAGGGTCAGCGGCGCCTTGTGCAGTTCCGCCATCGCCCGCAGCCGCGTGATATTTCCTTCCAGCTCGCGGACGCTTCCCTCGCATTGCGCGGCGACGTGGTGCGCGACCGCAGGGGGTAACGTGAGTCCGAGCGAGCGAGCCTTCGCGTGCACGATTGCGACCCGGTGCGCCCAGTCGGGCGTGCCGAGCGTGGCCACGTGTGCATTGCGGAACCGGCTCACGAGTCGCTTGGCCAGCAGGTCGGATCCCGCCGCGTCATCACACGTCAACAGGAGCTGGCACTCCGTCGTCACCGTGTGCGCGGCGAGTGCCGCCAGCGCATCGTGCGCAGCGGCGTGGCGGTCGAGCACGTGCACGTCATCGATCACCAGCAGGTGCGCCCCACGCAGTGCGGCAAGTTGCGATGACGGATCACCCGCCGCGACACCCTCGGCGAGCAGTCGCAGGAAATCGTCGGCCGTCACCAACTCGACGCGACGGTCTGCGCGACTCACCGATTCCGCCGTCACCGCGTGGGCGAGGTGCGTCTTGCCGAGCCCGGTCGCGCCCGTGATCAGGATCGGGTTGTGGAGCTTGCCGGGCGAGACAGCCGCCGCAGAGGCCGCCGTATACGCGGCCTCGTTGCTCCGGCCGACGACGAATTCCGTGAAGGTATAGCGGGGGTTCAGGGGCCTGGACACGGCGAGTCTCTGCGCAAGTCGCGTGACGGACGAGTTCAAGTGGCCGCAAGGTTCACGTCAATAATGTTGACAACCGCTGGAGAGTACGCCCCCTGCCTTATCCACGGCCATGGCATCCATATGGACTGGCGCCCTGACCTTCGGGCTCGTGAACATCCCCGTCTCTCTCGCCAGCGCCGTACGCTCGGTCGAGAAGACGAGCTTCCGTCAGCTGCACAAGGACGATCTCACGCCCATCAAGCTCGAGCGCGTCTGTCCCGCGGACGGCGAGGTGGTTCCCTGGAACGAGATCGTGAAGGGCTACGAGTACACGAAGGGCAAGTACGTCGTGGTCACGCCCGAAGAGCTCGCCAAGGTGAAGACCCCCTCGAGCAAGGCGGTCGAGATGATGGATTTCGTCAAATCGGACGAGATCGATTCCCGCTATTTCGACACACCCTACTATCTCCTTCCGCAGAAGGGGGGCGAAAAGCCGTACGCGCTGCTCCGGGAAGCCCTCCACAACACCGACATGGTGGGCATCGGCAAGCTGACCCTGCGCCAGAAGGAGCACTTGGTCGCGGTCCGCGCCATCGGTGACGCGCTGGTGCTCGAGCTGATGCGATTCGAGGAGGAGTTGGTGGCGCCCGAAGATCTTCGTTTCCCCAGTTCCGAGGAGCAGAAGGTACGGCCGCAGGAAGTGGCAATGGCGGAGCAGTTGATCGGCAACCTTGCCGAGCCCTTCGACCCGTCGAAGTATCACGACGAGTACGAAGCGAAGCTCAAGATGCTGCTCCGCGCGAAGCTCAAGGGCAAGAAGATTCCGGACGACGACGAGGGCGACAAACCCGACCGCACCAACGTCATCGACCTGGTCGCTCGGCTCCAGGAAAGTCTGGCCTCGACCTCGGCGAAGAAGCGCGGCGCCAAGCGATCCACCGCCGCGAAAAAGAAGACGACGCGCGCGAAGACCACCCGCAAACGGAAAGCGTCCTAACGCATCTCGGTCCGCGTCACCACGCGCGGGTCTCGCCGAACGCGGGTATCCAGAGCCGGTCCGCGGGCAGGTCCGCAGCGGTCCACGCGTCTCGCGTGCGCCGCGGCGGTTCGTCCATCGGCTCATCGGTCAGCCGAAACGTGCCCCAGTGGATGCCCAGCATGAGCGCGGGTCGCGCGCCGTTGTGGGACGACGCGAGATCCACGCAGGCCTGCACTGCCTCCTCCGGATTCACGTGCACTCGCTGCATGAACCATCGGGGGTCGTAGGCCCCGATGGGCATCGCCACCAGATCGAACGGCCCGTACCGCGCCCCGATCTCGCCGAACTCGGGATGATAGGCCGAGTCACCGGCGAAGTAGCAGCGACGACCGGAGCCGTGCAGAGCGAATCCACACCACAAGGTCCGGTTGCGATCCCCCGCCCGCCGAGCGCTGAAATGCCGCGCCGGCGTGGCGGCGATCCGGATGCCATCCACGTCGGCGGAGTGCCACCAGTCCAGCTCCACGATGCGCCGCACGCCGAAGCCGCGGAGATAGCGACCCAACCCCAGCGGCGTCACCCAGGTCGCGTCAGGATGACGGCGGGCGATCCATTTCACCGTGTTCCTGTCGAGATGGTCGTAGTGACTGTGCGACAACAGCACGATGTCGAGTGGCGGCAGCGCCTCGAGCGCGATTGCGGGCGGCATCACGCGCCGGGGACCGGCCCACTGCACCGGAAAGGCGCGCTCGCTCCACATCGGATCGGTGAGGATGTTGCGTCCGCCCATCTGAATGAGGATCGTGGAGTGGCCGATCCACGTCGCCGACGCGCCAGCCTCGTGGAGGCGCGGCCGCGCAGGGTCCGGTGCCGCGACAGGAAAAGAGCCGCGCGCCGGGGTGGGGGGCAGAGCGGAACTTCTGCGCGCCCGCACCCAGCGGAGCACGTCCACCAGACCATGCGGCTCACTCTCAGGCCACGGATTGCGAAACGATCCGTCGGCCGCATGATGCCTCGCGCCGGACTCCTGCCCGCTCCTCTCCGTCAGACGGCGCGCGGCCTCGGCGCGGGGTCGAGCATGATCGCGTCGACGTAGCAGTAGCCCCAATCCTCCCCGCGCTCGAAACTCTTCATCACCGGATGATGCGTCGCGTGATAGTGCTTCGTCGCATGCGCGTTGGGCGAGCTGTCACAGCATCCGACATGGCCGCACTCGAGACACAGACGGAGATGCACCCAGCGGCTGCCCAGTTCCAGGCACTTTTCGCAGCCCGCCGGCGTCCGTGGCTCCACGGTGAGTACATGGTCGAGATGCTTGCAGCGCGAACTCATGAACGCATGTCCTCGGGTGGCACCGGGAGTGCAGGTCGAGTGCGAAAAGTGCACGGTGCGTGCTGTGCGCGCGAGGCCTGGTCACCAACCTGTTCCGCGAGAGACACCCGATGGACCTGGACGGCATTGTCCGCGCCCCCGAGTTCCCCGACACACTCGAGTGGATTCATACGGAGGGTCGACAGCTCGTGCTCGGCGACTTCCGCGGCAAGCTCCTGCTCCTCGACTTCTGGACGTACGGCTGAATCAACTGCCTGCACGTCCTTCCGCAGTTGCGGAAGCTCGAGGAACGCTATCCGGACGAAATCGCCATCGTCGGCGTGCACAGCGGCAAGTACACCGCTGAGCGCGACACGTCACGCATTCGGGATGCGTCGATACGGCTTGGGTCCGTGCACCCCACGATCAACGACCGGCAGTTCCGGCTCTGGCGCGCATACGCCGTGCGCGCGTGGCCAACGCTCGTCGCAGTCGATCCTCGCGGGTACGTCGTCGGCATGCACGCGGGAGAGTTCACCGCGGACTCGCTCGCGCCATTCATCGATCGCACGATCGCCACGGCCCGTGCCGCCAGTACGCTGGTGCCTGGGCGCATCCACCGTGAGAGCGACCCGCCGACCACCGCGCCGTCCACGCTCTCGTTTCCGGCGAAGGTGGCTCTCGACGGTCGTCGGCTCGCCATCGCCGACAGCGGACATCGGCGCGTGCTCGTGGGTACGCTCGACGACACGGGACATCGCATGCATGTCGACCAGACGATCGACGGCACCGACAGCCGGATTGCGGCGTCCGCCGATCAGTCGTTCGTCAATCCACAGGGCGTCGTGCTGGCCGGCGACCTGCTCTTTGTCGCCGACGCCGGACGCCACACCATTGTCGAATGCTCGCTTCGCACCGGCAGCACGCGCACGCTGGCGGGCACCGGACAGCAGTTGCGCAGCGCGGTGGACGAGGCGCATGGCGCGCTCAGCTCGCCGTGGGATCTCGCACTCGACGGTGACACCCTCTTCGTCGCCATGGCGGGGGTGCATCAGATCTGGACGGTGTCGGTCGCGTCCGGACGCGCCGAGGTCTTCTCCGGCAGTGGTGCCGAAGAGCTGCATGACGGATCGCACGGCGAGGCGGCGCTGGCCCAGCCGATGGGCATCTGCTGCGCGAACCACTTGCTGTATGTCGCCGACGCCGAGTCGAGCGCCATTCGGGTGGCTGATCGCGATCCGTCAGGCCGTGTGCGCACCATCGTCGGCACCGGCCTGTTCGACTTCGGCGACGTGGATGGCGTCGGCGACTCTGTGCGGATGCAGCATCAGCAAGGCATCGCGCGCGCCGTCGACGGTCGGCTCCTCGTCTGCGACAGCTACAACGATGCCCTCAAGTGGGTGGATCCGGTGACACGTCGCGCCGAGACGTGGGTGCGCGGATTACACGAGCCATCGGGTCTCGCCATCGGCGAACGATTCGTCTATGTCGCGGACACCAATGCCCATTGCGTCGCCGTCATCGATCGTCGCTCTGGCCACACCGGAACGCTTCGCATCGAGTAGCAGCGCTGGCGGCGATCAGCGACTCGGAAGATCCACGCGCTCGGGCCGATGCGCTGACGTCAGCTGCGCCACGCGTCGAGGTTCTCAACGAGATGCTGGTGCCGCCGCATCCCCGTGAGCACGACGCTCACACCGGGTAGCGACGACACGAATCGCAGCGCGCGCTGCGCGTCGGTCGCGCACCCGGGAAAGAGATCGTGCATCTCGTTCGGCAGTCCCGCGGTGAGCCTGCCCTGCATCAATGGTGCGCTCGCCACGACACCCACTCCGAGCGCATCGGCGGCTTCGAGCAGCGGTACGAGCTTGCGGCCTAGTGGCTGGGTCGGGAGTCGCGCCGCTTCCGGCATCGCGAGGCTGACCGGTAGCTGCACGGCTCGAAAGTGGTGCGTCGTGCCACCCACCTCGCGCGCGAGCGCGATCAATTCCGCGAGCGTCAGGTGCTGCCGGTGTTCGGGCGAAACTCGAAAGCCGTTCCAGGTGGCGCATCCGTACCCGGCGATTTCGCCGGCCGCCGCTCGCTCCTCCAGCATCGCGAACGCGGCGCGCATCCGCTCCCGGAACGTCGCGCGGTCCACCGCCAGCAGTTGCTCCTCCGGATTATGCAGGTAGTACAGGTCGATCGTCCGTACTCCGAGATTCGCGCGGCTGCGTTCGAGCTGGTGGGCCAGATACCGCGGCGCGATCGAATGGCCCCCGCGCACCAGTTCCTCGCGCGTCACCAGGCCCGACGCGAACATCTCGGCCTCGAGCCACAGGTCGTACGCCTCTCGGGAAGCCGGTGGCTCCCCGTCCAGCGCCACGTAGCCGCCCTTGGTGCAGATGATCAGCTCGTCTCGACGTGCCTCTCCCGATGCGATCGCCTCCACCACGGCGTGGCCGACCGCCCGCTCGGACCGCTGGCATCGGTAGTTGATCGCCGTGTCCAGCACGTTCACCCCCGCTTTGACGGCCGCGCGTATGGTGCGCGCGTACGCCGCGTCCTCGTCATCGGTGCAGTCGCCGAGATAGGTCCCGATTCCGAGGGCGCTCGCCGCGAGATTCCGGGGTAGCGTCCGCCGGAAATCCGCCAGTCGGCCCGTCGTCCGCTCCTCGAACCGAAACGTTCCGGCCGTGGTGGCCCGTCGAGCTTCGCGGCCTGGTTCGGTCGCGTCGAAATCGTCGGGAGATGTCGCGGCCGCGGGCGGAGAGAGGTTCGCGCCGTCGCGTGAAGAGGAATCGGTCGTTCGTGAGGACATGGATCTCGGGAGGGTACGAGAGTCCGCTTCGTTGAGCAAGGGCGCTCGGCAACCGGGCGCAGTGGGCGCGGCGCGCAGCGACGGCCCGGGCCGTTCCCGGTCCGGCACTTCCGTTGCGATGAGGCTGGGTGATGCAGTCGGTTCGGCCGCCGAGCGGCGACACATCGCCGGACGCCTGCGAAAAACGTCTCTCCAACCGGTACGACCGTGAATCGTTTTCTCGCTGTTGGCTTGCTCGGTGGCATCGCCTGCGCCGGCCAGCGGCCGCAAGTGCTGACGCCTGTTCGTCTCGATACCATCGCGACAGTGTCGCAGCCTGCCCAACCCGCCACTGGTACTGTCGGCGCCAGCGTCAAGACGACGATGGACGATCCTATCGCGCGCATCGACCGCATGGACTGGCCAGGTCCGAATACCTACCGCTCGGCGAGTGGAGCGCCCGGCCCGGAGTACTGGCAGCAGCGAGCCGATTACACCATCGCCGTCGCCCTCGACACGACGCAGCAACGCGTGAGCGGCACCGTCACCATCCGATACACGAACAATTCACCGGACAGCTTGCGATTCGTGTGGCTGCAGCTCGACCAGAATCTCTACAGGCCCGGCAGCAAGGGCTCGGCACTGTTTCCGGCCGACTCCCGGTGGGGTGTGCGCGGATTCGAGGGTGGGTACGACCTGAGCGGAGTGCAGGTCAACGGACGACCCGTCACCATCCGGGTGGACGACACGATGGGTCGGATCGACCTCGGCGAGGCGATCGCGCCAAAGGGAGGAAAGGCCACCATCGCGATGAGCTTTGCCTTCCGTGTCCCGGAACACGGTTCCGATCGCATGGGGCGCGATGGCACCCTCTACGAGATCGCGCAGTGGTATCCGCGCATGGCGGTGTACGACGACGTTCGGGGCTGGAACACGGATCCCTACTTCGGGCAGGGCGAGTTCTACCTCGAGTACGGCGACATCGACTTCAGCGTGACCGCACCCGCCGGTTACACCGTGGCGGCCAGCGGCTCGCTCCAGAATCCGGGCGACGTGCTCTCTGCCGCGCAGCGCGAGCGGCTCGCGCGGGCGGCCACCTCGTCCGTGGTGATCCCCATCATCACGCAGGCCGAAGCGGTCGCGGCGCCCGCGCCCGGCACGCGCACCTGGCGCTTCCGGGCCGTCAACGTGCGCGACGTGGCCTGGGCCGCGGCGCCTGATTTCCGCTGGGATGCGGTGAGCGCGAACGGCGTGCTGGCGCAGTCCTACTATCAATTTGCGAAGGCCGGCAAGGCATGGGAGCAGGCTGCCGAGCAGACGGCGTGGTCCATTCGAAACTACTCGGATCTGTTCTTTCGCTATCCATATCCACAGGCGACGTCGGTGGCCGGTCCCGTGGGCGGCATGGAATATCCGATGTTCGTCATGGTCCACTATGGCGACCCGCTCGACGACCCGAAGTCGATCTTCGGCACGATCGATCACGAGCATGGCCACGAGTGGTTCCCGATGATCGTCGGATCCAACGAGCGCCGCTATGCGTGGCAGGATGAAGGGATCAACACGTACATCAACGCCTTCGCGAATGAACGCCGCTATCCGGGCACCAACTCCTATCCGTTCTATCAGCAGAACTGGAAGCGCGCGGTGGACGACCGAATCGACTCCCCGCTCATGACACCCCCCGACCGGGTCGATTCCCGTGCGCTTGGAGCCATCGGATACCGCAAGCCGGGCGCAGTGCTACTCGCGCTCCGCGACAATGTCGTGGGACGGGAGACATTCGATCGCGCGTTCCGCGAATACATCCACCGCTGGTCGTTCAAGCACCCCACGCCGGGCGACTTCTTTCGCACGCTCGAAAACGTCTCGGGGCAGGACCTCGGTTGGTATTGGCGCTCGTTCTTCTACTCGACCGATCTCCTCGACCTGGGCATCGACAACGTGACGATGCGCCAGCAGGAAGGACAGAACTACGCCGTCGTCGCGCTGCGACGAAACAGTTCGGTGCCCTTCCCCGTTAAGCTGCGACTGCGCTTCGCCGACAACAGCTCGCAGGACGTCACCCTGCCCGTCGAGATCTGGTCGCGCACCGATCGCTACTCGGCCGTACTCGCGGTGAAGGCGCCGGTGACCGGAGCGCGGCTCTGGCCGGACGGCGTCGTGCCCGACTTCAACACCACGAACGATGTCTGGGGCACACCGCCGGTCACCACACCCGTCGCCTCCTCCGCTGGCGGCTTGAGCGGTGAAATCGGCGGACGACCGTTGCCGTGAGATCGGGAGGAACCGGCCGCTGATCGCGGCTGCTTAGATTGGGCGTTCGTCGTGCTGCCGCGGTTGCGCTTCCTGCTTGTGGTCCTGTCGTTCTTTCCGGAGTGAGTCATGCTCGAGTTTGGTGCGTGGGCCAGCAGGTGGTGGATTCCCGTGCTGTTCGTCGTCGTCGCCGGCCACATCACGAACGTGTGTGTCACGCTCTTCCTGCATCGCGCGCAGACACATCGCGGCGTGCGCCTGCACGCGATCGCCGCGACACCCATGCGCCTCTGGCTCTGGCTCACCACGGCCATCGTCACCAAGGAATGGGTGGCGTGCCATCGGAAGCACCACGCCTTCGCGGATCGCGAAGGCGATCCGCACAGCCCGGTGGTGGAGGGCTTGCGCGAAATCCTCCTGAAGGGCGCCTTCTATTACCGGAAGGCGGTGCGCCAGCCCGGCATGCTCGACAAGTACGGGAAGGGAACGCCGAACGACTGGCTCGAGCGTCATCTCCTCACGCCACTCAACTGGACTGGCGTTCTCCTCATGCTCGGCATCGACGTCTACCTGTTCGGTTTCTTCGTCGGTCCGCTCGTGTGGGGCGTACAGATGATCTGGATCCCGCTCTGGGCCGCCGGCGTCATCAACGGAATCGGCCACGCGCTCGGCTATCGAAACTTCGAGGTGAAGGACGAGAGCCGGAACATCACGCCCATCGCGATCTGGCTCGGCGGCGAGGAGCTGCACAACAACCATCACGCCGACCCGAAGAGCGCGAAGTTCAAGGCCCGCTGGTTCGAGCTCGACATCGGCTGGATCTACATCCGCGCCCTGAAGCTGATCGGGCTCGCGAAAATCGAGTACGCACGGAACTACGGACCCGACGCCAAGCAGCACGACGAGAACGCCGTGGATGCCGTGGCGGCCTGAGGGCGCGGGGTAGTGTCAGAGGCACACCGGAGGGCTCGGTGTGCCTTCGACGTACGGCGAGAGGCGTGCGGCGCGTCGTGACGCGTGCGGCGTCCAGCGGGCGGCGGGAATTCGGAAGGGGCGGTTGAAGGGTGCGCCGGGACAGGCGGGGTCACGACGTCACCAGACCAAATCCCACTCCGATTCCCTCGCCGCACCCCGCACGCCTCTCGCCAAACCGACGCGCCGTACGCCTTTCGCCGTACGGCTTCTCTCGATGGCTCACGATTCACGGACGTCCTGTCTGTCTTAGATTCCTGCAGCATCCATCACGTGAGGTAGTCCAGTGCCCGCCACCGTCACCTGTGCCCGCTGCGGACAAACTCGCGCGGGATACGAACGCCCGCCCTTCCCCGGTGCCATCGGCGCTCGCGTCGTCACCGAGATCTGTCAGGAGTGCTGGGGCCTCTGGCTCAAGCAGCAGACCATGCTGATCAATCACTATGGGCTCAACGTGATGGACCCGCAGGCACGAAGCTTCCTTACCAAGAACATGGAAGCCTTCCTGTTCAAGAAGGGAGGTGAGGAAGATGTCGACACCACGAAACAAGGGACCATCGCATGGTGAGACGACCGGACGGACGCAGGTTGCGACGCACCCTGCTGGGCGGCGCGGTTTTGGGCGGTACGATGATCGCCTGTGCGTCCGGCGGCTCTCCGAATTCGGCGCCCGTGCCCACGAGCGGCACCACGATCGTGTCCAGCACCGGCGCTGCACCGGCCATGAGAACCGACCGTGCCGCCGATCTCCGATGGGCCGACTCCGTGCTCGCCACGCTGTCGCTCCGCGACAAGGCCGCGCAAATGGTGTGGCCGTGGGTCCTCGGCGACTACACGCCCGATGACGACGCGAATTTCCGGCGTATTCAGGGGCTCATTCGCGATCAGCATCTCGGCGGACTGATCATTTCCGTCGGATCTCCCACCGAGATCGCCTCCAAGCTCAATGCCCTGCAGCGCTCGAGCAGGTTGCCACTCCTCGTCGGCGCCGATCTCGAGACCGGCGCCGCCTTTCGGGCGCGCGGCGGCTACTTCCTTCCCAACGCGATCGACCTGGGCGGCGCCACCAGCTTTCCATACGCGATGGGCATTGGCGCCACGCGTGACAGCGCCCTGGCGTACGCCATGGGTCGCGCCACCGCTGTGGAGGGTCGCGCCATTGGTATCCACATGGCGTTCGCGCCCGTGGTCGACGTCAACAACAATCCCAGGAATCCCGTCATCTCGCTCCGCTCCTTCGGCGAGAACCCGCAGCTCGTGGCGCGACTCGGCGCCGCCCTCGTCCGCGGCATCCAGGAGAACGGGATGCTCGCGACGGCCAAGCACTTCCCCGGACACGGGGACACCGAGCAGAACTCGCATCTCGAGCTTTCGCACGTCGATGCGCCACGCGCCCGGATCGACAGCGTCGAGCTCGTGCCGTTCCGTGCGGCCGTGAACGCCGGCGTTCGCGGCATCATGACGTTCCATGGAGTCCTCCCCGCACTCGACACCTCGCCGCTGCCCGCGACGCTCAATCCACGCATCATGACCGACCTGCTGCGCGGCGAACTGGGCTTCCAGGGGCTCGTCATCACCGACGCGCTGGACATGAACGGCGTGCTCGGCAAGATGTCGATGGCCGAGGTCACGCAGCGTGCCGTGCTCGCTGGCGCCGACGTGCTGCTGATGCCCACCGACAACGTGGGCGCCATCGATGCGGTCGTGGACGGCGTGCGCACCGGAGCCTTTCCTGAGTCACGCATCGATTCGTCGGTGCGTAAGCTGCTCGCGGCGAAGCACGAGATGAGCCTCGACCGTGAGCGTTTCGTGGACGTCCAGGCGATGCGCGCCATCGTCGGCGATAGCGTCAACCAGAGCGCCGCCCGCACGTCGGCCGAGCGCGCGATCACCCTCGTGCGCGATTCGCTCACACTCGTGCCGCTCGGCCGCATGGCGCGCACGGCGCGCGTCGTCAGCATCACCATCGCGCCGAGGGTGGATCTCGGCGCTGGATCCGCGTTCAATGGCGAGATGGCTCGCGCGTTCCCGACACTGCGGACCCTCACACTCTCTCCGGAGTCGTTGTACGGTGCCGCGTCCGGTGCCGGCGCCGGAGCGGCCGTGACGGGCGGCACGTACGTCGCGAGCCCGCAACCCGCCCTCTTTCCCGCGTCCGTCGAGAACGCATTGCGCGCCGCACAAGGGGCGGACGTTGTCATCGTCTCGTCGTACTTCGGTGCGAGTTCCTCCACGGCCCGCCTCGCGGCACCTGACGGAATGGCGGCCCTCATCGATGGACTGCACCGAAGCGGATCGAAGGTGATTCTCGCCACCTTCTCCAACCCGTACATCGCGACGGAGCTCCCCGCGACATCCGCGTATCTCATCGCGTGGGGCAGCATGCCCGTCTCGCAGCGCGCCGCAGCGCGTGCCCTCCTTGGCCTCGCGCCGATCTCGGGCCAGCTCCCGATCACCATTCCGTCAGTCGCGGGCTACGGTGCGGGACTGCGGCGCGAGGTCCTCACCACGCCGCAGCCGGCGACGTCGACGCCGTAAACGCAATCACCGTCGGCGATTCCAGCGCTCACGACGGTCGCCCGCGACAACGGCGACGCGGGGGCCGTCTTCTTGCCGCGTCGCCCGCGCGTCACGAGTCGACGCATCATCGCGTCCATCGAGTCGATGCGTTGTCGCGGACTGCCACATCGTCCGTTGACTCGGCCATGAGAAGCTCGTATATCATCGTTCACGCCGTCGCGAGCCATTTGAAACACAGTGTTACTAATCCGGCTCCCTGCCGGCGAAGGCGCCCTTGACATTAGTGACTGATTGTTACTAATTCGCGCGACATGCGCGAGCGCCAGTCCTTCCAGATGAAGTCAGCCGTTCGCCGGACGACGCTCGCCGTCGACGTGGTGGTCTTGTCGCCTCGTGGCGACGCGCTGGCCGCACTGCTCGTCCGCGCCCCGGCCGGCGCGCGCGAACGCTGGACCCTGCCCTGGGACGCTCCCCGCCCCGACGAAGGTCTCGAGGACGCCGCATCCCGCATCGCGGAATCGGTCCTCGGGTCGGCACCGGCGTTCTTCGAGCAGGTCGGCGCCTTCAGCGACGGCAAGCGCCACCCGGGCGACGCGGATGTCTCCGTCGGAATTGTCGCGCTGGTGCCGGCGCGCGACGAAAACCCCGCCGCCGAGACCGAGTGGTTTCCCCTCGCGGCGCTGCCCACGCTCGCTCCACGCCATCGGGCCATCGTCGAGCGCGCCGCCGCAGTCGCCCGGCAGCGCGTCGACCAGTCCCCACTCGCCTTCCGGCTCCTCCCCTCCACCTTCACGCTCAGCGATCTCCAGAGCGTGTACGAGTTGCTCCTCGGCCGCCGGCTCCACAAGGCGAGCTTCCGGCGCGCACTCCAGGCCAGTTACCTGGTCGAGCCCACCGACGAGTGGCACAGCGAGGGCCGCGGCCGACCGGCACAGCTGTTCCGCTTTGCGCCGCGAAAGAGGCGCGGAGTCCGGCGCGGTGTGCGATTCGACCTGTTCACGGAGTAGCGGTCGCCCCTGGGGCGACCCGCCGTGCCACTGCTTGCCGCCTCGCCGCGTCGCGTGCGCCGCCGCGGCCAGCGAACCGTGACACCCGCGTGACCCTCCCGCCCAACCCCGCTATTGCGTTCGGCACATTAGTCGCAATATGTTCTTTAGGTCCAATCTCGGGGCGACCATGCTCGACTATCTGGACGGTCTGTGCGCGGCGTTGCTCGCGCGCAATGGAACGGAGATACGACGGCTCCTTCGCCACCCGTTGGCGAGGGCGCTGCCGCGACGCGTGCGCGAGGAGGGCTACGCCATCGCGCGCGCCGGCCCCGAGAGCTTTCGCGCTCCGGTGCACACGCTCCACTTCTATCACCAGACGCTGCACCTGCTCGGCGCGCGTCCCTCCTCCGCCGCCGGCACAGCGGAATCATCGCGCAACGAGAGCCGGCAGATCGAGATTCCGCTCCGCGCGGCGGGCGGATGATCGTCTAGTCGGCCCGTCTCGCCTGCATGCGTCGGCGCAGCACCCGCCGCGCGATCGCTGCGTTGTCGCACGCGATCCGAAAACACTCCGCGACGACCGCCCGCTCGTCGTCCCCTTCCACCTCCTCCACCACGAGGGGCGACGCATCGTCGCGCCGAGGCGACGCCTCGCGCGGCTCGATCACGACTCGGCCAAGGCGACGCAGGCGCGTGGTATCGCCTCGATCGCTGGCCACGACCTCGACCCGCACGTACCCACCCCCCGGCATCGACCGCGTGTAGAGCGGCTGCCCCGGACTCCACACTCCCTCGCTCCTCACGCCCTCACCCTGCCGTTGCTCCAGCATCCCGACCTCCTGATCGACTGCGTGTCCGCGCGCGCCGTGGCGTCGTCGCCGATAGCGTCGTGTCCAGCACCTGCATGGCGCGCGCGAGCACTCGCGCCGTCGCAGGCCGCTCTGCCAGCACCTCGCCGAACGGATCGCCCACGGTCGCCACCCGACGGGGCATCGTCTTCACCGTATACGCTCCCATGCGCAGACGTGCCGTGAGTTCGTGCGCCACGAGCGGCGCCGAAACCGTCGCCTCCTCCTTCGCGCGCACGCTGTACGCGCTCGCTGCACTCTTGCCACGTGCATTCTGTAACGCGTCCACGTAGATCGTGCCGGTGGGTCGCGCTTTGAGCGAGCGCTCCACCGTCGCCACCTCCGGCCGCGACGCCGCGACAACCTGCGCGATCTGCATCGCGAGTCGCGCCGACGTCTCGTACGTCGTGCGCTTGGGCAACGCGATGACGAGATGAATTCCCCGTGAGCCCGACGTCTTCACTGCCGCCGACAGACCGCATTCCTGCGTGATTCGCAGCACGTCGCGCGCCAGTGCCACTACGGCCGAGAACGGTACGTTCGCACCTGGGTCGAGATCGATCAGACATCGGTCTGCCGACTCGATGTCCGCGACACGCGACAACCAGGGATGCACCTCGATCGCGCCGAGCTGCACCGTGTAGAGCAAGGTCGCAAGGTCGCCGCCGATGATCCGGCGACGCTGCCCCTTCTCTTCCGTCGGCAGCATCTCCGTTCGCACGACGTCGGGCACGTGCGCTCCAGCATCCTGCTGAAAGAACATCGGCCCGCCCACGCCGTCCGGATAACGCTTGAGCACGAGCGGGCGACCGGCCAGGTGCGGCAGCAGCACGGGAGACACGCGCGCGTAATACCGCATCAGCGCACCCTTCGTCAGCTTCGCCTTCGGAAAGTAGACCTTCCCGAGGCTGGAGACATGCAGGGTGTCACCGCGTCCGAGATCGAGCGTCCCCTCGCCCGGCCCGCGCTCGATCGCCGCCAGCTGCGATTCGACGCCCGCCGGCGTCATCGAGCTACGCGGCGTCATTCGTCATCTCGCCCGTGCCCCAACGCTGCAGGCTCACTCCCTCGATCGTCACGTCGCGAGCCCGTTTGTCGTCGCGCACACCGAGGAAGATGGGCTGTCGCAGCAGGCGATCCTTCGTCCACTCGGCGAACTTCACTTCCACGACCACCGATGGCGTGACCCAGTGCGCGCGCTCATTCGTGCGAGGCACCATGGCGAACGGTGCCGTGCGTCGCGCTCGCTTCGCGAGCAGCGCGGACATCGCGGCGAGCCCATCGCGCGTGAAACCGCCTCCGGTATGTCCCACGTACACGAACGCGCCGTGCTTGTCGAACGCGCCGAGGAGCAGCGCCCCGATATGCTGGCGCGAGTTGCGTGGCTCGGTGAATCCCCCCACGACGAACTCGGCACGGTACAGCAGCTTGAGCTTGAGCCACGCATCCGCACGAACACCCGGCCGGTACGGTGCGTCGGTGCGCTTGGCGATGATCCCCTCCCAGCCAGCCCGGCGTGCCCGCGCCAGCATCGTGGATCCGCGCGGCGAGGTGTCGCTCAGCAGCAGCGTGGCGTCGGCCGGGTCCCCCACATCCGCGAACAGCGCCTCGAGGCGCGCGCGGCGCACGCTCCACGGCTTCTCGACGAGGGACGAGCGTGCGTCGCGCAGCATGTCGAACACGACCAGCGATGTCGGCGCCTCGACGGCACGTCGTACGATCTCGTCTGCGTCCCTGAGGTGCATGCGCGCCTGGAGCTCCTGAAACTCGCTCGCCTCGGGCTGGACAACCCCTGGCAACGTCGTCGCCGATACGGATCCCACTCGTCGCGGGCGGCGCCGTTTGCGGGCGACCACTTCACCGTCGAGGAGCAGTGATCGGCCAGCCCGCCGCGCCAGCTCGCGCAGGGCCAGAATCAACTCCGGAAACTGTGTGCTCTTGTCCCGTCCGTTCCGCGTGACGAGCCGCACCGTTCGCGCGCTGACCTCGGCAATCACCCGCATGCCGTCGTACTTGGGCTCGAACGTCCATCCGGTGCCAGTCGGCAGCTCGTGGCCCAACGTGGCGTACATCGGCTCGGGAACGCGGGATCGCGAGGTCGGCACACTCGCTACAGGGGGCAAGAGGAATGCCCGCCGCGGTCCGTCGTCAGACGACACGCGCCCCGGAGCCTGTGCTCCGGGGCGCGCGAGGATCGGCTGGAATCAGGCGCTCTTGGTCACGTCGGCCGCCTGCGGGCCCTTCTGACCCTGGACGATCTCGAACTCGACCTTGTCTCCCTCAGCCAGCGACTTGAAACCGTCGCCCTGGATGGCGCTGAAGTGCACGAACACGTCCGGACCACCCTCCCGCGAGATGAAGCCGAAGCCCTTCGCGTCGTTGAACCACTTCACCGTGCCGTTGATGCGAGCCATGAATCGTACCTCGTACCAGAACAGAGCCTGATCGAGCCGCGAGCACGCGGCCGTTCGCCGGTCGCCCCACTCGTCCAACGCGATCCGTGTGATGCCCCGTCGCGCCACAACGCAGCGCTCGGAGCGGAACATGCCCTCCAATCGGGCAAGTTTTGTGCACACCACCATGAGCGACGGCTCGCTCGCTGGTTCGAATGCAAAACGGGGCCGAATCGGGCCCCGTTTCGCACGTCCTTTCATGACATGCCGCTCACGCAGACTTCTGTCGCGACGCTCGGAGAAGCGGTGGGCTGTCGCCAGCTCTACGCGGCGCCGGCGATGTATCGGGCCAGACGACCACACTCCCGGCACTGCAGGGTGACCTGCGAGCGCGGCGGGGGTGGAAAATCGTCGGGTGTTCGTTCGATCTGGCCAGAGCAGGACGGACAGCTCAATGGCGAGCCGTTCCGATCGTTCGCAATGAGGTGAAGCGCTTGCACTGGGTTATACGTAGCCGGACGCGGCTTGCGCATTGGCCCTCCAATTGAATTTCGCACTCACCCGGAGAAGTGGCGCCGGGCCGCCCTCACGAACAGTAACCACCAAAGGACGTAAAGCACAGTGGGGCATCGTCTTGCGATCTGAATTCCGCCGTGCCGGCATGCTCATGCTCGGGCTTGCCTGCGCCTGCGGCCCGCGCGCACACGTTCCTGCACGACCCGTCACCGTCCAGAATGCGCTGGAGCCCGCCGACAGCATGGCTCGGCTCGCCCGCCGACTCGCACCACTGCTATACCTCCAGCGAGACGAGTGGTTCCCCCTGACGCGAGCTGTCGCGGTTGTCCATCCCACGCGTCGCATCATCGCCTATCATCTCTTGTGGCGTGACGACGCACATGGATCCTGGATCCCGTTCACCGTGCCGACCGACCAGGAAGTCGTGTGGATCGGCTACGACGAGAGCGGCGCGCCCACCGATATGTGGACGTACTGGCACGGCAAAACGCTGCACACTCCGTGGCGCGGAACGCCCGCCGTCGACGTGCAGTGGGGGAAGCATGGCTCGCTGCCGCGCGGAATCATCGAGAGCGACCTGCCGCCATTCCAGACGCTGAACGCCTTCTACGCCTTTCACTACATCGGCATCGCCGACATCCTGCTCGGCCGGCTCACACGTCCCGGGCCCTCGGGATTTTTTCACTCGTACCGACGGTACCGGGACTTCTCGCGCCTGATCGTCCTTGGAGACTCCCTCGACGTCGTCGTGCGCACCGCGCAGCCGCGCGCGCAGCTCGAGGCAGTGTTCGGCAAGCCGTTCTCCCGCAAACCCGCGTGGCCCGAATGATCGGCTGCGCGGCGAGCTGTCCCCGTCGCGCGTTGCGGACTACTCGTCCCAGGTCCCGCCCGGTCGTCGCCACACTCGTCGTCCGACCCGCCAGACTTTCCGGTCCGAGAACTCCTTTCCCGGCCCGAACGACTCTGCGTCGTCAATCGATTCCAGCATGTCGTTCGCCTTCGCGCTCGCTTCATCCGCCCAGTGGACGATCTCCGCTTCGGCGGTCATCGGCTCCACCGGGCTTCCGAATTCCCGCTTCCCGTGATGGGACAGGATCATGTGCTGCACGTCGAGCAGTTGCTCCTCCGTGCACACCGACCGTCCGAGCGGGGCGAGTCGCCGCTCCAGCATCAGGCTCCCGAGCACCACGTGGCCGAGCAGGAGGCCGCAAGGGGTGTAGTCGAACGCTCCCCCCTCCACGCAGTACGCCTCCACCTTGCCCACGTCGTGCAGGAGCGCCCCCGCAACCACGAGGTCCACGTTTGCGACCATCGTCTTCGCGGTCTGCCGTGCGATCGACGTGACCTCGACCACGTGCTGCAGCAGACCTCCAAGCTTCGCATGATGCGCCCGCACGGAGCCCGGGGTGTTCTCGAACCGAAGCCGGAAGTTGTCGTCGGCGAAGAACAGGTCCACCACTCGGCGCAGTGCCGGAGTCGTCATCTCGGCTCGGCGCTTGTCCACCCAGTCCCAGAGCTTCACCGTGTCGCCCGTGATGCGCGGAAGGAACGCGTGGAGATCCACCTGTTCCTTGGGCACGACGCGAAGGGGCCCGCTGAGCTGGATCTGCCGCTTGCCCGTCTTGGCGTAGAGGCCCACCTGGCCGATGGCCTGCACCACGCGCCCGCGGTCGGCGCCGTCCGCCCAGTCGCGCTGGTTCGCCCAGATGGGCGCGACGTCGATGTGTCCGGACGCGTTGCCGAGCTTCAGGATCACGAACGGCTCCCCGTTCCCCTGGGTCTTCTCGACCCTGTCGACGACCATGAGTTCATGCTGCACACGCTCGCCGATGGCGAGCTGGCTGAGGTTGAGCGGAGGCATCCTCAAGACTGCAGGACGTGGCGGGATCAGGCAAGCGAGATGTGGCTGTCGTCTGGCCGATGTCGATGCGCCGCGCCATGTTTGCACATGCACGATGTTCGCATGCTGCGGTCGAGCCGACGTGTCTCTGGAATTTCGGCCGTCGTTGCGATGAACGAATCAGGCAGTCGTCGTGCGGTGGCAAGTCCGCTGGGCGTGATCTCGCGCCCGAAACTTGCGCAGGGTGTGCTCGATTCGCGCAGCACCGATAGCCACTATCCGGCAGAGGAGACGCAGCGATGGCGATGAAGAAGAAGCGCGGCACGAAGCGCGCAGGCAAGAAGAGCGCGCGCCGCGGTCCGGCGATCAAGAAGCGCTCCGGCGCGAAGAAGAGCGGCGCCAAGCGTGGCGCGAAGAAGAGCGCAAAGAAGAGCGCGAAGCGCAAGACGGCCAAGCGCAGTGCCGCCAAGCGCGGCGGTGCCAAGAAGTCGAGCGCGAAGCGTTCGGCGGCGAAGCGGCGTGGTCCAGCCGTGAAGCGCTCGACCGCGAAGAAGAGCGGCGCCAAGCGCAGCACGGCGAAGAAGTCCACGGCCGGTGGCGCGCGCAAGCGCGCCGCAGGGTTGGGGGCACGCGTGAAGCGCGTGGCGTCGGGCGTCGCGGAGCAGGCGCAGAACGCCGCCGTGTCCGGCTATGAAGCAGTGAAGGAAATGAGCGAGAACATCGTCGATCGCGTCTCAGGCTGACGCGCGACGGGCCGTCCGCGCGCGCCCACGATCGAGTCGGAACACTCCGCTCAGTCTGTGTGGCGCGCGAGGAAGGCCAGTACGAGGTCCGCGACCACGTCCTTGCAGTAATCCACGGTAATGACGTGTCCACACCCCGTGACCCAGTGTCGCTCGATGGGCGCACGGAGTGTCGCCATCGTCGCCGTCGCCACCGCATCTGGAATACGGTTGTCCGCGCGGGAGTGGATGACGAGTGTCGGGACCGCGATCCCCGCGAGTGCCGCGCGTCCTCGCCGCGCCGTCTCGAGCAGCGCGTGCAGCGCATTGGGCGCCACGACTCCGTACGCGTAGCTCGCCGTCCGCGCCGCCGGATCGTGCACCGACCGTTCACCGCGCGCACTGAGATACGGTTGTACGAGCCCCCACAACGGCGCGGTCCGCGTGGCCCACGCCACCTGCGGCGTCGCCGCGAGGTACGGCGCCAGTAACAGGAGCACCCGCACATCGGCGGCGTCCTCCGCCAGTTGCGCGGCCAGGGCGCCGCCCATCGAGAGCCCGCCGACACCGATCCATGCGTGGCGGCCCCGCAACTCGTCCAGCGCAGCGCGTGCCGCAGCCGTGTACGCCGAAGCGCTCACGTGCGCGAAGTCGCGCGGCGAGCGCCCATGCCCGGGAAGCAGCGGCGCGAGCACGGTGTAGCCCGCCGCATTCAGCCGCTCACCGAGATATCGCAGGGTCTGCGGTGAGTCACCCGAGCCATGCAGCAGCAGGAGCGCTCGCCCATTCGTGCCGGCAAGCAGGAATGATTCCGCGCCGGCCACCGTGCCATCCGCGCGGCGCACGATCCGCCTGTCGTACTCGCGCTCGATCCGGCGCGTGGCGAGCAGGCGCCATGCCGCTCCAGCACCGGCAACCATCGGCAGCAGCAACCAGCCCAGCATCAGGGACGCGACGAGTTGGAGAAGGCCAGATCGGAGTGGACGGATGTCCAGCGATCGCGAATCGTCGCTACTGGAGCGCCGGTACCACGTCTACGTCCGCAAGTACGGCGGCGAGCAGGGCGTCGTCCGCCACGCCGGAGTCGGCGAGTCGGTCGAACAACCGCGCCGAAGGCGTGACGTACAATGTACTCCCGCGACGCTCCACGAGACCTTGCCCCACCAACCGTGCGAAGACGAGCGACACCGACTCACGCGTCGCCCCCACGACTTCACAAAGCAGTCGATACCGCGCGGCGCACAACTCGATGTAGCCATCGTCGCGCGTGAAACTGTCGTGGGCCGACATGCGGCGCAGGGCGGCAATCAGCCGCTGTTCCACCGACAACGTCGTGAGTTCGCGAAGCTTTTCGAGCAACGCGGTGCGCTCGGCCATCACCTGCCCGATCACTGCCATCGCGGACACCGGCTGCTCACGGATGAACGCCCGCAGCTTTCCACTGCTGAGAAACAGTGTCTCCGTCTCGGCATCGGTCCGCGCATCCGTGGCGTAGACCGCATGCGGTGACAGTCCCTCGGCGCCGAACGTCTCGCCGGGCGTCGCCACCCACGGCACGAATCCACGACCAGCGCGCACGCGGCTACGAAGGACGACTCGCCCACGCACGACGACGAACACACCGTCGGCGCTCACGCCTCGCTCGTAGATCTGGAAGCCGGCGGGCCACGCCGCCCGCGCTGCGTAGCCCTGAATGGCCAACCGCTCCGTAAGCGACAACCGGGGAATCGTCACGCCGCTCGCCTCGCGTCTCTGCGCCACCTGTCACCTCCAAGCCTGCGACACGCTTGCCGACTCGCAATAGGTGGGCCGACGCACTGACGCGCGGACTCATCCGGTGGCGACACGCCGGCCGCTCTCCATTCGCTGTCTATCGCACCTCTCCAAGCGCTGTACGCGCCGCGACGAGCGCGCGCGTTGCCGAACCGAATCGCTGCGCGAGATCGGCAATCTCCACACCTGTCAGCCGTTCATCATTCGCACGAAGCGCTTCGTTCACTGACGGAAAAACCATGTTCGAATACCCGTTGTCGACATCGGCCACGTAGATCAGGTTGCGATACCACGGGCGCGTTCGCAGTCCGCCGGGCCGCACGAGCGCCCGCTCCACGCCGAGCAGCGCGGCATTCACCGTCGATCGCCGGTCGCGCGATGGTGTCCCTTCGGCGAGCACACGATCCCGCGCCGCGGAGAACGCCGCCGCCTCGTGCTCCATCTCGCCAATGGCATCGCGCAGCGCACTCGTGGAACCGCTCCAGCGCTTCGCCGAGAGCGCACGATCGAGCGCAGGCAGGTAGCCCTGCATCGTGCGTGCGAACTCCACATAGTCGTACGGCAGGATCTCCGCATTCGCGAAACGCAGGACCATGGCCGCGGCGATGCGCGCCGCGGCGGCGTGATACACGTAGTTCGTGTCACCGAACCGCGTCATCCACGCGAAGTCGTCGTACTGCGAGTGGTACACGCCCCCCGCACCGCCGAACCCCCAGTCTGCGATCGGGATGCCGAGGTGGTTGTAGAATCCGGCGAAGTCGGAACCGCCGCCGGGGTCTCCCATCGCCGGCTCGGCCGTATCGGCCACCGCCGCGGCACGGCGCCACTCCGCATACACGCTCCCCTTGCCGCCCGGATCGGGCACCTGCCGCGCGATGTCGCGCAAGGCAGGACGCATCGACGGTGAGCCACCACCGCCGAATCGCGCGCCCGATGCCGCCACGTCCTGGTTGAAGTATGCGACGCCGCCACGCATGAGTCGCAGCGAGTCATCCTCCACGTACTCGGACGACCCGATCAGCCCCCATTCTTCGGCATCCCAGGTCGCGAACATGATCGTGCGTTTCGGACGATGCCCTGCCTTCACCGCCTCGGCGACGCTGCGCGCCGCCTCCAGCACGCTCACCGTGCCGCTCACGTTGTCGGACGTGCCCGGGCCCCACGCGTCGCGATGTCCGCCGACGATGACCAGTTCCTCCGGAAACTCGCTGCCACGAACGATGCCGAACGTATTGAAGATCGGTTTCGTCCCGGCAGTCGCCCGGTCGTCGGTGACACGCACGCGCGCGCGTGCCGGTCCCGGCCCCACGTGGTACCGAAAGGGAAGCCCACCCTGCCAGCCCGCCGGCACATCACCCCCTCGCAGCTCATCGAGCAGCTCACCGGCGTTGCCGTACGAGATCGGCACGACGGGAATGTGCGGAATGTCCATTTTCGACTCGCTGATCCGCGGTGCACCGCCGGTGCTCGCGTAGCCCGGCGTCGCCGGGTCGCCCGCGCCGTTCATCACACTGCCACGCTGCACGCCGGTGCGATTGCGCATCGGCCCGCCCGGGTACACGTCGCCGCGCACGTATCCATCATCCTGCGGATCGCTGTAGATCAGCAGCGCTACCGCGCCATGCTTCTCCGCCTCGCGCGCCTTGATGCCCCGAAACGAACGGCCGTACCGGGCGATGGCGATCTTCCCGCGCACCGACACGCCGAGCGAGTCGAGTTGCGCATAGTCCTCGATGAGGCCGTAGTTCACGTACACGACGTCGGCGGTGACGTCGCCCTGGCCACTGTACCCATTCACGGTGAGGTACTGCGCGAGTCGCGACGAAGGATCGCCCGCCACCGCCGGCTCCACGAGCGACAGCTGCCTGCTGCGCGGCGCCACCCGCCACAGCTGCACCGACACGGGATGGGGCAGGAAGACGTCGTAGCGGCGCACTTCCGTCTCGAGCCCCATCGCGCGCATCTGCGCGATGACGAAATCTCGGGTGCGCGCCTGCGCCGGCGTGCCCGCGACATGAGTCTCGGCCGACAACGCTCGCGAGAGCTCCCGGGCGCGCATCGCCTGCGGACGAGCGATCGCCTGTGCCTCGAGCGCTCGTTCCGCGGCGGCGGCGGCGGGCGCGAAGCCGGGAATCGTCGCTGCGCTCTGCTGAGCGGCGAGCGGAGCGGCGTGCATCGCACCGCCGATCAGTGTCATGAGCACGAACACGAACGTCGGACGGCGCGGCATCGGGGATGGGAACGAGTGGTGGACGCGCGAGTCGAGACGGAGGCGCGCGGAAGCGCCGATCGCGGGCGTGAGCGCGGACGAGTTCGGCGGACATCGGTAATCTGTCCCGCGTGGCGCCGAGCGCAACCGGCTCAGATCCCGAGTGCCTCGCGCACGCCGGTGATCACGAACTGCACGGCGATCGCAGCGAGCATCAGCCCCATGAGCCGCGTCATCACGCGGATTCCCGTCTGCCCCATGCGCAACACGAGCCGCTCGGCCGCGCGCAGCGTACCCCACGCGATCAGCAGTGCGAGCAGGATCGAGGCATAGACGACGATCGTCTGCGCCGTCGTGCGCGCCTGCCCCGAGAGCACCATCACCGTCGAGATCGCGCCGGGACCGGCGAGCATCGGCATCGCGAGCGGGGTCACGGCGACGTCTTCCTTCGCCGTGGCCTCCGAGATCTCCGCCGTGCCTTCCTGCGTCGATCGGTTGCCGTGCAGCATGTCCATCGCGACGAGCCACAGTATCAGCCCGCCGGCGATGCGGAACGCAGGCATCGTGATCCCGAACAGCTCGAAGATGCCGCGCCCAACGGCCGCGAATGTGACGAGGAGAAGCGTTGCGGCGATGCACGCGCGGCGCGCCGTCACTCGGCGTTGCGCCTGGTCCTGCCCCTGCGTGATCACCAGGTACGTCGGCACGACGGCGATGGGGTCCACGATGAACAGGACCGACGTGAAGGTCACGAGCGCGAACTGGAATGGGCCGTCCACTCAGTCGTACTCGCTCATCGCGGACTGGATCGCGACGCGGAGTCGCCGTTCGCGATCCGGGCCCTCGGGCACGGTAGCCGCGAGTGCGCCGAACAATCGGAGCATCTCGCCCTCCATGAACGGGGTACGATCGCGCACGCCGAGCGCGTCGATCGATCGCTCGGCGAGCACGCGCAACAGCGCGCGCGTTCGGTCCTCGAGCGCATCGAGACTTGGAGGCGCTGCCGGCTTCGGCGGCGGCGTCTGCTCGCGGCGGCGGCTCACCGCATCGAGCATCGCCTTCATGGGCGCCAGCGTAACCACGAAGGACCCGGCCGTGTGCTCAACGAACGCGTCGACCACGCCTTTGCGTCGCAGTTCGTGAAAGACGCGAATCGAGGCTTCCCGCACCACCGCGATGCCACCCTCGCTGTTGTTGCCGCGGCCGGTGACGATGAGCACATCCTCGGTACGCTGGACCTGATGCTGCCGCAGCCACCGCTCCAGCCGCTCCGCCGCCTCGGCACCGGTCGGAAGCGAGGCGCGCAGGTTCAGCGTGCGCGCCGGCCCGAACCTGACCTCGTCAAAGGCCTGCTGCAGTCCACCAAGACCGGACACGCGACGCGCCGGCATGGTCAGCGGCGCGCGGTCGGGGCAATTGCCTGGTTCAGCACTTTTCCATCGAGACGTTCGATGGGGGGAATGCCGATGATCCTCGCGAGCGTCGGTGCCATGTCCACCACGAACGCGCGTTCGGAAAAGCGCGCCGTCCGGAACCAGGGGCCGTAGAAGATCACGGGCACCTTGGCGTCCTCGTCGTACGGCTGGCCGTGCTCGGCGATCGTAGCCTGCACGGCGTAGGTCCCTTCGCGCGGCGTCACGACGAACTCTGCCGGGGAGTCGGGCGGAATCATGTGCAGCCAGCGCCGCGCGATGGCGTCGCGCAGCGTGTCTCGCTGCGCGAGGTCGCGCACGCGATCCACGCGGGCGATCCCCGGACTGCGGCGCACGGCATCAGCGAACCGTCGCAGCATCGGATCCGGGTCCACTCCTGACTGCGCGAACGCCTGGCGATTGACCGACACGATGCCGCCGTCGAGCGTCACCGCCCCCGTATCCACACCGGCCGCGCGCAGGGTCGAGCGGAACGCGGCGAGCACGGACAGCAGGTCGTATCGTGGCGGGGCAGCCCGCTTCGCGCGCGCCGCTACCAGCTCGGGATACGGCGTGACGCCGTGGTCTCCCGTGAGCGCGAACACGATGGACGAGGAATCCCGGAGCCTGTACAGTGAATCGATGAACACGCCGAGCGCGCGATCGAGTCGCAGGATGTTGTCGTGCTGTTCGCGGGAGTCGGGCCCGTACCGATGGCCGACGTAGTCGGTGCCGGAGAGCGACACGGCAAGAATGTCGGTCTGCTCGCCGCGGCCGAGCTGGAGAACTTCGAGTCCGGCGAGCGCGGCATCCAGCGTGAACTCATCGAGCCACGGCGTCCACACCATCTCGCCCGCCGCACGTGCGGAATCGGTCGGCATCACGTGCGGAAAGGTGACGTCTTTCCCGTTGTTCTCCTGCACGACGTCGTCCGGCTCGGCGTATTCGTTCGCGGGCAGCATCAGCGTCCAGCTTTGACCGGCGAGTCGCTGCGGCGTGCGCCGCGCATTCACCCCGTGCACCCATGTCGGCAGGGTGTCGGCGTAGTAGCGGCTCGTGGTGAACTCGCCATTCGAGGTGGCGTACCAGAAGACGCTCTGCTTCGCCCTGCCCAGGGGAAGGATGGCGCCACGGTCCTTGCGCGAGATCGACAGGGCCCGCGCGCGTGTGTCGCGCGTGCGAATCCAGTCGAACAGGACCGACCCGCGGAAACGATAGGGCGAGGCCGGCGCATCCCTTGACGTGAGGAGCGGCGACTGCGGATCGAGTACGCCAAGCGTGTTGCTCACGATGCCGGTCGAGCGCGGATAGCGCCCTGACATCACCACCGAATGACCCGGCGCGGTTTCCGTCACCGCATGATCGTGCATCGCGTTCGTGAAGAACGCTCCCCGTTTCGAGAGTCGACCGAGGCCGCCCGTAAGCTGCGCTGCCCACCGATCGAGATAATCGGGGCGGAGCTGATCCACCGTCAGGAAGACGACCAGCTGCGGACGGTCCGCGGCGGCGCGGGTGTATTGCGCACGGATGCCGGCAGGCACGGCAACCAGGATGGCAACCAGAACGGCGAAGCGACGCATCGGCATGGAGGTCGAGGGCGAGAGCGGCGGACCACGGTAATCTAAGCAGCCGCGGCACGCCCTACGCCGCGCGCGGCACCATCGCCTCCGCCAGGAGGTTCTTCGCGAAGCAGATCTCGTTGCACGCGAACCGTCGCGCGCATCCGAGGCAGTCGCGACGGATCTTCTCCGGGTACCGCGCGCGATCCACGCGCTCGTACCCGATCGCGGTGAAGAATTCCGGCTGGAGCGTGAGCGCGAACACGTCGTGGATGCCTCGCATGCGTGCGAGCCGCTCCACCGCCCCCACGATTGCACGGCCCAGGCCCCTGCCGTGCGCCTCCTTCGATACCGCGATCGCCGCCACCTCGGCGACACTCGGCGAATACTCCTTCAGCGCGCCGCATGCCAGCAGCGCACCCGTCCCATCCTGTACGACGACGTAATCGTCGATCGCGAGCGCAATTGCTTCCGGGCTGCGCGTCAGCATCTGCCCGTCGTCGGCGAAGGTGTTGTTCAACCGCGAAATCGTTGCCGCGTCCATCGGACGCGCGCGACGCACGAGCAGGTCGGGCGCCATCAGAGCACCTCCTCGAGGATCGCGAGCCCCCGTGCCAGGTCAGCCTGCGTCGCGACGAGCGGCGGCAGCATCCTCACCGTGTAATCGCCCGCGGAACAGACGAGGAGACCGTTCGCCAGCGATTCGCTGACGACGTGCGCCGCCGTGCCCATCACGTCCACGCCCCACATGAGTCCTGTCCCGCGCACCTGTCGAATGCGGCCCGTGCGCCGCGCGAGCTCGTGCAGCTCGTGTCCGAACCAGGCACCGACCTCGGTCACGTGGCGCAGCAACGCCGGGTCGGAGAGCCGCTCGAGCACGTGCAGCGCGACCGACGCCACGAGCGGACCACCGCCGAACGTCGTGCCATGATCTCCCGGCTTGATCGTCTCGGCGATCGCGCGCGTCATCAGGACCGCGCCCATGGGCAGCCCCCCGGCCAGCGGCTTCGCGAGCGTCACCATGTCCGGCTCGATGCCCGCCTGCTCGTAGGCGAACAGCGTCCCCGTGCGCCCGAGGCCGCACTGGATCTCATCGAGGATCAGCGCGATGCTGCGCGCCTTGGTGACGGCGCGCAACTCGCGCAGGAAGCCGTGATCGAGTACGCGCACGCCACCCTCACCCTGCACGGGCTCGACGATGAGCGCCGCGACCGTGTCTCCACTCAGCGCCGCATCGAGCTCGGCCAGATCGCGCTCGAAGATGGACACGCCGGGTGTGAGCGGCCGGAAGGGCAGGCGGTACGCGGGACGGTCCGTCGCGGCGAGTGTGCCGAACAGGCGACCGTGAAACGCGCCGCGGAGCGCGTGTATCTCGTGCTTCGCATCGCCCTTCGTTCGCGCCCATCGACGCGCGAACTTGAACGCGCCCTCGTTGGCTTCCGCACCCGAGTTGCAGAAGAACACCTTGTCCGCGAACGACCGCGCGACGAGTGCCGCGGCCAGTCGCTCACCCGGCGATGTGTGGTAGAGGTTCGACGTGTGCACCAACCCGTCGACAGCGGCGTGCATTGCCGCCTTGAGCCCCGCATCATCGTATCCGAGCGCGTTCACGGCGATGCCGCTCACGAAGTCCAGATACGCCGTGCCTTCGGCATCGTAGAGGTGCACGCCACTCCCGCGCACGAACTCCACCGGCGCACGCTTGTACGTGGCAAGGATGCGACTCTCTGTCGTGACCGCCTGCCCTGCACTGCCGGACTGCGCCTCTGGTACGGAGTCGCTCGTCCCCTTGGCCATGGCCTGCATCGTCGATGTCGTCATGCGCACACACTCCCCACTCGCGTCAGTACCGTCCCACGATCGGGTCGTCCGATCGCGGCGATGTCGGAGATCCGTACCCGTGGCACGCCCCCCTCGAGCGCGGCGAGCGCCGCTTGCAGCTTCGCCGCCATTCCTCCAGCCGCCGTCCCGTCCTCAACGAGCTGCTGCGCCGCGTCGGCATCGAGGCGCGCCGCAGGCGCTCCGTTCACCAGCACTCCCTCCACATCGGACACCAGCAGCAGCTCGTCCGCCGACAACGCCACGGCAATCGCCGACGCCGCGTCGTCACCATTCACGTTCAACGTCGGCCCCGCGTTCGGATCATCGCTGCGGCTCACGGGCGAGAGCACGGGGAGGTAGCCACCTTCGAGCAGATGCCGGAGCAGCGCGACGTTCACGCGTGATGGCGTACCGACGTAGCCCAGTCGCGCGCGATCGGCCGGCGTAGCCAACAGCAGGCCCGCGTCCTCGCCCGACAGTCCCACCGCGGGCACGGCTGCATCGTTCAAGGCGGACACCAGCCGCTTGTTCGCCGAACCGGAGAGCGCCATGCGAATGATCTCCAGGTCGAGCGCGCTCGTCACCCGCCGCCCGCCGCTGAACTGTGCCACGACGCCGTGGAGCGTCTGCAACGTGCTCACCTCGTCACCGCCACCGTGCACGACGACGAGCGAGCCCGGAGACATGCGATGGGCCGCGGCAAGGGCCACCGGCAGCTTCGCATCGAGCTGAGGACGCCCACCCACCTTGATCACGCGAATCGTCGTCACGACGGCAATCCCGCGCACTCGTCGATGCCGCACATCAGGTTGGCGTTCTGCACCGCCTGTCCGGCCGCGCCTTTCATCAGGTTGTCGATCGCCGACGTGACGAGGAGTGTCGGCTGCCGCGTGCCGTTCACCATCGTGGCGGAGATGTGCACGACGTTGCGGTGCACGACGTCGCGCAGCGACGGCTGATCCTCCGTGATCTCCACGAAGGGCTCACCCGCGTACGCTCGTCGAAAGAGCGCCAGCGGATCGGACAGTGGCTCGGTGAGCGGTATGGTGATCGTGGAGAGAATCCCCCGCGACACCGGCAACAGGTGAGGGGTGAACACCAGGTCGGTGTCGGCGCCGATAGACAGCAGCGTGGCTCGCATCTCGTGGAGATGGCGATGACTGTTGCCAACCCCGTACGCGCGATAGTCGTCCGCCACCTCCGCGAAGAGCAGTTCGCGCTTGGGCGAATTGCCCGCGCCGCTCACGCCGCTCGCCGCATTGGCGACGATCGTGCACCCTGCGGCAATGATCCCGCTCGCCTGCAGCGGCGCGAGCGCGAGCAGGATGGAGGTCGGATAGCATCCGGGATTCGCGACGAGCATGGCACCGCGGATCGCCGCGCGCGTGCCGGCGCTCAATTCCGGCATACCATAAGGAACCGCCGCCCGGCCACTCGACGGCGCGCCTCCACTCCCCGGGCGCAGGTCGCTCGAGAGGTCCACGACCCGCGCGCCCGCCGACGCGGCGCGCTCCACCCAGGAGAGCGAGGCGCCATGCGGAAGCGCGCTGAAGACGAGCTCGGCATCTTCGAGCCGGACGTCGTCCGGCGCCGAAAAGGTGATCTCCCGTCCACCCACCCGCACGCGCTGCCCGCGCTGCTCGTTCGCCGTGGCGAACGTCAACGCGAATCGCGGATGCCGAGCCATGAGGGCGCAAATCTCGCGGCCAGCATACCCACTCGCTCCAAGCACTCCCACCGGGATAGTATTCACGTTATAATGCATAATCATGCAATACTGCTAGGTCAATAGTTTCGGCCAGCGAATCGACGTCGGGCCGGTACTGGACCTTCTCCGGGAGTGTCGATGACCAGGAAACACGCGCGTCAGGCTGCCATCCTCGACCTTATCGCGAACAACGTCGTGGGTAGCCAGGAAGAGTTGCGGCGGTTGCTCCTGTCGCGCGAAATGGACGTCACGCAGGCAACGCTGTCGCGAGACCTGCGGGACCTCGGCCTCGCTCGCATTTCCACTGAGAACGGAGGCCGCTACGTCCTCCCCGACAGCCTCGGCTCCGACAACGGCAAACCGTTGCTGGCGAATCTGTTGCCTCAGCTCTTCTCCCGGATCGACGGTGTCGGCGAGCTGATCGTGCTCAGCACGGTGCGCAGTGGCGCCCAGCCGATCGCAGAAGCAATCGATCAGGAGGAGTTCGACGAAGTGCTGGGCACGATCGCCGGCGACGATACCATCCTCATCGTGACTCGCTCCGCCACCGCTCGCCTCGCGCTCACCGAGCGACTACGGTCGCTGGCCGGTGAGGAGTGACGCACCCCGTCGCCGAGCACCGCAGAATCACTTGACGCCATGCGCCTTATTGAGTAAATATGCATTGCACTGCATAGTCTTCCTTTCTGGAGCGCCCACATGACGCGTACTATCGTCCTCGCCTACTCCGGCGGACTCGACACATCGATCATCGTCCCCTGGTTGCGCGAGCACTATGACGCCCGTGTCATCTGTGTGGCGGCCGACATCGGCCAGGGTGCCGACGAGCTTCGCGGTGTGCGCGAGAAGGCGTTGGCCTCCGGTGCCGAGGAGTGCTACATCGAGGACCTGCGCGAGGAGTTCGTTCGCGACTTCATCTTCCCGACCCTGCGCGCGGGCGCGGTCTACAATCGCAAGTATCTGCTCGGCACCGCGATGGCTCGTCCGCTCATCGCGAAGCGTCAGGTCGAAGTCGCGCATCGTGTCGGCGCCGACGCGCTCGCTCACGGATGTACGGGAAAGGGGAACGATCAGGTCCGCTTCGAAATGACGTTCGCCACGCTCGCGCCCGAGCTTCCCGTCATCGCGCCGTGGCGCGAGTGGGATATTCGCAGCCGTGAGGATGCGATCGACTACGCGACGGCCAAGGGAATTCCGATTGCTGCCACGAAGGAGAAGATCTTTTCGCGTGATGCCAACCTCTGGCATCTCTCGCACGAAGGCGGCAACCTGGAGGATCCAAACTCCGCGCCGAAGCCCGACATGTTCATGCTGACCACGGAGCCATCGCAGGCACCGGACGTCGCGGAAGACGTCATCATCGGATTCGAGCGCGGCACACCGGTCTCGGTGAACGGCGCCGTGCTCGGTCCGTTCGCCCTCGTCTCGGCGCTCAATGCCATCGGTGGCAAGCACGGAGTCGGCCGCATCGATCTCGTCGAGGATCGCATGGTGGGCATGAAGTCGCGCGGCGTGTACGAAACCCCGGGTGGTACCCTGCTCTACGCCGCGCACTCCGAGCTCGAGCAGCTCGTGCTCGACCGGAAGACGCTGGCGGCAAAGGACCTCATCGCGCCGCGGTACGCCGACCTCGTGTACGAAGGGCGCTGGTGGACGACGGAGCGTGAGGCATACGATGCCTTCGTGAACGTCACGCAGCAGCGCATCACTGGAACGGTCACGCTCCGGCTCTACAAGGGTGGGCTGCAGGTGGTGGGACGCCAGAGCGATCACGCGCTCTACGACGAGCGTTTCGTCACATTCGGTGAGGACGATGTCTACCAGCAGAGCGACGCGGCTGGCTTCATTCGTCTGTTCGCCCTGCCCGCCCGCGTGCGCGCGATCAAGGACAAGGAACTCGCGGCGGCGAATGCCGTGGCGGCGGAGCGCGTGCCGGTCGCGACACCGGTCAGCGAGCTCGCGGGCGTCTGACCGACCACCAGGGAGATCCGGGCATGCCGGCCATCATCGACGTCGATATCGCGTCCGCCGCTGACACCGCTGCTGGTGCAGCGGCAGGCAAGTCGCACAAGCTGTGGGGCGGACGCTTCGGCGCCGGCCCCACCCCGGAATTCGACGCGCTCAACAACTCCATCGCCGTCGACTTCCGCCTGTGGCCGTACGACATCCAGCTATCGAAGGCGTGGGCGGTCGCGCTGTGGGGCGCCAACGTGCTCACCCTCGACGAGAGCAAGACACTGGAGCGCGGCCTCGACGCCGTGCGCACGCGCCTGGCCGCCGGCGAGCCGGTCCGTCCGTCCGACGAGGACGTGCACACGATGATCGACCGCCTGTTGCACGAAGAGGTCGGCGACGTCGCGAGCAAGTTGCACACGGGGCGGAGTCGCAACGATCAGGTGGCAACTGCGACTCGCCTCTGGACGATGGAGCTCTGCCAGCGGCTCGATCACAACGTGCGCGTGCTGCAGGGCGTGCTGCTCGAGCAGGCCGAGTCGCTCCAGACGGCGCTCATGCCGTCGTACACGCACATGCAACGCGCCATCCCCGTGTCGGGAGCGCATTGGCTCCTCTCGCACTTCTGGCCCCTCGAGCGCGACCGCGCGCGCCTGCGTGCCGCCGCGAAGTCGGCCGCCGTGCTTCCGCTCGGCTCCGGCGCGGTGGCCGGCTGCGCCTATCCCATCTCGCGCGTCCTCCTCCAGGGTACGCTTGGCTTCGACGCGATCACGCCGAACTCGATCGATGCCGTCAGCGATCGCGATTTCGTCGCCGAAGTTCTCTTTTCGGCGACGATGGTCGGCACCCATCTGTCGCGACTTGCCGAGGACCTCATCATCTACGGGTCCAGCGAGTTCGGTTTCGTCCAGTTTGGTGAAGGGTACACGAGCGGCTCGAGCATGATGCCGCAGAAGCGGAACCCTGACGCGCTCGAGCTGGCACGCGGCTCGGCGGCGCGGATGCTCGGCAATCTCACGGCGCTGCTCGCCACCCTGAAGGGATTGCCGACGAGCTACAACAAGGATCTCCAGGACGACAAGCGCTACCTGTTCGACGCCACGGATACGCTGCTCCTCGTGCTCCCCGCCACGGCCGGCGCGCTGGCCGAGTGCCGGTTCCGTCCCGAGCGCATGAGTGCGGCGCTTTCCAGCACCATGATGGCGACTGACCTCGCCGACTATCTCGTGCGCAAGGGCGCCACCTTTCGCGAAGCGCATGGCGCCGTGGGGATGCTCGTCCGGGAGAGCGAGCGAACAGGCGTCGAGCTGTCCGTGCTTCCCATCGCGTCGTTCGCGGCTGCACACCCTCGTTTCGACGACGACGTGTACGATGCGCTCAGTGCCGAGCGATCGGTGGCGCAACGAGAGGCTGAGGGAGGAACGGGCCCGGTCGCCGTGCGTGCGCAACTCGAGATGGCGCGTGTGGCGCTCCAGCCTCCGCCAACCCCGCGCTCATCCAACGTGGCACTTTGAATCGTACCACCGCGCCTTAACGCCGACGTGGCGCCGCTCGCGCGCTACGCCGGTGTCGGCGTGCCGACCGCGGACGATCCACTCACACTCCTCAACTGGCGCTCGCGAATTCGTCCACCCACCCACGCTGCCGGCATGACCAGGGCGAGCGCCACGATGTGATACCAGGCCGGCATCTTGTCCCACAGCGCGATCGTGCCGACGATGTTGAATGCGAGGCCGAGCGCTCCGAGGATGAGGGCGTGACGCATCGGCCGGTTCGGCGCCATGCGCGCCGCCAGCCAGCAGCCGAACGCCGCGTACACGAACACATACAACTGGATGATCAGCAGCCACGGAACGCTGTCGATGCGGTCATCCGGGCCGAACACTCCAGGCACGGCGGATTTGACGATTGCGTCGGTGCCCATCGCGAGCATGCCGATGACGAGAAAGCCGACGACGATGGCAACGACGCTGCGGGCGACTGGGGGCATGTGATCCTCCGTGCGGTGAGGTCCGGCGCGAGGGACACGCGACGACGGTCGAGTGCCGCCCGGACGGCGCCTCGACCGCGTCGCGCCGGATCACCGGTCATTCACCGGGGTCCGAGCAGTCGTCGCGAATCTCCCGCATCTCCCGCCGCACGGCAAGTATCACCGCGCGTGAATCACCCGCGCCTAGTGTCGCGCGAACACCGACGTCTTGCCGCCGACCGCGAATGCAATCACCTCGTACCGGTCGCGCCGCTCTCCCATTTCCATCCCGGGAGAACCAGCTGGCATGTCCGGCACGGCGATTCCCACGATGCCTTTCGGCGCCCGTGCGATCAGCCGCTTCAGGTCGGACGCCGGCACATGCCCCTCGATGACGTACTTCCCCGCCACCGCCGTGTGACATGAGCGCAGCGCCTGCGGCACCCCCAGGCTGTCCTTCAGCGCGTCCATGTCGGTGCGGTCACGGACGGTGAGCGCGAGACCGGATGCCCGGAGATGCTCCACCCACTTCGTGCAACATCCGCAGCTGGGATCCTTGTACACGGTGATCTTCACCGCACCACTCGCGCGCGCATCGATTGGCAACACGGCGCCGAAAGCGAATACGGCGATGGTCGCCTTCGCGGCCGAGGCGAGCATTGCGCGCCTGGTGATCTTCGGATCGTTCATCTCGACTCCACTGTCGGGTACATTGTCTCGTCGTTGCATCCCGTCGCCGACGTTCGAACCGATTATCAAGCTAGCAGTTCCGGCATCGTCCGTCACGACGACAGCCGCCGTACGAATGCAATCACCGGTCGGTGTCGCGTATCGCTCCTCCCCGAGCGGCACGCATGAAGTCGTGCAGCACGGCGGCATCGAGCGCGCCGCCCACCCGGACGCCGCTGCACACATCCACGCCGTACGGATCAACTGCGTCAATCGCGTCGGTCACGTTCGTCGGGCGAAGACCGCCGGCGAGAAACACCGGACGCGCCACCGCATGGCGAATCCGGCGGCTGATCCCCCAATCGTGTACGCGCCCCGTGCCGCCAAGTTCCTTCACTGCGGCAGACGGGTTGCCGGAATCTAGGAGAATCGCGTCCACGAATGGAGCGACGCGCAGCGCCTCGTGTACGGACTCGCCATCGCGAACGTGAATCACCTGCATCAGCGCCACATGTGGATGCGAGGTCCGAAGTTCCACGTACTGGCGGTCAGCCAGCGCATCCACGAGTTGAACGACGGTGGGCTGGATCAGGTCGAGTTGCCTCGCGATGCCCGCCGCGTCCTGCTGCGACGTGAGCAGCACCGTTGCCACGCGGGTGCCCACATGCCGCACGATCGAGGCGATGTCCGCTTCGGGTATCGGGCCTGGTCCGCTGGGCATGGCGGACACGAGCCCGAGCGCGTCCGCTCCCGCGTCGATCGCCAGGTCCGCTTCCAGCGCGGAGCCGATGCAGCATACCTTCACGCGAAGACGACTAGGCTCGCCACCCAGGAACCGCGTTCGGAGGTCAGCCTCCATCGGCGCGACAGTTCACGCACAGCGTCCCCGCACCGAGATCCGTCATCAGTCGGCGCACGAACGAGCCATGCAGGTGCCGATAGCACAGGATGCGGCGACACCGCTCACACACGCCACCCTTGATCAGGTCGACGCGCCCGCCGCACTGATCACAGTCGGTGGTGACCTCGGTGCTTCGAAAGAATTCGAGCGTGCGCATCCTGATCAATGTGCTGCGCGCGCTCCCGGTGGGAAGTGCGACGCGAGCCCTGCGCACGAATCGCTGCCATAGATTGGACTCGATGCCGTCTCGCCTGCCCGACACCGCCGCGCTCCCGATCGATGACGTGCTCGCGTCGCTCCGCCACGCGCTCCAGGAGCGGCGAGCGGTCGTGCTCCAGGCGCCACCGGGTGCGGGCAAGACGACACGCGTTCCACTCGCACTGCTCGATGCGGCGTGGCTCGCCGGCCAACGCATCATGATGCTCGAACCTCGGCGGCTTGCGGCTCGAGCCGCGGCGCGACGCATGGCCGCCAGCCTCGGCGAGGTGGTCGGAGCGCGGGTGGGATTTCGGGTGCGTGGTGAGACCCGGGTGTCGGCGCGCACGCGCGTCGAGGTCGTCACCGAAGGGGTACTCACGCGCCTGATCCAGCACGATCCATCGCTCGACGGCATCGGCCTGCTCATCTTCGACGAGTTTCACGAGCGAAGCATACATGCGGATCTGGGTCTCGCACTCACGCTGCAGTCGCAGGAAGTGCTCCGACCGGATCTGCGTCTGCTCGTCATGTCCGCCACACTCGACGGTGCGGCGCTGTCGGCGCTGCTCGGCGACGCGCCGATCGTGACGAGCACCGGTCGCCACTATCCAGTGCAGGTCCGGCACATCGCGCCACACCCGGGACAGCGCCTGGACGGTGCAATGGCTGCGATGATCCGACGGGCGCTGGTGCACGATGAGGGCAGCGTACTCGCCTTCCTGCCAGGCGTGGCGGAGATTCGTCGGACGGTCGACCTGCTCCAGGACGACGGGTTGCCGTTGGGCGTTCGGGTACATCCGCTGTACGGCGACCTTCCGGCCGAGGCACAGGATGCCGCCATCGCCCCGGCGGCGGCGCGTGGGCGAAAGGTCGTCCTCGCTACGTCGATCGCCGAATCGAGCCTGACGATCGACGGCGTCTCTATCGTGGTGGACAGTGGCCTGTCTCGCATCCCTCGCTTCTCGCCGCGGTCCGGCATGACCCGACTCGAGACGCAACGCGTCTCCCGTGCATCGGCCGAGCAGCGGTGCGGACGTGCCGGTCGCACGAGCCCGGGTATCTGCTACCGCATGTGGGCGATGGAGGAGCATCTCACGCTGCTCGGGAGCGCGGCGCCCGAAATCCTCGACGCTGATCTCACCTCGCTTGCACTGGACCTTGCCGTGGCGGGCGTGCGCGATCCGGCTGATCTCAGGTGGCTCGACACTCCGCCCGCCGCCAGTCTCGCCCAGGCGCGCGAGCTGCTGTTGCAGCTCGATGCGATCGACCACACCCATCGCGTGACAACACATGGTCGCGCGATCGCGGACTTCGGGCTGCATCCCCGGCTCGCGCACATGCTCATCCGCGCGCACGAGCTCGGACACGGGGCGACCGCGTGCGTGCTGGCGGCACTCATCGATGAGCGTGACGTGCTACGCCGCGACGGGCGCGGACGGGAGGCGGACCTCCGACTGCGGGTGATGCTCGCCACGGGCAACGGCGCGTCCGACCATCATGACGTCGACCGCGACGCGCTCCGACGGGTTCGCGAGCGGATCCGTGTCTGGCGCGCGCAGCTCGGCGTGGACGCCCACCATGCGGTCGACGACCAAGCGACCGGTTGGCTGCTCGCGCTGGCGTATCCAGATCGTGTCGCCAAACGGCGTGCCGGCGACGTCGAGCGATACATCATGCGCAACGGCTCCGGGGCTCGGCTCAACGATGGCAGCGCACTCACGCGCGCTCCGTTTCTGGTCGTCGCGGATCTGGACGGCCGCGTCCCCGATTCGAGTATCTACCTCGCGGCTGCCGTCGATCGTACCGACATCGAGCGAGTCTTTTCGGCGCATGTCTCGACCGAGGACGTCGTCGAGTGGGACGCAAGCCTCGGCGTCGTCCGCGCAACTCGTCGCGAGCGCCTTGGAGCGATCGTGCTACGCGAGTCGCCGATTCGCGATCCGGATGCGATGGTCGTTGCGCGCGCGGTGATGGATGCCATCGCGCGTGGAGATGGTGTGTCGCTGCAGTGGAGCGACGCAGCCCAGCGGCTTCGTCAGCGGCTCGCGTTTCTTCGCGTCCTCGACTCCGACTGGCCAGACGTGAGCGATACCGCGCTCTTCGAGTCGATGGCAGCCTGGCTTCTGCCGCGACTGATCGGGTTACGGCGTCGATCCGACGTGGAGCAGCTCGATCTCGCTGGCATTCTCATCGAATCGCTGACGTGGGACCAGCGGCGCGCGCTCGATGACTTGGCACCGACGCATGTCACCGTTCCCACCGGTTCGAGGATCGCGGTGGATTATGGCGATGCGTCCGCCCCCGCACTGTCAGTGCGGCTGCAGGAGCTGTTCGGTCTTGCGCTGACACCATCCATCGCGGGCGGCGCCGTCACACTCACGCTTCGGCTCCTCTCTCCCGCTCGGCGCCCGGTTCAGGTGACCCGCGACCTCGCCGGCTTCTGGCGCTCATCGTACTTCGCCGTCCGCAAGGACCTGCGCGGCCGCTATCCCAAGCACGAGTGGCCAGAGGATCCGCTTGCCGCGACACCAACCCGGCGACCGAAGCCGCGGTCGTGAGCGCCCGTGGACTCCATTCGCACCCGACCGCTCGCTCAGTGCACATGCGCACCGGGATCCATCATGTCATTCCGCAATTCTCTCGCATGGATGCCGATGGATCCCGATGCTCGCGTGTTCTGCTTCTGCCTTGTGCGTCCTGACTAGAACTGAATGCCAAACGTGATCGGGATGAACTGGAAGTTGGCCGCCTTGTCCTTGTCGCCGAGCATCGCGTGGTACCGAATTTCCGCGAAGGGGCTGAGCGTGCCGAGGGGAAGCCGAATTCCGCCGCCGATGTTGATGCCGGCCGCGCTTTCCGAGTCGGTGGACTTGAAGCCGAGTTCGTCGATCTTGATCCGACGGTTGTAGTAGCCGAGGCCGCCGATCAGGTACGGCATGCCAAGGTTGAAGATGCCGTTGGCGGTGACGTTTACGATGCGAACGTCGCCGTTCACGTTGTTCTTGAAGTTGAAGCCGTTGATCGCGCCTTCGATGCGTGCCCCGAATGGCAGGAGCGGTGCGCCGAAGTTGAGGCCGACGGCGGCATTGTAGCCCGCGTCGGTGCCGTCCTTCAGATCGCTGACCGGGAGCGACAGACCTCCGGCGAGGCTGACGGATTGCGCGGTGACCGCGGCAGGAGCGGCGGCAAGCAGGCCCGCCGCAAGTACGGCGAGTAGCCGTTTCGACATGCGAATGTTCCTCGATACATGAAGTGGAGCGGGGCCACCGTGTGCCGAGTCGCCCCGCAGGATCGTGCCGCTTGACGATCCAATCTGCGCAAGGGCACGAGCGAAGTCTGCTCGGCCCGCGACGCGGATCGGAGCTTCAGGTCGTTGACCACGCCAGGCGTACCTGGATCGCCCTCAGGGATGCGACGTGATATATATTTACTATTTAATTATGATATTGAGTAATTTTGCGACAGTCTAGTTATTCCATATTAATTTAGGAAATAAACAATGCGGGGCTATGACATTCGCGTGGCAGCACTTGCGCTAGCTGCTCCAGCCAAATGGATCGACAACCTCCTGTCTCAGCACGAGGTCGGCGATGTCGTACATGCTCGACGTGGCGTCGCCAGAAAAATATCGCACTCCGCTCTCGTTCATCTGGCCCTCACCCGTGAGCTCCATGAATTGCTGGGCATGGGCGTGCGCGATGCGCTCCAACTCGCCCGAGAACTGCTCACGAGCACCGCCACGGAGGTGCCAACCGGACACCTCCGCATTGCATTGGACCGCAGCGCACTCGAGCGGACCCTGGACCTGCGCCTTCGCGAGGTCCTCGAGTCGGCGCCGGCGCCTCGCCGCGGTCGTCCGCCGCGGCGTCACGTTCCTGAATGACAATGGGGCGAGGTGTCCGTGGACACCTCGCCCCATGTGCACTGGCCGTTCACGTCACGCCTTGGTGACGTTCTCCGCCGCCGGGCCCTTTGCGCCCTGCACGATGTCGAATTCCACGGCGTCGCCCTCCGCCAGCGACTTGAACCCGTTGCCCTGAATCGCGCTGAAGTGCACGAAACAGTCTTTCTCGCCGCTGTCCGGAGTGATGAAGCCGAACCCCTTCGCGTCGTTGAACCACTTCACCTTGCCCTTCGTGCGCATGTACCGCTCCTGAGATGACTGGTTGTCCAGGGAGCGGAAGATGCCGTACCCAGACAATGTGTGACCTGCGGGCTCACCGGTGTCCCGCCACGACGTACGCGCCTGCCCCCACCCGCGGGACTCGGCAGGCGCTAACGTAGCAATCCCAAAAAGAACGGTCAATAGCGCACCCGTATCCCATCCTGCCGCGCCGGGGCGAATTCGCGCCGAGTGCTTCAGGGATCAGGGTGTCGCCTTGACGGCGGTGACGAAATACTCCGTGTCTCCGAAGCACTTGAGCGGAATGCCGGGATGCTGCTCGTAATGGATCGACACGCGATTTCCCATCAGGCGCGTGATTTCGCCTGCCACACGGTCGTCGCGCACGCTGAAGGCGAACTTTTCCTGCGCTTGCCCGGGCATGTTCACCATCGCGATCTCGCCTTCCCACGTCTTGCAGAGCCACCCCTTCTGCGAGAATTTCTGTATATAGCCCGCCCGATCGCCGCGGGAGTACGCCCAATTCAGGGCGATCGTCGTCCAGAGCGCGATCAGCAGCACGGGCAGGATGACAAAGATTCCGAAAAGCGTGACCCCCCACCTCCGCTTCGCCGGCGGACGCGTCGTCACCGGGGCGGTGGGAGTGAGGGGTGCACCAGGCAGGGTCGGCGCCGTCGACCCCGGATCGGCCTGTCTGGGACTGGCATTCTCGCGCATCCGCTCGTCGTCCATGGTCTACTCCTTTACTCCTGATGGTGCGATCCCGGGGCTGCACGCCCGGCCGGCGCGAAAGTTACGCCGCCGTGCCGTGCACCGCAGGGGGAGCACGTCCCTAGATTTCAGTCTCTCTCTCTGACCCGCGCCGTCGTGCCCTTCTCTGCCCGCAGACCCAGCGTCACTGCCCTCGTCGGCGCCGTTCCCGTGGGATCGGCGCATCCGGTCGTCGTGCAGTCGATGACGAACACCGACACCGCCGACGCGGCCGGCACCGCGATCCAGGTAGCCGCACTCGCGACGGCCGGCTCGCAGATCGTTCGCATCACGGTCAACAACGAGGAGGCGGCTGCAGCCGTCCCCGAGATCGTCGCGCGCGTCACGGCAATGGGTATCGACGTACCCATCGTCGGTGACTTTCACTACAACGGGCACCTGCTGCTCGCGAAGTATCCCGACTGTGCCCGGGCGCTCGCGAAGTACCGCATCAATCCAGGCAATGTCGGGGGCAAGCGACGCGACGAGCATTTTCGCACCATCGTCCAGATCGCCGTCGAGCACGACAAGCCGGTGCGCATCGGAGTGAACTGGGGGTCGCTCGACCAGGATCTCCTCACGCACATGATGGACGAGAATGCACGGGCCGGTTCACCGCGCACCGCGAAGGACGTCTACATGGAGGCGATGCTGGCATCCGCGCTCCGCTCGGCCGAACTCGCCGAGGAGACGGGACTTGCCCACGATCGCATCCTGATTTCGGCCAAGGTGTCGCACGTGCCCGATCTCGTGGAGGTGTATGAACGGCTCGCCGTTCGCTGCGACTATCCGCTGCATCTTGGACTCACGGAAGCGGGCATGGGCATGAAGGGCCAGGTGGCGAGCGCCGCCGCACTCGCGATTCTGCTGGGCAAGGGAATTGGCGACACGATCCGCGTCTCGCTCACGCCCAAGCCCAATGGCGATCGGACAGAGGAAGTTGTGGTGGCACAGCAGATCCTCCAGTCGCTCGGATTGCGGAGCTTCGCACCGCAGGTGACCGCGTGTCCCGGCTGTGGCCGCACGACCTCCAGTTTTTTCCAGCACATGGCGGAAGACATCCAGACCTACCTGCGCGAACAGATGCCCGTGTGGAAGCAGGCGCACCCGGGCGTCGAGACCATGAATGTTGCCGTGATGGGCTGCGTCGTGAATGGGCCAGGCGAATCCAAGCACGCCAACCTCGGTATCTCGCTGCCGGGGACATTCGAGGAGCCCAAGGCGCCCGTGTATGTCGACGGGAAGCTGTTCACGACGCTCAAGGGTGACCAGATCGTGCAGGAGTTCCTCGGAATCCTCGAGGACTACGTGGCGAGGACCTACCCCACACCATCACCGGCCTTGACGAGCATCGCGAGCTGACGAGAACTGCCAGCTATCGCGTCGGTGCGGCGCCGGCCTGCTCCAGTTCCTCCGCCACTTCGCGCAGTTCCGTCATGATCGGCGCGTCGAATCCGATTTCGCGCAGCCGATCATGCACCCGGCGGTACCAGCGCACCGTGCCGAGTCGTCCGACGTTGAAGCGTGACCACACGGTATCGGGGTCGAGCGTCCGCGCGAGATCCGCCACGATCGAGCTGCCGTTGTGGATCTTGTCCGCTGCGCAGACCCAACGTGCGCTGTCGGAGGCGGCAGCGAGTCGCGCGAGGTAGTCGTCCTTTCGCTCCTCGCTCGACAACTCGATGCCCTCTTCGTCCACCTGGCGATGCGTCACCGCCAGCACGGTGTCCAGCACCTCAGGTCCGAACTTGTCGCCAATGCGCTGCTCGAGCATGTCGCGTGTGTACCCGTCGCGCACGCAGTCCTCGATCACGTCGTGCAGAATCCCCGCCACGATCGTCTGCTCATCCTGAGCGTACCGCGTCAGGATGACGGCCACGTTCGCCGGATGCGTGAGATACGGAAGCCGCGTTCCCTTGCGCACCTGTCGGTCGTGGTGCTTCGCGGCGAAGGCGAAGGCATGGTTGATCCGATCGGAATAGCCGCGCGTCGTCATCACGTCTCGATACTACCTGGGAGCAGCCTGCGGTGGGACGAAGCTGCAAGATACTGCGCACGAATGGACTTCGTACAGCACCCGATCCTCCCACGCACGCTCAGCGCGAGATCTGGCTGGCGAGCAGCAGGTCGAGCAGCGCGAGCGCGATGCCCTGGATAACGACCGCGATGCCGGCGCCGACGAGACCAAGCCGGCGGCCGAGCGCCCACCCCGCCGCCACGAGCGTGACACCGACGAAGGCATAGCCGGCATCCAGCCCGATGTTGAGCCACAGAAACCGGTCCAGTCTGGTCGCGGCGGCGAGATCGCGTGTCACGAGCGACACCTTCGCCAGCGCGCCGATTGCCAGTTCGACCGCGCCCCACGCCGCGGTCTGGATGCCGAAATGCTCGAGCAGCGCCGAAGATCGGCGCCCCGTGTACATCCACGCCAGGAGTGCCGAGCCGGCGAGCACGCTTCCACCGCCCCATGCCAGCAGTCGCGCAATGTGTGCGCGTTCCATCGAGAGCAGCGTGTCAGCCCACATGGATCCCATGCGCGAACGGTAGCCGTGATTGTGCGGACGGGGCAGTCGGGGAAACGCCGATCCGGCTGGCCGGCCACCGATACCCTGGCGTACGTTCGTGCATCATGAGCGCGCCCCGTTTCTTCCGCTCTCCCGATCTGTTCCGGGCGTGGCTGCACGCGAACCACGACGGCGCTGCCGAGCTGGTTGTCGGCTTCTACAAGAAGGGATCGGGCAAGCCCAGCATGACCTGGCCGGAATCGGTCGACGAAGCCCTGTGCTACGGGTGGATCGACGGTGTTCGCCACTCGCTCGGTGACGACAGTTACACCATTCGATTCACTCCCAGGAAGCCGACGAGTATCTGGAGCAACGTCAACATTGCAAAGGTTGGTGAGCTCCTGCGGCTCGGCCGCATGATGCCGGCGGGGCTCGCCGCGTGGACACGGCGCGATCCCGAGAAGTCGGGAGTGTATGCATTCGAGCGCGCCGTTGCCGCCTTTGATGGCGCAGCCGAGGGGCGGTTCCGGCGACACGCTGCGGCCTGGCGGTTTTTCCAGGCGCAGCCGGCGGGCTACAAACGGCTCGCCACACACTATGTCGTGAGCGCCAAGCGACCGGAGACGCGGGAGCGTCGGCTCGCGACGCTGATCGAGTGTTCGGCGCTCGGGCAGCGGCTTCCCCAGACGGTGAGCCCCAAGCGGAAATGAAGGATGGGCGCAATGGTGGCCCGGAATGTGTCTCCACCGCGGGTAATGCCCAGCCCCTCGCTCTCCACCGACTCGCTGCTTCAGGTCACGCCGCACGGGCTGTTCGTCCCCGCGGCCGGACTCCATCTCGACGCGCGATGGGCACCGGGAACAGTGTTCGTCTCGCATGCCCACTCCGATCACTGTTCCGGAGCGGAGCGGATCGCCTGCACGCCCGAGACGGCGGCCCTGCACTCGGCGAGGCACGGGCCTCGTGACACGACAGTCATTCCGTTCGAGACACCGACCCGCATGGGTAATGCGGAGATCGTGCTCCATTCAGCCGCGCACTGCCTGGGAGCGGCCATGCTCGAGGTGCGTACCGATGGCGGAACGCTCGTCTACACCGGCGACTACAAGCTCCGCCCCAACCCGTTTGCACCTGCCAGCAGCATTCCTCGCTGCGACGAGCTCGTGATGGAGTGCACGTTCGGCGAGCCGCGCTACGCATTCCCTCCGGACGATGTCCTCGTGCAGCAGTTGTATGCGTTCGTTGACGCCGCGCTCGCCGACGATCTCACCCCTGTCGTCCTCGCGTATGCACTGGGCAAGGGTCAGGAGGCGCTGTATTACCTCACCCGTCATGGGTACGACGTCGTGGTGCACGGTGCTATCGCCAACCTCTGCAGATTGCACGTCGAGCTCGGTCATTCCTTTCCGGGCCCCGGTACATGGACACCGTACCGCCGAGGCGAGGTTGGGCGGCGCGTGCTGCTCACGACGCCTTCCACTCGCAGGACGGCCATGGTGCAGGGACTATCGGGCAAGCGCATCTGCCACCTCACCGGCTGGGCGTATCACCCCGGTGCGCACAACATCTACAAGGACTGCGACCTCGTGCTCCCGCTGTCGGATCACGCGGACTACGACGAGCTCATACGCACCGCGCGCGAGTCCGGTGCGTCACGGATCTACACCGTGCACGGACCGGAGAGTTTCGCCGGGCGGCTGCGTGCACTCGGGCTCGTGGCCGAGCATCTCGGCGCGCATCCGCAGACACTGAGCGATGATGACGGGGATACCGCCGGCCGTTCGGCTACTCGCGTGCAGGACCAGCACTCGCTGGACCTCCGATGAGCGACGCCTCGGTCGTCGCTTCGGATCGTTTCGCTGACTGGGTCGTCGTCGCCGATCGCATTCGCGGCACGAGCAAGCGACTGGAGAAGCTCGCCGCTCTCGAGGCCTACCTTCCGGGACTCGATGATGCGTCCCTGGCGATCGCGGCTCGTTTTTTTTCCGGCATCGTGTTCGCGCGGCATGATCAGCGCACCACGAACGTAGGCGGGGCAATCCTGTCGAGTGCGCTGGCCGAACTCACTGGCGCAAGCGAGGCGATACTGGCCGACGCGTACGCTCGACATGGCGATTCCGGGGAGATGGTTGGCGACGTGCTCGCGGGACGAGCGTCCGGCGGACAGAGTCTCGCGTGGATGGCCGACCGCTTCGACTCGCTCGCGCATGTGCGAGGGACCGGCGGGCGCCGAACGATCGTGCGCGATACCCTAGGATCGCTGGGCGCCGATGAAGCGCGCTACTTCGCCAAGCTGCTTGGCGGAGAACTCCGCATCGGGCTCAAGGAGGCACAGGTCGAGGAAGCAGCCGCGCGCTCCTTCCGGCGAACGCTCGCGGCGGTGCGTCACGCCAACCTCCTGCGTGGCGATATCGGGGAGGTGGTCGTGCTCGCGCGTCGAGATGCGCTCGGCGAGGCGACGCTTGCACTCTTTCATCCGCTTGGCTTCATGCTCGCGCAGCCGCTCCCGGCCGCGGCCGACATCATCGCGTCGATGCCAATTCCCTTCGTCGTCGAGGACAAGTACGACGGCATTCGGGCCCAGGCACACATCGATGGCGACCATGTGCGACTGTACTCGCGGACGCTCGATGAGATCACCGAGGGGTATCCAGATGTCGTGATGGGGCTGCGTGGACTGGGGCAGGGACTCGTCCTGGACGGTGAGTTGTTGGCCGTGGACCCCGTCCAGCCCAGACGAGCCCGGCCGTTCGTCACCCTCCAGCGCCGCCTCGGCCGAAAATCCCCGTCGGCTGCACTGCTTGCCGAGGTACCGGCGGCATTCGTGGCCTACGATATCCTCGCGGCGAGTACCACGCTCGTCATCGAGAGCGCGTGGCGGGACCGCCGGTCAATGTTGGAGTCGCTGTCATGGCGTTTTGATAGCGCGTTCATGGCGCCATATTCAATGGTTTCAACGGAGATCGAGGTGGAGACTGCGTTCGATGCCGCGCGCGGCAGTGGCAACGAGGGCATCATCGCGAAGGACCCGGGATCCCCCTACACCCCCGGCCGGCGAGGCAAGACGTGGATCAAGCTGAAGCGCCCGCTCGCCACCCTCGACGTGGTCGTCACCGGTGTCGAGCGCGGGCACGGGCGGCGGAACGGCGTGCTCTCGGATTACACCTTCGCGGTGCGCGCCTCTGAAACCGACTCGACGTTGCTCAATGTCGGCAAGGCGTACAACGGCCTCACGGACATGGAAATCGCCGCGCTCACGGAGCGGTTCAAGGCCATCACGACCGAGCAGTTCGGACGCTTTCACGCGGTTCGTCCAGAGGTGGTCCTCGAAGTCACCTTCGACATCGTGCAGAAGTCGGCGCGGCACAAGGCGGGTTACGCGCTGCGCTTTCCACGGATTGTGCGCGTGCGCGACGACAAACCACCAATTGAAATTGATACGTTGGCGCGTGTGCGCGAACTGGCCGGCGATTCGTGAGTCGTCCGACGCGCGGGCCGGCGTCTGCGGCAGCCATGCATCGCGCGCTCGGGGTGCTGACGCCCGCCGTCCGCGCATGGGTCATCGATACCTTTGGCGAACTCACCCCGCCGCAAGCCGCGGCCATCCCCGCGATTCACGCTGGTGAGCACGTCCTCATCTCGGCCCCCACCGGCACGGGCAAGACGCTCGCGGCGTTTCTCGCCGTCCTGTCCGAGCTCGTGGCTGCGCACCAGTCGGGACGCCTGGGCGAGGGCATTCAGGCGGTGTATGTCTCGCCACTGCGCGCGCTCGGTGCTGATGTCCAGCGGAACCTCGAGCGTCCGCTCGCCGAGATCTGCTCGCGGCTGGGCGTCGGGTGCGGCACGGGCGACGGCGATGACGCAAGCCCGATCCGCGTGGCCCAGCGAACTGGAGACACCACACCCGCCGAGCGGCGACGCCTGATCACCTGCCCGCCGCATGTGCTGGTGACAACGCCAGAGTCGCTCGCCATCATGCTGTCGACGGCGTCGATGTCACCGCACTTCCGCACCGTCCGATGGGTGATCGTGGACGAGGTGCACGCCCTGGCAGGAGGCAAGCGAGGTGTGCATCTCGCACTCTCGCTCGAGCGTCTTGGCGCGGCGGCGGTGTCCGATCCGGTGCGCGTGGGTCTGTCGGCCACCGTCGCTCCACTCGACGAGGTCGCGCGATGGCTGTGCGGCACCGGCCGCACCCCGCGCATCGTCTCCTGGCGCGCGCCGCGCGACGCGATGTTCACCGTGCAGTCGGCGCTCGCTGGTGAGGTCGTGCCCAATCCGCAGCGCGTCCAACGCGCGGTAACCCAGGCGGTCGCGGCGCGCGTGACGGGCGAGCGAACGACGCTCGTCTTCACCAACACGCGAGGGGCGACGGAGCGTCTCGCGCACCGCCTGCGTGAACGGTTCCCGGAGCGCGACGTCGCGGCGCATCATTCGTCGCTGGCGCGCGAGGAGCGCCTCGACGTCGAGGAGCGGCTGCGAGCGGGCACGCTGCGCGTCGTCGTCACGTCGACCTCGCTCGAGCTGGGCATCGACATCGGTACGGTGGACGAGGTGATCCTCGTCAGCTCGCCACGCGACGTGACGAGAGCGCTGCAGCGCATCGGCCGCTCGGGGCATCGTATCGATCGGCACCCGCGTGGTCGCTTCATCGGCACCGGTGTTGACGATCTCCTGGAATGCCTGGTCGTGAGCGATCGGTGCAGGGCAGGGGAGCTCGACCCGGTCCGCGTTCCCATTGCACCACTCGACGTACTGGCACAACAGCTCGTCGGCATGGCCGCCATTGCGCGCTGGCGCGATGATGATGCCTATGCGCTCGTGCGTCGTGCCGCGTCCTACGCCGCGCTGTCGCGTGCGGACTTCGATGCCGTACTCGACTATCTCGCCGACACCAGCGAGGTGATGGAGGAGCGGCGCGTGTATGCGAAGCTGGTGCGCGAGGACGGCGCATTCGAGGCACGTGGACGGTCGGTCGCCACGATCTTCTACCAGAATGTCGGAACGATTGCCGGCGGCGCGTCGGTGCGGATCAAGCCGCGTGGCGCGAGCGCTCCGATCGGCACGGTCGAAGAAGACTTTCTCGAACAGCTCAGGCCGGGCGACCGGTTCCTGCTGGGAGGCCGCGTGTGGGCGTTCATGTATGCGCAAGGCATGACGGCGTTCGTCGCTCCGGCAACGGGGCGACCGAGCGTGCCCCGATGGGCGTCGGAAATCCTGCCGGCAACGGCCGGCGTGGCGTGGGGCGTGGGCGCGATGCGTGCGCGGCTTCGTGATGCCTTCGTGCTCGACGGTATCGAGGGCGTGGCTGAATTACTTGCAGATAGATACGAAATGGTGGCGCCCGACTCGACCACGCTCGCCGAGTACGTCGCGACCCAGCACGCATTGTCACCGGTGCCGGATCCGGACGAGGTGCTGGTCGAGCGGTGGATCGATCCCGATGACGCGCGCGTCATGGTGCACGCCGTCACGAGCCCGCTCGGCCGACGAGCGAACGACGCGCTCGCGCGCGCCGTTGCCTTCCGGCTCGGCAAGGGCAGTGTGGGGTTGATGGTGGACGATCAGGCCTTTGCGCTGCGTGTCCCACGACGTGCCGCCTGGACGGCCGACACGCTCCCGCGCCTGTTCGACCCGCGAGACCTGCGCGCCGACGTGCGTGCCGCTGTCGCACGATCGGATCTCTGGGGAAGGCGCTTTCGCACCGTCGCCGCGATCGGATTGATGCTCGTGAAGAATTATCACGGACGCTCGAAGTTCGTGGGCGCGATGCAGATGAACGCGCGGCGCATCTGGTCGGT
>JANLTI010000252.1:0-20496 GCA_031362845.1 Gemmatimonadaceae bacterium | reverse complement strand
CTGCGCGTGAAGGATCAGCGCGTGACGCTGGACGAGCTCCAGATGGAGACGCTGCGCGGCTCGGTCGTCGCCAACGGCTTCTATGAGACCACGGTGCCCGGGCGTCCCACCTTCGATGTCGACTTCCGCCTCGCGGGCATCGACATCCCGACGGCGTTCGCTGCGCTCACCACGGTGCAGAAGTTCGCTCCGCTCGCGCGCTGGGCGCAGGGAGGTGTGTCGGGCACGGTGGGGATGAAGGGCGTCCTGGGAACGGACATGGTCCCCGTATTCCCATCACTCACGGGCAAGGGCGCGATCGAGACCGAACGCCTCATCGTCCAGGGCGCGCCGGTGTTCGAGAAGTTGGCCGACGTCACGAAGCTCGATCAGCTCCGCAAGCCGTCGCTCGGCATCGTGAAGGCATCGTTCGATGTCGCCGACGGCCGGTTGCGCGTCAAGCCGTTCGCCGTGAAGGCCAGCGGAGTGGACATGACGGTCGCCGGCTCCAACGGGATCGACCAGTCCATCAAGTACGACCTCGCGCTCGCGCTACCCCGATCCGCGCTCGGCACCGCAGCGAGCACCGCGGTGGCGAGGCTCGCCAGCGACGTCATCCAGATAGGTGCGGAGGTGACGGGGACGGTCACGAATCCTGTGGTGAAGGCCAACTTCCCCGGGATGACCAGCGCGGTGAAGGAAACGGCGCGGAACGCCGTCCAGAATCAGATCGACACGCGCACGGCGGCCGTGCGGCAGCGGGTCGACTCCGCAGGCGACGAGGCGCGCCGCCGCGCACGCGCGGAGGCGGACCGGCTCGTCGCCGCGGCGGAGACGCAGGCGATGTCCATCCGCGCCGAAGCGCGCACGCTCGCCGCCTCGGCGAGACGCGAGGGGAACACCCGCGCCGACTCACTCGAGGCGCGGCCGACCAATCCGCTCGCGAAGATGGCCGCGCAGACAGCCGCTGATCGTCTGCGCCGCGAGTCCGACCAGCGCGCGGCGCAGATCATCCGCGAGGCGGACGCGAGAGCCGATGCGCTCGTCGCGCAGGCGAAGCGGCAGGCGGAGGCGGTAGTACCGACGCGGCAGTGAGTATGGCCGGCTGTCCCTCGTGTCTGGTATCGTCAGACTCGCAGGGCGCGACTTTTCCAGCGCACGCTTGCGTGCGATCGTCGCGCATTGCACCGTAACGAGACACCGTCGCACCGCATCGCAGGACGGCGCCGGTGACCGCACGCCGACTCCGTTCACTTCACAACGAGGACTTCATGCGCCGCTCCCGCGCCCCGCTCGTCGGTTACCTCGCATTTCTCGCGGGCTGCGCCCCCGCGACGTCGTCGTCTTCCGCGCCGCCGCCGGTTCGCGTGCTCGCCGTCGACTCGGATGGCACGGTCATCCGCCGATCCTCCGATGACAAGGCTCGAGTCGTGTTCGCCGCGCCGATGGACAAGGTCTGGCCTGCGATGGTGCTGGCGTACGCGGAGCTGGGCATCCAGCCCACGGTGTCCGCTCGCGCCGAGGGACGCTACGGCAACGAAGGATTCATCATGCCCAAGCGCGTCGGCACACGACCGATCGGCGATTTCTTTCAATGTGGATCGGGAATGGCTGGACCGTACGTGGACGCGGGGCGCCTCACCGCCAACGTGCTCACCACCATCCAGTCGACACCCGATGGCAACACGATTGGCGCCACCTACGTGAGCGGATCGCTGCGCCGTAACGAGGGCGCGAGCGCGGATCCCATCGTCTGCGCGTCCACCGGCGCGATCGAGGAGCAGATCCGGAAGTCCATCGAGCGCCGACTCGGCGCGACATGAGGGCTGGCACGTGCTGAAATGCGAACGGCGCCCCCACGGGCGCCGTTTTCATCTATTCCGGTCCACCGTCCTGATTCAGACCTGGATCGAGAGCCACAGGTGAGAATTGAACTCACGACCGCTCGATTACGAATCGAGTGCTCTACCCCTGAGCTACTGTGGCAACTGCCAGCCATGCCCTGACGCGGATTCGAACCGCGACGCCTTGCGGCACCACCCCCTCAAGATGGCGTGTCTACCAGTTTCACCATCAGGGCAACGACAACCGCACCTGCAAATGCAACGGGGCCGACGGGGCTCGAACCCGCGACCTCTCGAGTGACAGTCGAGTGCTCTACCCAAACTGAGCTACGGCCCCTCACACAATCGGGGCTCGCGTGGCGCATCACGCCGCCACCGAATCCGATCTTCCACCGCTCCAGCACCGCGTGTCACCACGGCTTTCCACTGTTCCAGCCTTCCCGCACATAGCCCGTACGGGAGTCGAACCCGTCTCTGCACCGTGAAAGGGTGCCGTCCTAAACCGATAGACGAACGGGCCAGACCAGATAGCGGTAACGGGATTCGAACCCGTGTTCCAGCCTTGAGAGGGCCGTGTCCTAGTCCCCTAGACGATACCGCCATGGTTTGCCGCCGTGGAGTCAAACCATGGCGGAAATCTCGCTCGAACTCGCGAACGCGTTGGCGCTCGCTCGTTCTTCCTCTCGCCGGGGACGGCGCGAGGCCTCCTGCACCAGATTGTCAAAGTCCCGCCACACTGCCAGCACCCTACCACAGGCCCGGAGGGAATCGAACCCCCAACCGCCGGTTTTGGAGACCGGTGCTCTACCAATTGAGCTACGGACCTAAACCGACGACGCTTCGGACACCGCGCCCGACCCGCCGTTTTCCTGACGACCACAGGGGTGGCTGACGGGGATTGAACCCGCAACCCCCGGTGCCACAGACCGGTGCTCTAACCAATTGAGCTACAGCCACCATGGTCCCGCCGCCGAGCGCGGGCTTCGCGGCCAGCAACAGCCGCGGAGAGCTTGGATTGTAATCAGCAGAACCACCCTTTTCAACTGCGCACGGGCCCGCCCGGCTGGCGTGAGCGCGGGGCCTGAACCGTCCGTGCGGCGCTACTTCGCCCGCTCGATGTACTCGCCCGTGCCCGGGTTGACGCGAACCCTGTCGCCCGTGGCCACGAACTCCGGGACGTTCACCGTCACGCCGTTCTCGAGCTTCGCCGGCTTGCTCGATGCCGTCTTCGTCGCCGTCTTCATGACCGGGTTTGTCTCGACGATCAGCAGCGTCATGGAGTTCGGGAGCCGGACACCGATCGGCTTGCCGTCGTAGAACTCGGCCTGGATCTTCATGCCGGGCTGCATCCACGGCGCGTTGTCGCCGAGCGCCTCCTCCTCCATCTCGATCTGGTCGTAGTTCGACGAGTTCATGAAGTGGTAGGTGCCGCCCGCGTCGTACATGTACTCGAGCTCGTGCGTCTCCATCATGGCCGGCTCGATCGAGTCGGCGGCGCGGAACCGATGGTCGAAGCTCGACCCGGTCCGCAGGCTCTTCAATTTCGCCTGCACCATCGCGCGGAGGTTGCCGGGCGTGTGATGCCGAAACTCGATGACGCGCACTGGCTCGCCCTCGAAGACGATGACCATACCGCGGCGAATCTGTGTGGCCGGCACTGCCATGGGGCGCTCCGTACAGAAAAATGTCGTAAAGTGGGACAGCCTTTGAATTTATCCGCGCTCGCCACGAGGGGCAATGGCGCTCGATCTCACTGTCGCAGCAGCGGTTCCAGCGCCCGCCACACGTTCTCGGTGACGATGCGCTCCCCCACATAGTTGGGATGCACGCCGTCCGGCTGATTCAGCTCGGGCCGGCCCGCCACGCCATCGAGCAGAAACGGCAGCAGGGTCGCGTCATGTTCGCGGGCGAGGGCCGGAAACATCGCGTGGAACGCCGACGTATAGGTCACGCCGAGATTCGTCGGCGCTTCCATCTGTATCAGTGCCACGCGCGCAGTCGGTCGATCGCGACGAATGCGGGCGAGAATCTGCCCGATCGTCTCCCGCGTCGCCGCAACGGACTGACCCCTCAGTCCGTCGTTCGCTCCCGTCTCCACCACGATCACCTCGGCCGGCCGCTGCAACACCCACTCGAGCCGGCGCAGCAGGCCGGCCGACGTCTCCCCGCTCACACCCGCATTCACCGTCTGGAATGGAAGCGACTCGGCATCGATCCGCCGCTGCACCTGTTGCGGGTACGCGCTGTCCGGCTCCAGCCCAAGGCCCGCCGTGAGCGACGTCCCCAGGAACAGCACGGTCTTGCGGCCCTCCGGCGCGCCAGGCGCGGAGTCGGACACGGAACTTTTGACCGTCGCCGAGGTCTTGCTCGACGCGCGCGTGCTGTCACCGGTTGTGACCTCCTCGCGTGCGGCACACGCCACCAGCAGTAGACTGCACAGCGCCAGCGCACCCGTCCCTCTCACACCGCTCATGCTCGAAGCCCGCCAGTTGAGGAAGGAATACCGGAGCGGCGATCACACGCTCGCCGTGCTCCGCGACGTCACGTTCACGATACCCGACGGCGCCTTCGTCGCCGTCGTGGGTCCATCGGGCAGTGGCAAGACGACCCTGCTCGGGCTGCTCGCCGGACTCGACGTGCCGTCGAGCGGCAGCGTCTGGCTCGACGGCACCGATCTCGGACGACTCTCGGAAGATAAGAGAGCGCAACTGCGTGGAGCCAAGGTGGGCTTCGTCTTCCAGAGCTTCCAGCTCATTCCGACGCTCACGGCGCTCGAGAACGTGCAGGTGCCGCTCGAACTCCGCGGCGACGACGGCGCGCCGGCGCGCGCCCGCGAGCTGCTGGCCAGAGTGGGCCTCGGCGACCGGGTCGATCACTTTCCGAATCAGCTCTCGGGTGGCGAACAGCAGCGTGTCGCCATCGCGCGGGCGTTCAGCAATGCGCCACGCCTGCTGTTCGCCGACGAACCGACCGGCAATCTCGACAGCGAGACCGGCGAGCGCATCGTCGAGCTGCTGCTCACGCTGAATCGGGAGTCGGGCACGACCATCGTGCTCGTCACGCACGACCTCGCACTCGCCGGCCGCGCGCAGCGCATCATCCGCCTGGCGGACGGAGTCGTCGTGAGCGATGCCTCCACCGAGCGGCCGCGGTCCGCGGTCGCCTCGATGGCCGGGTGACGCCGAGGATGCGCATCGGTCCGCTGCTCTCGCTGGCGTGGAAGGAAAGCCGGACGGCCCGCCGTCGCCTGCTCCTCTACATGTCGTCCATCTCGCTCGGCGTCGCGGCGCTCGTGGCGATCGATTCCTTCGCCAGCAACACTCAGCGGAGCGTGCGCGAGCAGGCCCGCGCGCTCCTCGGTGGCGACATCGCACTCTCGTCGCGCCAGCCCTTCCCCAAGTCGCTCGTCGTCGCCCTGGATTCACTGAAATCGGAGGGGGTCGCCCTCACCGAGGTGACGACCTTCACGTCGATGGCGCTACTGGAGCGCACAGGCGGAACACGGCTCGCCCAGATTCGCGCGGTCACGCCCGGCTACCCGTTCTACGGCACGATTCTCACCGAGCCGGCGCACCAGTGGGCGCAACTCCAGTCTGGCCGGTTCGCGCTCGTCGATCCATCGCTCCTGCTGGCGGTCAACGGACGAATCGGCGACACGCTGGCGCTCGGGTTCGCGCGCTTCATCGTGATCGGTACGCTCACCAGCGTGCCGGGCGATGTGGGCGTGTCGTCGGCCATCGGCCCCCGCATCTACATTCCCGCGCGGTACACGGACGAGACCTCCCTGCTCCTCTTCGGAAGTCGCTCGGATCGCGAAGTGCTGCTGCGTCTCACACCGAAGCTGCCGGCGCACCTCTTCAACTTCCGATTCAAGGAACGGCTCGAGGCCGCGCAGGTTCGCTCGCGCACCGTGGCCGAAACGGAGTTCAATCTCACGCAGGCCATCGATCAGCTGCGCGATTTCCTGAGCGTGATCGGACTCGTCGCCCTCCTGCTGGGCGGCATCGGCGTGGCGAGCGGGGTCAACGCGTTCGTGATGCGAAAGATCGACACCGTGGCCGTCCTGCGATGCCTCGGCGCGACGAGCCGCCAGGTGCTCGCGATCTACATCGTGCAGGCCATCGCGATGGGCTTCCTGGGCGCCGCGGTCGGTGCCGTGCTCGGCGTCGGTATCCAGCTCGCGCTCCCGTCGGTGCTCGCCGACTTCCTGCCGCTCGACGTCGGCATCACGCTGGAGTCGTCGGCCATTCTCACCGGCATGCTCGTCGGCGTGTGGGTCGCCCTCGTGTTCGCCATGCGGCCGCTCGTTGCGCTTCGCAACGTGTCGCCCCTCCAGACGCTGCGCCGCGAGTCGGATGCCGCGGCGCTGCGCGGGGCGCGCGTCGATCCGCTCAACATCCTCGTTTCGGTCACGATGGTCCTCAGCATCGCCGCACTCGGCGTCGCGCGTGCTGACACCGTGCAGCAGGGACTCATGTTCGCCGCCGGCATCGCGGGCGCCGTCGGCTTTCTGTATCTCACCGCGGCGGCGCTGAGCAGCGGCGCTCGTCGACTGGTGCGGCCGCGTTGGCCATTCGTGCTTCGACAGGGCGTGGCGTCACTGTACCGACCGGGGAATCAGACCCGCTCGGTGGTGCTCGCGCTTGGCTTCGGCGTGTTCCTGATGTCCACGATTTATCAGGTGCAGCAGAACCTCCTGCGCACCGTTGACGTGAAGCTCGACGCGTCACGCGCGAACGTCATCTTCTTCGACGTGCAGGGCGACCAGGGGGAGCCGCTGGACTCGCTCGTTCGCGCCAGTGGCTACACCGTGGTGCAGCGGACACCGATGGTGCCCATGAAGGTGTCGTCGGTGAATGGCGTGCCGGCCGCTCGGCTGCTCACCGACACCACGAACGGCGGGCGACGACCCGGCTGGGTGGTACGACGGGAGTTCCGTTCGACGTATCGTGACTCGCTCGTCGCGTCGGAGAAGCTCACGGCAGGCACCTTTCACACCGGTGGCTCCGCTGCGCCGGCCATGCCCGAGGTCTCCGTCGACAAGGGGGTCGCGCGCGATCTTCGACTGTCCCTCGGGGACACCATCGTGTGGGACGTCCAGAGCGTGCTCGTGCCCACGCGCGTCACCAGCTTTCGCGAGGTGAACTGGACGCGCTTCGAGCCGAATTTCTTCGTCGTCTTCGAGACGCGTGCGCTCGACAAGGCGCCGAAGCAGTTCGTGGTGCTCGCCGACGTGCGGGGTACGGGCGCCGTCGCCCGGCTGCAACGGGATGTCGTCACGCGCTTTCCAAATGTCGCGAGCCTCGACCTCACGCTCATTCAGCAGACGGTCGCGAACGTGCTGGGCAAGGTGACGTCGGCCATTCGGTTCATGGCCGCGCTGAGCCTCGCGCTCGGCATCCCCGTGCTCTTCAGCGCCGTGAGTGCCACGAGGCGGGAACGATTGCGTGAAGGCGTGCTGCTCAAGGTGCTCGGTGCCACCAGGCGACAGGTCGGCCGCATCATGCTCGCCGAGTACCTGTTGCTCGGATCGCTCGGCAGTGTTGCCGGAGTGGTTCTCAGCGTGGGCGGCGCATGGGCGCTGATGCGCTTCGTGTTCAAGCAGCCGTTCGTGCCGGCGCTCGTGCCCGCGGCGCTCGTCGCCCTGCTCATGATCGGCATAGCCGTGAGCATCGGCATGCTCACCGGTCGGGACGTCTTCCGCGAAACGCCGATGGCCGCGCTTCGCGAGGCGTGACGAGGGGGTTGGACGGCACCCCGCCGTCCGACCTCTCTGCTTCTCGTACGAGCCCTGCGGCCGGCCGAGGTCCGCTCAGATGCTGCCGGTCCGCGAGGTGTGGAGCCAGCGCTCGATGGCCGCGAGCAGGATCGTCTCGTCGACGATCGGCTTCGTGATGTAGTCGTTGAACCCCGCCGCCAGATATTTCTCGCGGTCGCCCGACATGGCGTGCGCGGTCAGGGCGATGACGGGCAGCCTTCGCAGCTGGGTATCGGCGCGGATGCGGGCGAGAATCTCATTGCCGTCCATGCCGGGAAGCGAGATGTCGAGCAGCACGAGATCGGGCAGTGCGGCAGCGAGACCGGCCAGCGCGTCCACACCGTTCTCGTACTCGACGAGGTCGTACTGGCCATCGAGAATGGCCTGCAGCAGCAACCGGTTGTCGGCGTTGTCCTCGACGACGGCAATCGTTGTCATGGTGTTCCTTCGTCTCGGGCGTTGGTGAGCCACTCGCGGACGCGAGCGAACTCCTGCTCCATCTCATCTATCAGCGCCGGCACGCCGACGAGCGACCCGTCGCGCGTTCGCCGTTCTCCCTCGTCGCACAGGTGATGCATGCGCATGGCGCCGAGCTGTGCGGAGCTCGACTTCAGCGAGTGCAGCGCCAGTTCCGCGCCGCTCACGTTGGCCGCGGCCGTCGCGCTGCGCGCGGCCGCCAGACGCTCCGGAGCGGCCACGAGAAAGAGTGCGATCATGTCGCGCAGCAACTTTCCACCACCGAAGCGCCGCAGGCGATCGAGTGCGGCGGAATCGGTGGCGGCGTGTTCCGCGTCGGTCGCGAGTCTGTGGTCCGTCATGGGGCGACCTTCATGCATCGCGGCGACGTGGGCATCACGGATCGAATCGGCACGGCGTATGACGGGGCATGCAGGAGAATATCGGCGCGACGGCCCAAAGCTGAAGGGCCAGTCGCCGAATGCGCGCGATCGAGATAGCGTTCAGGCATGTCACAGGCGCCGATCCCTCCCGAAGATCCGCGACAGACGCGGCGCGACATGCGCGCCGCCGTCCGATTCGGCATCATCGCGGCGACCCTGGAGATTGCGGCACTACTGTATTTCGTTTTCGGCTGACGCGACTCGTCAGGGCTCGGGTGCCTGCGCGGGTGCCTGCGCGGGCGCCGCCGAAGCCGCCTCTTCCGAGTCGTCCATCAGCACGCCGGTCTTCGCGGGGTACAGACAGCGGAAACCTGGCTTTCCCAGCGCGAGGACCGAATCGCGCGCCACGCGACAGGCGGCCATCCCTTCGTCCATGGCGGCCTGCATCTCCTGGCGAAGCATCGCCGTCTGCGGCGCGGCCGCATGCTCCGTGAGAAAGATGCGGTACTCCTCGTACGCCGTGCGCAACTCCATGCCCGCGCCCTTGAGCGCCATGGTGCGGGCCAGTTGTCGTGCATTCGCTACGTGCATCAGGACTTCACGCGAATCCTGTTCAGCGGTCTGCGTCCCGGGCGCGCCGCCGAGCGTCCCGGAGTCAGCGATGGCACCCAGGTGCATCGCGGCGTGCCGCGAGCCGAGCGGCGACAGGGTGTCAGCGGCGAGCGGCTGGCGGAGCGAAAGCGAATCGGCGCCCGTGGACGTCGGCGTCGTGAGCTCGGCGACGGGCGGCATCGCGACGGACGCCGCACGCGCGACCGAATCGGCGGCGCCGCGCGGAGCGGCTGGCTGCCCGGCCGCGAACGCCGTCGGCAGCGCGACGTTGTACACCTTGAGAAATTCCTGGAGTGCCCGCGGAGGTCGCGCGAGTACGGCGGCGCTGGCGACGACGAGCACGCCGGCGGCGATGATCGGGCCTCGCCACGAACGACGCGCGACCGGCACGGGACGGGACGGGAGTGACCTCGTCGTCACCGACGCCACAGACAACGGCGTCATCATCTGCGTTGCCGCACCGCTGGCGGGTGCCGCTCCGACGGCGGCGCGAACGACAGTGGCGAGCTCGCCGACGGTCCGGAAGCGATCACTCGGTTCCGGCGCGAGGGCGCGGTCGAGCGCCACCTGCAGTCGCGCCGGCCACGCCACGTTCGGCCGAACGTCCGCCAGAGAACGCGGACGCGCGGTGAGCCGATGCACGAGCGACTGCTTCGACGTCAGGGCCGGATGCGGGAGCGCGCCGGTGAGCATGTTGAACAGCACGAGCCCGAGCGAATACAGGTCGGTGCGCCCATCGAGCTGCTCGCCGGCAATCTGCTCGGGGCTCATGTATTCCGGCGTGCCGACCGCCATGCCGAGCGAGGTCACGTTCTGCACGCTGTCGGACTGCGTCGTCTTGGCGATGCCGAAGTCGACGATTTTCACCCACTCGCGCCCGTCGTGATGGCGAGTCACGAGGATGTTGTCGGGCTTGAGGTCGCGGTGCACAATGCCGAGATGGTGTGCCGCGGTCAGCCCGTCGGCGATCTGGCCGGTGAGCTCCGCAGCTCGGCTCGGCGAGAAGGGACCCTCGCGGCGGAGTACGCCCGAGAGCGTCTCACCCTCGACGTACTCCATCGCGAGATAGAGCGTGCCGTCTTCCGTTTCGCCGAAGTCGTAGATGGCGGCGACGTTGGGCTGGTTGATGCGGCTCGCGTTGGCCGCCTCGCGGTTGAACCGGCCAATCGCGTCAGCGGTTGGAGCGAGCGAGGGGCTCATGACCTTGACCGCGCTGAGCCGTCCCATGCGCACGTGTTCGGCCAGGTATACACGCCCCATGCCGCCCTCGCCGATGGTACGGATCACCTTGTAGCGGTCGGCCAGCAGCCGCCCGATCAGCGGATCGACCGCGGTCGCGCTCACCTCCAGCGGTGTGTCGTCGACGGGACAGACCTCCACGTCGGGACCATATTCGGCGTGGCACTTCGAGCAGACGTTCGGCACGGCGGCACGCGGGGGCGGGATGGGCACGGGATGCGTCGTATAATGACAGTCAAGCCACCCTTCCCGTCACGGCCGGACTTCCTGCCCGACGAGCCGGCGGCGCGCCTTCTGCCGGTAGTGTTGGGGATGACCGCGCGAGGTGATGACGGGTCGAGTGGACATCGGGAGGTCACGGATGTCGTTGGCAGTGGTGGCGATGGCGTTTCAGCTACAGGCGACTGCGGCGGGAAGTCTGGAGACGTTGACGTCCACGGGTCGCGACGTCGACTCGGCCGGCCGACTCCGCCGCGCACGCGAGGCCCAGGCGTGGTTCGAGCGCACGCGACGCTCTCACCTGCCGTGGGTGGAGTCCAGCGGCGACCGATGCGAGGTGCGGATCGGTCGATTCTGCTGGTGGTACGACGACCGGGCGCCGGTACTTCCGCCGGAGCCGAGCGTCGTCTCCGCGCGCCGGGACGCACTGATTTCGGACCTGGATTCGCTCGCGACGCTCCATCCCGGCGACGACTGGCTGGCCGGGCTCCGAATCCATTACCGCATCGACGCCGGTCGACACGCCGAGGCCGACAGCGCGGCCCGCACCTGCCGGGCGACCGGGTGGTGGTGTGCGGCCCTGCAGGGATTTGCGGCGCATGTTCGCGGCGACGCAGGACGCGCCGATTCGTCGTTTGCGGCGGCGCTCTCGCGGATGGACGGGCCGACACGGTGCCAGTGGACCGATATCCACACGTTGCTCCCCAGCGACACACGCGATGCGTACGAGTCCATGTCCTGCACAGCGCGCGAATCCCTTGCGCGCCGCTACTGGCTACTGTCGCGCCCGCGGCTGAGCGCGCCGGCCAACGAATGGCGGAACGAGTTTTATGCGCGTCGTGTGCAGGGCTGGATCGCCTCCCGCACCACGACGCCGCACAACATGACATGGGGCGCGGACCAGGAAGAGCTCCTTCTGCGGTATGGCTGGCCGGATACATGGGGCCGCGTTCGTCCGTCCGGTGCGCTGTCCAGCGCGGGAGAGCCGGGGATCATCGGCCATGATCCGTCGCCGAGCTTCGTCTTCGCGCCGCGCGAGGCGTTGCTCGACTCGCTCGCCATCGCGGGCGATGCCGCGTGGGATCTCCGCTCGCGGCTCGGTGAATCGCGATACAAGCCGCGAGATGTGCGTCGCATTGCCGAGGTCGCGGTGCAAGTTGCGCGGTTTCGTCGCGACGACGGCATGCTTGTCGCCGCCGCGTGGACAATGCGCGATGATTCCGTGGTCGCGCCCCTCGCGCGACTCGCCGCGTCCATCGACGACTCGATCACGATCGTGAGTGAACCGCAGCCGGCGCAGCGAGGCACGAGTGTCGTGCGGCTTCCCGGATTCGCGCGGTTGGTTGGCATCGAGATCACCGACAGCGTGAGCGGAACCCTCGCTCGCAGCCGCACCGCGTTCGCGCAAGAGCGCGACGGCGCGCTTATGTCGCTGTCCGACATCCTGTTCTACCGCGTTGGAGCCGAACCAGCGTCGGCGCTGGATTCGGCGCTCGTGCACGCCATTCCCGGCGATACGGTGGGGCGGGACCGGCCGCTCGGGGTGTTCTGGGAGACCTACGGGCTCCCGGAGGTCGGCGATAGCGCGAACGTCGCGATCACGGTCCAGCGCATCGACCGAAGCTGGTTTCGGAGCACACGGCAGGCGCTCGGCATCGCCGATGTGGACAGCCCGCTTCGAATCGGATGGTCGGACGCGCGCGGCGCCGGTTCACCGATCGCGCCGCACGCGATCTCCCTCGACCTGGCCAACCTGCCCGCGGGCCGATATCGAGTGACGGTATCCGTCACGCCGACGAATGGCCCGTCGGCCTTGTCAGCGCGCGAGTTCGAGTTGCGCGCGCCGTGAGACTGGCGTTCGCACTCGCCGGCACGCCCGCGGCAGGCAGGCGAGTCGGCGCGACATGTCTTGCAGGATCTGGCGGTGGAACGGCACTCGCGTAGACAAGACCGAATGCGTGCCCGCCAGGTCCGTCTGTCGCTCATCATCTCCGCCATCGCGTGCTCCGTCACGGCGTGCAACCGCGCGCCCAGCCGGGAGGAGGCGCTCGCGGTACTACGCGCGAATGCGCCCGGCCTGGACACGACCATGGTTCACGTGCGGGTGTGGCAGGATGGACCGCCCTGGTTCGCCTGCTCCGAAGTGATCGCCAAGTTCACGTCACCCGTGGACGCATCGGCCGTCCGTGACGAGGTGGGCAACTGGAAGCCACTCGTGGTGTCGGGGTGGCTCGTGCTGCGGGATACCGTCGCCGGGGTGGTGAGCGATCCAGGTTGGTGTACGGCAAAGCTCGCCGTGCCTGCGTCGGCGGCGGCGTTGACGTGGCTGCCCATCGTGGGCGACTCGTTTCCCACCGGCGCACTCCGGCGAGGGTGGCGGGTTCCCGTGGGCACACGGCGGCTGGCGGTCGTAGGATCGCCAACGAGTTCGGAGCGCGACGTCGCAATGGTCGACTACGTGAGCACGATCGCGAGCAACGCGAGCGGTGCAGCGATGGGCGCGGACCGCGACAGCATCTTCGGCATCGCGTCGATGCGTCGCGTGGACGGTCGCTGGTTCGTGGAGCGCACCCGGCTGCGCGCGTCCCCGCGCGCTCGGACACCCTGATCGGCCGGAGGCGCCGGCCGCGCGCGGGCGTGCCGCATCGCTGCGTGACGAAGGCTGGCCCATCACGTAAGTCGTGACGTGCCAGCCTTTTTCACGATGGGCCTGGGTAGAGTTGAACTACCGACCTCACGCTTATCAGGCGTGCGCTCTAACCACCTGAGCTACAGGCCCCACAGGTAGAGCGTCGGAAACTACACAGCCTGAAGAAGAGCGTCAACGCTCGGCGCCACATCGCGTTGCATTCGTTCGACCACTCGCGACCGCAGCGCCGTCGCGCTCGATACTCTCGAGTCGGGTCACCAATGTCGCACCATGACCGCCAAGGTGAGCCCGATCACGCACTGTATGATAATGTTACATCGATCGATCGGTCGTCAGCGACGAAATCCGGACGCTCCGTCGCGTCTCGTCGAGGCTAACTTAATTAGATGTATAGGCTTGAACACTTTCTAGCCATTCTGTTCGACCGACCGCAGACTCAGTGTCGCATGAACGAATCGTGAAGAAAGCGTCATGATTACGCACACTTTTCATCGCCGGACTATTCTATTGTGACCTTTCGACCGGTAGTCTGTCATATGGGTGTACGGGACGCACGACCTGCTCGAGTCCGCCGCCCGACATCCGCGCTTCCGACATCGCACGATCTCCCACGCACGCCACGTGACTCGCCCACTTGCCCTGATGCTGCTCCTCGTGATCGCACCTACGATCGCTGCCCAGACGTCCACCGCGCCGATCGGCGTGACGGCGAAGGTGCAGTCCGCGGTCACCCTGAGCGGCATGCTGCCGCTCGACTTCGGCGCGGGCATCGTGCCGGGCACGCCGACCACCGTGACCGCGGCAAATGGCGGCAGGATCATGGCGTCGTACAACGTGAACACGCAGCTCTCGCTCCCCAACTCGGTCACGCTCACGCGCGCTGGTGGCGGAACGGTGCTGGTGTCGCTCAACTGCGCGCACGCAGCCACGGGTACTTCGCCTGCGCCCACACCATTCGCCAGCGACTGCGCGACAGGCTACGGCGCCGTCCTGATCGGCAACGCGCGCACCGACTGGTGGCTGTATCTCGGTGGCGCCATCACTGGCGCGGCCACATCCAGCGTGCCGGCTGGCGTCTACACCGGCAATGCGACCGTCACCGCGACGTACACCACCTTCTGATAATCGGCCAGCGACTCGGCCTTCAGTGTTTCACGCAGCTCGTTCCACGCATCACGTTTCGCGTTTCCTCGGTCCTACCCTTTCAGGAGCTCCATTCATGAAGCGCCTTCTCATTGCTCTTTGCCTGCTTTCCGCTCCGGCCGCGCTCCGCGCCCAGACCTGCACCGGCTCGCCGTGCGCCGCGAACCCGATCGCGACCGCGCTGCGCGTTCGCTCAGCCGTCACGTTCAGCGCTGTCGGTAGCATCGACTTCGGTACGGTCAGCGGTGGCTCGACGGCATCCGTCGATGCCTTCGGAACATCCGCCTCGGGCGGTGTGGCGGGCGCGGTGAACCTCGTCGCCAACCAGCGGGTCACGGTCACCGCGAGCTTCTCGCAGCTGACGTCGGTCGGCATGCCCAACCTGGTGGTCAGCAATCCCTCGTGCGGACGGTCCGTCCTGTCGTCCACGAATGCCACGAACACCACCGGCTTCGTGTGCTCCACGGGCTACGCGAGTCCTGGGGCCGGTACGGGCGCCGCCGGTATCTACGTGTGGCTCGGTGGCGACGTCGTCACCACGGCGACGACCGGCGCTGGTGACTATGTAGGGACCGCGACCGTCACGGGTGTGTACGTCGCGTACTGATCGACGCTCGACGGTGACAGGCCACCGGCGCCGTCGGTCGCGCCTGTCACCGCTTCGCGGGATCCTCACATGTGCACGAGCCTCCACCGTTTCGCACTCCGCCCACAGCGGTTCTCCGCGTGGGCGGTCTGCGTTTCGGCGAATCGCGTCTCAGTGAAGTTCAGAGTCGCCGACTCAGCGCGCGCGCGCGTGTATCGCAGGCGGGCGAGCATCGCACTCGTGGCACTCGCGATCCTGGTGTTGCCCGCCTCCCGCGCCGCGGCGCAGTTCACCGTGACGCAAGTGCAGCCGCTCGACTTCGGGTACCTCACGCAGGGCGTGACCGAGGTCGTGCCGTACACGGACACCTTTCGGCGTGGGGTCGTGACCGTGGACGGTTCGGGAATTCCCTATATCCGGCTCGTGCTGCCGATCGCCCTCATCTCGCTCCAGGGATCAACGATTCCCCTGCAGTTCCTCAACGGGGACGTGGCGTCGCAGGAGAACGGCAGGACCGCAGTGGCATTTGACCCAACTGGCTCCACACGCGTCAACTTGAACAGGGGTACGGCTTCGCTCTTCATCGGTGGCCGCGCCGTCCCCGCCCTCACGCAGCGCGCCGGCCTCTACTCGGCGACGATGACCATCATCGTCTCCCCCACGAAGTTCTGACTGCCCTCCAGGTCGCCCTCATGCGCCTTCCCCTTCATCGTCTTCTCGTCGCGGCACTGCTCGCGCTCTCACCAGCCAGCATGCGCGCGGTCACCGTCAGCCCCAACGCACTGTTCATCGATAGCCGCACGCGATCCGGGGTGCTGACGCTGTACAACCCTGGCCGAACGGCCGAGGAGATCGAGATCACCTTCGCCTTCGGGTATCCGCGGTCGGACCTCGCCGGTGCCATCACGGTGACGCTGGCTGACAGCGCGCCGGCCGGAGAACCATCGGTGCTCGGTTTCGTCCGCGCGTTCCCGCGTCGGTTGCGACTCGAGCCGGGCCAGCGCCAGACGGTCCGCATCCTCATGCAGCCGCCCGCCGGGCTGGCCGAGGGCGAGTACTGGGGACGAGTGCTCATCCGCTCGCGTGGCGGGCGTCCGCCGGTGGAGCAGCAGCAGGGTGGCATCCGCATGCAGATCGACCTCGAGACCGTCATCGTCGGCGCCGTGAATTACCGGAATGGCGCCATGCGCACTGGCCTCGTGGTGGATTCGGCGCGCGCGACGATCACACCGCGTGGCGACAGCGTGCGCGTCCTCACGGATCTCTCGCGACAGGGCAATGCCGCGTACCTCGGCCACATGAAGCTCGAACTGGTGGGCGCCGACGGCCGTGTACTTGGCATGGCAGAGGACGATTTTGCGGTCTATCGCTCGCTGCGGAAAGTCGAGTCCATCGCGGTGCCGGCCGGAGCGTCCCTGCGCGGCGCCTCGATACGCTATCGATTCTCCACCGAGCGTCCGGACATCGATGCCGAATCCCGTCTGTCGGCCGAGCCGATGACGGGAACGGTTCCGCTGCCGCGGTGACGCTCGGGGTTGCCGGGCGCGATCACGCCGCCGGCACCCGTCGCATTCGGGTCGGTCTCGCCGTGGGTCTCGTGCTCGCCGGCCTCGGCGCGCAGGACGCACGCGCTCAGGCGCTGCCGGCAGGATTCGAACAGGGCATCTTCGAACTGCGCGCGGCGCGGATCGCTGCGGAGACGGTCGTGGGCCTGCTGTCACCCTCGGGTGTGGTGCTCGTGCCCATCGACCGGGCGATCGCCCTCACCGGTATGCCGGTGCGTCGCGCCGATTCAACCATCGTCGTCGAGCGATCGAGGAACACGGGCAACGCCACGCTCGATTATCGAGCGCGCCGTCTGACCGACGGGCGAGTGATCGTGCAGCTCGGAGCGGAGGATCTCGTGCACGTGGACGGCGTGTCCTACCTGTCCACCGTACGACTCGCACAGCTGCTGGGCGCGTCGGTCGAAGCCGATCGCGGACAGCTCGCCGTGACGATGACGCGCACCCCACCCTTCCCCGTGGAACAGGCCGCGGCCCGTGCGCTGCGAACGGGAGGCGTACGTGACGCCAGCGCGCCGGGCGCGGTGCGCGCGACGACGCCGTTCATCCCCAGATCCGGCGGAGCCGTGGTCGACTGGACTGCGGCGACGGTACGCAGCGCGCGGTCGTTCGGCGGATCCACCGGCTCGCTGCGCAGCGGCGCTGCCATCTACGGGGGCGATCTCGCGGCCGGTGTCACCTTCGCGGACGACGGGACTGCGGGGGTGCGAGCGGGGAATGCCGAGTGGAGCTATCGACGGGGGATTCCCGGCAATCGCGTGGTGCGACAGTTCCAACTCGGCGACGTGCTGGGTGGCGGTTCGCAGTTGCGCAGCCTGCGCGGCGTGACCCTCACGAATGCACGCCTCGCCTCCGATCCTGAGTTCGCGAGCGTCCCGGTGAATCTCAGCCTCCCGCAGGGGTGGCAGTACGAAGTGTATCAGAACGGGCAGCTGATCGGATTCTCCGACGCAGGCGTGCGTGCACCCGTCTTCGTGCCGCTGCGGTACGGCACGACGCCGGTGCAGGTTCGGCTGGTGAGCCCCGCCGGTGACGAAACCGTTCGCGACTTCAGTTACCTCATTCCGCAATCGCAGCAACAGCCCGGACGACTCGAGTACACGGCGGGCGCCGGCAAGTGCACCTCCTCGTGCCGCACGCTCGCGTTCGCGAATGCGTCGTACGGCGTCTCACCCTGGCTGAGCGTGTCGGCGGGCGCCGAGCGCACCACGAGAGACAGTGTCGCACGGATTCAGCCGGAGGGGGGCGTGAGCATCGTCACGTACTCCGGTTGGAATGCGCAGTTCCAGGGTGCACATCAGCGTTTCAGGCGGGCGAGCCTGCTCTACGGGGGCGCGGGCCGGGTCGTGGGATCGGGCTCGTATTCACGCACCTTTCTCGGCGCGGACCAGCCCTCGGTCCTCACCACGACCGACAAGGGTCGATTCCTGTTGGAAGGACAACTGCAGGTGCGGACTCCCACCGACAGCCGGGTCAGTGGGTGGCGACTGGACAACACGCTGGAGGGTGTCGAGACCGGCCACCCCCAGCGCTCGCGCACGTCGCTCACGGCGGAATTGCGGGGCGGAAGCGTGGGCGTCAGCTACGATGCAGACAAGACGCGGGCATTGCGCGAAGCTGGTCTCACCGTGCTCGCCGTGTTGCCGCGCGGCTGGCGCGCCAGCTCGGCACTCGGCACCGTGCTGTTCGACCAGCGCAGCCTCCACGCGTTCGAGCTGTCGTCGTCGATGCAGACCGGACGCCGGGGCGCCGCCGCCCTCACCGCGCGCTGGCAGCGTGGCTCCGGCGTCATCGTGAGCGCTGGCTACAATGGCGCGCTTGGCGCCATGCGCCTCACGTCGCGACTCGCCGCGTCACGGTCCCGCCCGGCATATCTGGCGACGGCGGCGAGCGGATCCGTCGCGCTCGATGGGATGCATCGGCCATCGCTGTTCGAAGGCCCGGGTGTGGGTCTGGGGGGCGTCGCGGGACAAGTGTTCTACGACCTGAACGCCGACGGGCGATTCGGCGCGGGTGAGCAGCCGGCTCCCGACGTGCGTATCATCGTGAACGGCGCGCCCGTGCGCTCCGATTCCGCGGGCCATTATCGCGCGTGGAACGTGGTGCCGTATGAGTCATCCGCCATCGTCGTCGACACGGTGGCGTTCACCGATTTCTCGTGGACGTTGCTCCGCGGCCGTACGGCGGTGCGAGTCACGCCAGGCATGTTCAACCGCGTGGACTTCCCGCTCGTACGCACCCGCGAACTCGCCGGCCAGCTCGTGGCCGACAGCTCCATCGCGACCGTTGCCGGTGTTACCCTGTTGCTGGAGAGCGTATCAGGGGGAGCGACGCAGCGACTCGTCACCTTCTCCGACGGCAGCTTCTACCTGAGCCGAGTGATGCCGGGGCGGTATCGGCTCAGCGTGAGCGGCACCTCGCTGGACGCGCTGGGCGCGATCGCTGATCCGGTGGCTGTACCGGTCGAGATGGACCTCGTGGTGGACGATCCAGTGCTCACGCTGCCCGCCATTCGGCTGCGGCGTCGAGTCCCCCCGGGGCGCTGAGTAGTCCATGGGAGCGCTGCGCGGCGAAACGCGACATGTCACGGTGGTCTAGCGGGGGCATCGGATACTCAGTAGGGTCTGCGAGCGAGATCGGTGCCGTCAGGCGCCCGCTCCGTCGCCTACAGGGTCGCCATGCCGCTCGTCCGCCTTCTCGTCCGCTTTTCGTTGATCCCACCGCTGCTCCTGGCGCCTCGTGCGATCGAGGCGCAGCAGCAGGTCCGTTCGGCTACCGTGACGACCTCCGTCCGCGTGCTCGCCAGGGCATCGTTCGATGGGGAGACGGAGCACTCGCTATCCGCCGTCATCGTGGGCGGGCAGGCGCTGCGCGTGGAGCCGACCGACGGCGTACAGACGCGCCTGACGTACAACGCCTCCACGCGCGTGGTGGTGACCGGCTCGCCTCTCAGAGGGCCCGGCGGTGCGAGCGTCGCAGTGCGGTACGTATGCGCGATCGGCACCGCTCTCTCACTCTCGGCGGCCGAGTCATTCGACTGCGGCAGCGGGACGGTGGCCGTGCTCCGGCGCGGGCGGACAGCCACCGTGCCGATCGCGGTGGGAGCGCAACTTGCGGCCCGCGAGACGGTGGGCGTTCCTTTGGGCCTCTACGCTGGTCGGGTAACATTGACTGCCGTTCTTCCAGCGTACTGACCGGACCGCGGGCGCTCGATCGCGCGTTGCGGTGACGGGAACGAATCCCGGACAGATGCCATTGAGGCGACAAGCCCGACACGGTCTCGTGCCGCTGGCCTACACCTGCCACAGTCCGGAGGTTTACCCATGCGTCGAATTGCCGCGCTGCTGCTCATTCCCGCCATCACGCTCGCCTGCGCCGTCGACAGGCCGACTTCCGTCAGTCCCTCCGACGCGAGCCTCTCCCGCCTCGGCGGCGCCGATCAGGGCGGCCAGTTGCTCACTGCGGTACTCGCGGGCGCCAACGAGGTACCGCGCTTGGGCGACGCGGACGGCACGGGCACAGCTCGCATCACCGTCAATCGTGGCCAGAGCCAGGTCTGCTACGAGTTGCGCGTCGCGAATATTGAACCGGCGACGGCGGCCCACATTCACGAGGCACCGGCCGGCACGGCTGGACCGGTGGTTCTCGCTCTTACGAAGCCCAACGCGGACGGCGTCTCGAGCGGGTGCGCTACCGTGTCCCGCGAGCTGGCGGACGAGCTGGCAGCGGATCCGGCCGATTACTACGTGAACGTGCACAACGCGTCGTTCCCGGGGGGAGCGGTGCGCGGTCAGTTGCGGTAGTCGCTGCTGGCGGCGCATTGGGCACTTGGCGCGCCCGCATCGACGGTCACGATGCGGGCGCGTCGCATGACGGGCTGGCGGTACGCGAGAAGCCCCGTGACTCGACAGGAGTCACGGGGCTTCGGCATGAAGGCAATCGAATGTGTGTGTCGTGGATGGCGCGACTACGAGATGCTTTCCCCCGCTTTGGTGCTGCTGTGGTGCGCGGGTTACTCGCGATCCGTTAAGGAGGTGATCCAGCCGCAGGTTCCCCTACGGC
>JANLTI010000227.1:0-10815 GCA_031362845.1 Gemmatimonadaceae bacterium | reverse complement strand
GCTGGTGGCGCCGAGCTGGTAGCGCCGTAGGACGGAATGGATGCCTTTGTGCGACGCGAGCACCTGATGCCGGTTGTCCGGCGCCGCGTCCGCGTCCCAACGCGAACGCGCGTCGCGCGCCGCGAGGATCTCGCGGCGCGGGGCCGTGCGGAACGGGAGCAGCGCGAACAGCGCCCGCAACTCGAGCGCCCACGCCACGTCGAGCGCCGCCGCGCGAGCGAGTTCCGCGCTCGCCTTCACCTGCCGGCCGCGCGCCTGATTGAGGAGCGCGAGCACGATGTGACACAGCGCCTTCGCCTCGGGCGCACGCGTCAGCTTCGTGACGATTCGTGCCAGCCGGTGCGACCCCGCGAGATCGTGCGCGTAGAGCACGATGTCGGTGAACGCGATGCCGACGGCCAGCGCGCGAGCGCGGCCGAGGGCCGTGACCGTCCGTGCCTTCTCGATCTCGTTGCCGAGCGCGAACGCGCGCAGGGCGCGGACGCTGAGTGCACGATCACCAGCGGGACTGAGGCGGAGCACGCGCTCCACCAGCGCGTCGAGCTCCGCCGGTCGCCGCTCGAACGCCGCCAGCCGCGCGAGGTGCACGAGCGCGCTCACGTGCTCCGGATCGTACCTGAGGGCGCGCTCGAACGCCTCGCGCGATTCGGAGATGGAGCGTCCGCGCCGAGGATTGTGATGAAACAACACATCGCCGAGCAGGAACCACGCCTCCACGTCGTCCGGATGCGTCGCGAGGGCCTGCGCGTACAACCGCTCGGCCTCGTCGGCCGCGCCGCGCAACCACGCGTGCTGTGCGTCCACGAGCACGCGGTCGTGCCGTCCCAGCCGTGCACGCCCCTGGAGCGCGAGGTCGCACGCCTCGCGTGCCAGCTCGGGATCGGCGGTCGCCGCGGCCGCGGCGGAGAGTCGATAGTTCGCGAGCGCGAACCCGCTGTCTTCCGACGCCGCGTTCTGGAACGACTCGAGCGACTGGAAGTAGCGTCCCGCCCGCAGCTCGCACTCGCCGCGCAGGTACGCCTTCAACGCCGGAAGCGACGTCGTGGTGCGCGCGGCAAGCTTCGCGAGTCTCGCGCCCGGGCCCCGCCCTTCCGCGCGAAGGAGTTCCCGCGTGAGCTCGTCCACCATGTCGAAAATGCCGGCTTCGCTGCTGCCCGACACTTCGGCGCGGACGCGGGCCGTCGCACTCGCGTCGTACATCGTCGCCCCGATCCGGATGCGTCCGCCCGCCTGCACGATGCTGCCGAGCAGGAAGCGACCGGCGCCGAAGAAGCGAGCGACCGTGCGCGCCTGCACCGGATCGAGTGTCTCGTGCGTCTCGCGCGCGAGATGCGCGAGCAGGGCGCGTGGATCCACCGTGCGCAGGTCTCCCGCCCCATCGAGCGTCGTGGAGAGCAGATCCACCATGCCTTCGCCAAGATACGACAGCTCGCGACTTCCGCGAACCGCGAACGGAAGCACCGCGACGACGTGCGGTGACGAAGACGGCGCGGGGAACGGCCGCGCGACCGGACCATCCGCTTTCACGCCGGACACCGGAAGCGGCGCGTCAGCAATCGGCACGGAGAGTGGCGCGGCGTCGGACCGGATCGCGGCAATGAGCGCGCTCGCCTCGCGCGATGGCTCGATGTCGAAATCGGCGCGAAGCCGGCGCGCGAACTCGTCGAACGCGCGCACCGCACCGGCTCGATCACCGGTCGCGGCAAGGAGCGACAGGAAGCGACGCAGTGTCGCGTCGTCGTGCGGATCGAGCGCCGTCACCCACCGCGCCAGTCGCGCGGCGTCGTGCGGTTGTGACGTCACGAGCCGCTCGGCGAGTGCCCATCCACCGGATGTCGCCAGGTCGCGGAGGCGCGCACGCTCGTGGTCCAGCCAGCGCTCGAAGTCGGGGGCCCCGCTGATGTAGTACCCCTGGAGCAGCTCGCCCCGGTACAGCGCGATGGCCTGCTCGATCTCGTTCGCGGCGAGCGCCGCTTCGAACGCCGTCGTGTCACACCACAGCGCTCCTGGCTCGAGGCCGATCTCCTCGTCACCGCGCCCCACGATCACGTTTTCCCCCACGATCTGACGCAGGAAGTGGAGCGACCGGCGTAACGCGCCGCGCGCATGCTCGCTGTCCAGTTCCGGCCAGAACTTCGCGAGCAGCGCATCGCGCCGATGAAAGCGGCGCGGTGTCGCGACGGCGAGGTACACGAGCAGCGCGAGGCGCTTCGGCTGTTGCAGGATGCGCCGCAACTCCCCGCCGCCCGTGCCGCGAAGGTCGAGCGTGCCAAGTGTGCGGAGCTCGATCATGGCGGAGAATCGGGGAACGAGCGGACAGCGCGACGCACAGGTCACGCTCGGGGGCACGGAGCGGTCACGACGCCTCACGAGCTTCCCCAAGGTACGGACCGCGTCTGCGGTCGACAATGATACCGCGACCACGTGTCGCCTACGCCGAGGGAACCATGCACTCAGTCACGACCGAACGCCTGCCTGATGCGATGCCGACCATGCGGGCACCCGCCCTGAGGCTGACGGATGGAGAGCAGTCCCTGCCCGCGGTGACGTATGATTCCGAGAATTACGCGATGCTCAATCGTCCCATCGAGACGGAGCGGCATCTTCGCCGCATCGTCCGCTTTCTCGCGCCCAGGGCGAGCGATCGCGTGCTCGAGGTGGGATGCGGGCGTGGGTGGCTCACCAGGCGCGTCCAGCAGATCTGTCCCGCCACGTTCGGCATCGACGTCAACCCGCGCTCCATCGACCACGGCGTCGCCCCGCAGTTGAGCAGCATGGACGCGGTGTCGCTGCGCTACGACGACGCGCAGTTCGACAAGGTCTACTCCTTTCACGCCATCGAGCACATCGTCGACGCCGCCGAGGCGCTCCGCGAGATGCGGCGCGTCGTCATGCCGGGAGGACGCATCCTGCTGGTGTATCCGGCAGAGCCGATTCGAGGGCTGTACGCAATGCCGGGTGCCTGGCTCGGCTTCGGCAATCCGTTGCTCGCGCGCCAGCTGCACGTGCACAGGTTCACCCCGCGCAGCATCACGAGACTCGCCGAGCGCTGCGGACTCACGCACATCGAGAGCGCGTTCGACTTTCTCATCACGCCGCAGTTCATGACGGTGCTGGAGCGGCCCGGCCGCGACCGATGACCGGCCTTGGTCGACGCGTGGCGCAGTTCGCGGTAAGCGCTACCGTCGTTGCCCTGCTCCTGCTCTTCGCCCGGCACGTGGACTGGCATGGCGCGGTCGCGGCCATGCGCGCGGCGGATCTGCGTCTGGTGACGCTCGCCGTGGCGCTGAATCTCGCGTCGCTGTCACTCAAGGGGGTGCGCTGGTGGGTGTTCCTTCGTCCGATGGGTGTCGGCTCGCTCGCCCTCGCACTCCGCGCCACGTTCGCCGGCGCATCGCTCAACAACCTCCTCATCGCGCAGGGGGGCGAGGGCATTCGCGTGCTCCTCGTGTCGCGCGCCAGCGGCGTCTCCAGCGCGCGCGTCCTCGCGGCCCTGGCGATGGAACGCCTGCTGGACGCGGTGAGCTACCTGCTGCTCCTCGTTGGCGCAGCGTGGTTGCTCGACGTCCCGCAGGCGATCGTGCGGTGGCGCGTGCCGGCCACGGTCGCGTTCGCGTCGATCCTGCTCGTCCTGCTGGTCCTCACCGTACGGGACCGCGCCGACGGGCCCGATCCCACCGGTCGCATCCACGCGTATCTGGTGCGCTTCGCCGCCGGTGTCTTCGAGCTGGCCTCGCTGCCTCGGCTCACCGCCGCCATGGTCCTCTCGCTCGCGGCGTGGGCGCTGCAGGTCGCCACCTATCACGTGGCGGCCACCGCGGCGCACCTTCCCATTCCGCTCACCGGCTCCGTCGCTGCGCTGCTCACCGTGGGCATCAGCTTTCTCGTACGCGCCACACCAGGCAACGTCGGCGTGTTTCAGGTCGTGTACGCGCTGACCGCACGATCGTTCGGCATCGCGGAAACCCCGGCAATCGCCGCAGCACTGCTCATCCAGACGATTCAGGTGATACCGACATTGGTGATCGGGACCCTGGTGTCACCGCGCCTCACCCGCACACCCGCACGTCGCTAGCGCTGGAGCACGCGCTCGCGATCGCCCGACATGCAGCGAGCCCCTCGCCGCACCGCGGCGAGGGGCTCGCTGGCCGAACCGCTGCCCAAGCTACGGCTTCTTCGCGCCAGCACCCGCTCGCTGGCGGAATACCATATTCGGACCGATGTATCCGAACTCCAGGCCGGTGCTCTGCTCGATGCCCTGGATGGCCTGTCGCGAGGAATCGAGCGACGCGCGGAAGGACACAGCCCGGTCGAGCAGCTCCGCCTGCGGTACGTTGACGGTGAGGCCGTACCACCGGCGAAGCTGCGGCAGCACCTCGCGCAGCGGACGATTGGCGACCGCCAGTGTGCCCGTGTTCCACGCGGCTGCCTCGTCGGCTTCGGCCGCCGTCGCGATTCGGGGGGTCTGACCCTTCGCGATCATCAGCGAGGCGCCTGCCGCCAGCGATTGCGTCTGCTCGCCGTGCTTCACGTCGACGGTACCCTCCTGGACGACCACCGTCGTCGCGGGCTCGTTGTCGTAGCTGCGAACCGTGAACGCCGTTCCCGTCGCGATGACCACCGCGCCACCGCTGTGCACCTGGAACCGATCCGGCTGGCCCTTGGCAACGGTGAACGTGCCCGCGCCCTCGAGCTTCACGGCGCGAAGGCCCGGCCCGAATCCCTTGGGAATGGACAGCTTCGATTCCGGCGCCAGTCGCACCGAGCTTCCGTCGTCGAGCGTCACGACGCCGATCTGCGCCGGCAGCGCCGATACCACGCGGACATCGGGCGCGTTCACGGCGGTCGAGATCTTGGCGTCCGCTCCGATGGCGTTCATGAGCGTCACGGCGCCGAACAGCCCGCCCGCCACGACGAGCACCACCGCCGCGATCTTCCAGATGGGTACCGCTTTCTCGATGACGGCGATGTGCCCGGCGGCCTCGTGCCTCGAATGGGCGGCGGCGTTCGCCAGCGCCTCCGGACTATGCGCCTCCCCGCGCAATGCATGGAGCACGTGCGCCCACGACTGCTGCATGTCGACTTCGTCGGTGGGGTGCGGCGCATGCTTCGTCGCCCCGCCCTCGTGGCCGGCGAATCGATGGGCCGCGGCGCGACGGCTCAGGGCACGGGCCGAGGCATGATGCACGTCCTCGATGAGAAACTGCCGAAGCTGCGCCGGCGTCTCGAACTTGTCGCGCGCGTCCCAGGCGCGCACGAATGCGCCTTCGACCACCTTGGGACTGAGTGCGGCCGCCTCTGCTCCGAGATCGGCTCGGGCCTCAGCGGCAAGCGTGGGATACTCGGCGAGAAACGCCTCGTGCAGCGCGTGCTCGTCGGCGAGCGGGGTGCGAATCGGGAGCGCAGTGAGCGCGTCGCCGTCGCCATGCGGAACTGGTGTGGACATGGAAGCCTCTCAGTCGTGCGTGGATGGTTCGACTGGATCGCTTGACTGAATCTGCTGGTCCTTGACGATACGACGGCACCCGGCGGAACGCCATGAGCGGCACCGGCGAACGCCGTCCGCCGCCCGCGGGCGGGCGCGGGCCCCGTCGGGCGGGGTGCCGCCCCGCCGACTGGAGGAGCGGCGGTGACCACCGCCGCGCACCAGCCGTCTGCACAGGGTACCCCTCTCCCAGTGCGCCCCCCAGTGACGATTCTCGACCAGCTCGGCCCCGCCCGGCGAGCCATGCACCTGTTCGTGCGCCCCAACATCCGGCGCGTGAGCCTCACCTTCGTGCTCTCGCTCGCCGTGGCCACGGCGGCGGCGTCCGAACCCCTGCTGCTGATGCAGGTGGTCGACCGGCTCGCCGGCGCGCCGCCCAGCGCCGCCGACTCCACGCTGCGGGCCATCGTCGCCGGCGTCGCGCTGTTCGCGCTGGTGCTTACCTGCCGCATCCTTGGCGCGGCATGGGTCACCACGTCCACGTGGGCGGTGCGGCTGAACCTCGAGTATCAGCTCCGCTCCCGCGTCGCCGCGAAGATGAGCGTGCTGTCCGCCCGCACACAGTCGGAGATGGGCACGGGCGGACTGCGCTACGCCATCGATTCCAGCTCGCCGCAGACGGCGGGCGCGTTCACCGACATGGCATTCAAGCTCGTGCCCACCATCGTGTACGTCTCGCTGGCCGCGTGGGGCATGGCGCGGCTCGATGGCGCGATCACGGCGATCATCCTCTGCCTGCTCCCGGTGCCGGCCATCGTGGCCGCGGTGGCCTCGCGACAGCAACGCCGCCGCGAACGGATGCAGCACGCGTTCTGGAAGCGCTTGTGGTCCGGGTACACGGAGCGTCTGCACGGCATGGGCACCGTGCGGGCCTTCGCGCGCGAGCGCGACGAGGAGAAGCGACTGATGCGGCGCATCCGGTGGGCGTTCGCCAGCATTCAGCGGGGCGTCCACGTCGACGCGCGCACCACGGTCGCCGCCGGCATCGCCGAGCTCACCGCGCGTGTCGTCGTGCTCTGCCTTGGCGGATGGCTCGTCGTGCGCGGCGAACTCACGGTGGGCTCGCTGCTTGCCCTGCTCGGCTACGTGAGCGGCGTGTTCGCTCCGGTGCAGCAGCTCGTCGACCTCTACCCCACCCTGCGCAAGGCGAACGTCGCGCTCACGTCGGTGTTCCAGGTGCTGGACGCCGAGGAGGAGTCACCGGATATCGCGGGCGCGTCTGCATGTCCGCCCATCGTGAGCGAGATACGGTTCGAACGGGTGAGCTTCGAGCATCGCAGCGGGCACAAGGCGCTCGACGACTTCGACGTCACCATTCCCGCCGGCGAAACGGTGGCCCTCGTCGGTCCATCCGGCAGTGGCAAGACGACTATCCTGCAGCTGCTCCAGCGCATTCACAATCCGACGAGCGGCCGCGTGCTCATCGACGGCCGCGATCTCCGCGCGCTGTCCATCGCCACGGTGCGCCGGCAGTACGGCGCCGTGCCGCAGGATGTCGTGCTGTTCAACGACTCGGTGGCGGCGAACATCTCGTACGGCCGGCCGAGCGCGACTCGCGACGAGGTCGTGGCGGCCGCGGTGGCCGCGAATGCGCACGAGTTCATTCTCGATCTCGCCAAGGGCTACGACACGCGAGTGGGCGAAGGCGGACGCGCGTTGTCCGGAGGCCAGCGACAGCGGATCGCCATCGCGCGGGCGTTCCTCGTCGACCCGGCCGTGCTGCTGCTCGACGAGGCGACGGCGGCGCTGGACACGGAATCGGAGCGGGCGGTGCAGGACGCGCTGCGCTCGCTGCGTCGTGGCCGCACGACGTTCATCGTGGCGCATCGCCTGAACACGGTGCGCGACGCCGACCGCATTCTCGTCATTGCCGAGGGGCGCGTGATCGGCAGCGGGAAGCACGACGAGCTGTTGTCGACCTGCCCGACGTATGCGACGCTGGTGCGGCACCAGATGGGGTTCGCACCGCCCGCCGTGGGCGCGCCGGAGCGCGCGGCGTAGCGCAGCGTCGGTCGGCGCCGCGGCGCGCGCGCCGACTACGTCATCCTGGCGCCGGCCTACGTCATTCCCGAGGCGGCCATGCGTCGTCGGACGTATGGGGAACAAGGGTGCCGCGCGCGAATCTTCGACCCGTCACCTCGTCGAGGATCCATCATGCGCATCCGGCACGCTCTCCCCAGCCCACACTCCACTTTCGCCGCCGAACCAATCCGGCCGGCGAGCGCGATCGTCGTCAACGACGTCCACTCCCGGCTCAACGCCACTCGCGTGGCGACGGTCGAGGCGCCCACCACCGTTCGTGACCTTCAGCGCGCGATGCAGGGTGCCGCACGGGACGGGCGTGCGGTCGCGATCGCTGGCGGACGCCACGCGATGGGCGCGCAGCAGTTCGCCAGCGACGCGGTGTTGCTGGACATGCGTGGGCTCGACGACATCCTCGCCTTCGATCCCGTGCGCGGCCGTGTGGAGGTGCAGGCGGGCATGCAGTGGCCCGCGCTCATCGCGCAACTGCGCCGTCTGCAAGTCTCCGCCGTCACGCCGTGGGCCATCGCCCAGAAGCAGACGGGCGCCGATCGCCTGAGCATCGGCGGCGCGGTCGCCGCGAACATTCATGGCCGCGGTCTGGCGATGCGACCGTTCATTGGCGACGTGGAGTCACTTACCCTGCTGGATCCGGAGGGCGAGCTTCGGCTCGTCAGTCGCACCAGTCATCCGGATCTCTTCCGGCTCGTGGTGGGTGGCTACGGCCTGTTCGGCGTCGTCACCTCCGTGACCCTGCGGCTCGTCCCGCGGTGCACACTGCGCCGGGTCGTGGAACTCCTCTCGGCGGATGCATTGATGGAGGCGTTTGCGCAGCGCATCGCCGCCGGCTTCCTGTATGGCGACTTCCAGTTCGCCATCGATCCGTCGTCCGATGACTTCCTCCACCGCGGTGTGTTCTCCACCTACCAACCGGTGGACCCGGCGACGCCGATTCCGGCTGTCCAGCGCGCGCTCGGCAGCGACGACTGGCAGCGGCTCCTCTATCTCGCGCACACGCGCAAGACGGAAGCGTTCGAGGCGTATTCCCGACATTACCTCGCGACGTCGGGCCAGCTGTATCATTCCGATCTGCACCAGCTCGCCGACTATCTCGACGACTACCATCCCGCGCTCGACGTGGCGATGCAGGCGCCCCACGCCGGCAGCGAGATGATCACCGAGATCTACGTCCCCAGGCATCGTCTCGTGGATTTCCTGGCCGAGGCGCGGGACGATTTCCGGCGAGAGAGGGTGGATCTCGTCTACGGCACCATCCGGTTGGTGGAGCGTGACGACGAGAGCGTACTCGCGTGGGCGCGCGAGTCGTGGGCCTGCGTGATCTTCAACCTGCACGTCGAGCACACACCGTGCGGGATCGCGCGGTCGGGAGAGCATTTCCGTCGGCTCATCGACATGGCCGTCCGACGTGGCGGGAGCTACTACCTCACCTACCACCGGCACGCGACGCGCGCGCAGGTGCTCGCGTGTCACCCGCGCTTCCCCGAACTGCTGCGCGCGAAGCTCGCTCACGATCCGTCGGAGCGACTCCAGAGCGACTGGTACCGGCACTACCGCGACATGCTGATACGCGAGCGAACGGAGTAGCGACGGCGGCGGCGCACGCTGGTATACTCCGTCCACTCCCGCCGGTCGCCGCTCGATCACCGCTCTCTCCCGTCACATGCGCGTGCGCTTCGCACCTCGTGGTCGTGCTCTCGTCGCCTCACTGGCGATCCTCGTGGGCGTCACTCCCGTCCGTGGGCAGTCCGCGGCGCCACTCGGCGCCGCGACCACGCGCGACATGGCCCGCGCGCTCCGCGTGCTGCGATCGTCGCCGGTGATGGACGGGCACAACGATCTGCCGTGGCGCATTCGCGAGGACACCGTGCGTCCGCGCGACGTGGAGGCATACGATCTTCGGACGCGCACGCCGGGGATGACCGACCTCGCGCGGTTGAAGCGCGGACATGTCGGCGCGCAGTTCTGGTCGGTCTACATCCCCGGCGAGCCTGGCGACGCGATCTACGCGGCCAATGGCAAGGTGACGAGTTTGCCGGGATACGCCCGGGTGCAGCTCGAGCAGATCGACATCGCGCGCCGCGTCATCGCGCGATACCCCGCACTCCGCTGGACGCCGACCTCGCGGGAGGTGCGCGCGGCGATGGGCCGCGGTGCCATCGCGTCGTTGCTCGGGCTCGAAGGCGGACACGCGATCGAGAATTCGCTGGAGACGCTGCGGATGTATCACGAGCTGGGCGCGCGGTACATGACGCTGACCCACAACGTGACACTGGACTGGGCCGACGCAGCGCAGGACAGCGCGCGGCATGGCGGACTCACCGCGTTCGGTCGTGAGGTGGTGCGCGAGATGAACCGGCTCGGGATGCTCGTGGATCTCTCGCACGTGTCACCCGGCACCATGAGCGACGCCCTCGACGAGGCGTCCGCTCCCGTGATCTTCTCGCACTCGGGCGCGCGCGCGCTCGTGAATCATCCACGTAACGTGCCCGACTCGATCCTCGCGCGCCTGCCGAAGAACGGGGGCGTGGTGATGGTGCCGTTCGTCACCGTGTTCGTGTCCGCTGCCGTGAAGGCGCACGACGATTCGCTGCAGGCATTCATTGCGTCGTCGCTCCGGCAGCGCGGGAGCGACAGCGCCGCGGTGCGGGCGGACCTCGTCGCGTGGCGTGCAGCGCACCCCCGGCCCGCCGCGACCATCTCGGATGTAGCCGATCAGATCGAGCACGTCCGTCGCGTCGCTGGCGTCGATCACGTGGGACTCGGCGGCGACTTCGACGGCATCACCGAGAATGTCGTGGGACTCGAGGACGTCTCCACGTATCCCAACCTGTTCGCCGAGCTGGTGCATCGCGGCTGGAGCGATGCCGACCTCGCGAAGCTGGCCAACCGAAACGCACTGCGCGTGCTGGCTCGGGCAGAGCAGGTGTCCGCGCGGCTGCGGGGCGTGCGGGGTGCGTCGCAGGCGACGATCGGCGTGCTGGACCGCGGCGCCAGTGCCGCGCGGTGACAGACGCCGCGTCGTCCGCGAGAGAATCAGCGCGGCTTCTTCGTCGTGCCGTCCTTCGCTTTCATCCCCTTCATCGCATCGCCTTTCATCGCATCGCCTTTCATCGCATCACCCTTCATCGCATCACCCTTCATCGCATCGCCCTTCATCGCATCACCCTTCATCGCATCGCCCTTCATCGCATCGCCCTTCATCGCATCACCCTTCATCGCATCACCCTTCATCGCATCACCCTTCATCGCATCACCCTTCATCGCATCACCCTTCATCGCATCACCCT
>JANLTI010000182.1:0-10494 GCA_031362845.1 Gemmatimonadaceae bacterium | reverse complement strand
GCCCTTCATCGCATCACCCTTCATCGCATCGCCCTTCATCGCATCACCCTTCATCGCATCACCCTTCATCGCATCACCCTTCATCGCATCACCCTTCATCGCATCACCCTTCATCGCATCACCCTTCATCGCATCACCCTTCATCGCGCGCCGCTTCGCCGCCGCGCGCTTCGTGTCGGCCTTCACGGCTCTCGCCGCCGGCGCCTGCATGGCGGTGTCGCGGGACATCGAGCCTGACATCGCCGACTGCGCCTGCGCGCCGGTAGCGATGCACGTGCACACGACTGTCATCAGCGCAAGTCGAGAGAACATGGGCAACTCCTGAGTAGGAATGGTTGGCCTGCTGGAGCCGCGATGACTCGCGCTCACGCAGGCCATAGCAACCGGATGCCGCGGCAGTTCCCGCTCGGGTCACGCTGTGCACGCCAGCCGGCTCCCTGTCGAAGCCGAACCGGCGAGCGCGCTCGCTGGCAGCCGATGACTGCGGCGCCGCTGCTACAGGTGCGTCAGGCGAAGATCGAAGCCGTACGAGGTACGGCAGTCGACGTTCAACATCGTCGGGGACACGAACGGGCCTTCCACTGCACCCGTCAGCATCCAGGACAGCGTCGGCATCCCGCCGTTCAGTGCTGACACCGCCGCGTTGGTGACGTCGACGCTGAAGGTCGCGCCGCCAGTTCCACTCGCCAGTGTGGTGGTGGTGGATGTCGCCCCTGCGATCGCGCCCGCCGTCCACGGCCGCGTCATCGTGAACACGGTATTGCCGCTCGGAAACGGACCGGAGGGAAGGAGAATGCGGAGATTGCCGGTCGGCGGCCCCGGAAGCGACGGAGGTATGACGGTGATCATTCCGGCGCCCGAGACCGGGAGTGCGCCGACGTTCGGCCCGAATCGCGCCAGCGACTCCGCACCGCCGATCATCGCCACGCACGACGGCTCCGCCCCGACGCCGCTCGGCAGCGCGCGCGTCGCGACGATGAGTTCGGCCTTCGTCACCAATCCCCGCAACTGGCTGACCGATGCCATGTTGAACGTCGCGAGCGCCCGGTAGGAATCCCTTCTCGAGCTGCGACACGTTCCGCTCGTGTTCCGCCAGAGCTGATATCCCACGAAGGGAAATGTGCGGTTGACCGGCGGAAGCAGGTTGAACCAGGTCTGCGGATCGGGCGACGCGGGCGACGCCACTCCGCAATCGGGGTTGTCGTCGACCACTCCACTGACCTGCACCACCGTTCCCACCGAGTGGCCCACCGAGGTGACGATCGGCACCACGGCGGGACCCGGAACGCACGCCCACACGATCGTTGTCACACACATCGCACTCACGAGAGTCGCAGCAGAACGAACTGAACGAACGGTGGATCGCATGACTGCCTCCGGAACGGGTCACCTCTGCGCTGCACGGACTGGACATCGCTCCAATATGGGTGCACTCTCACGCGCTGTCGTGCGAATGGTCCCACCAGTCACCCACTCGCGGGAGAAGTCATGCGTTCATCTGTTTGCACCGCTGCGATGATCATCTGCGCCGGTGTACTCGCCCTGTCCATCGCCGCCTGCGCGCCCGGATCCGTCGGATCGCCCACCACGACGCTGGTCGGCCGGTCGACGGGGACTTTCGTGAAGACGAGCGGCCTCGTCGACGTGTCGAACACCTGCACGCCGGCGACGCCGCCCGCGCCGGATGTGGCGGGATTCTGGAACGCGCAACCGCCCACCAATCGTCTCTTCGCCATCGCCGGCTTCGAGATCTGGCGCAACACCACCGACGGGTGCACCACCACGCGCCTCGACACCTACCGGGCGGTGACGACGTTCAACATGGCGTCGGTCAGCAACCTGAAGGGGCTCGTCACGCACGCCGACCTGATCGTCACTCAACGCGCCTTACCGGCGGGAGTCGGCGCGCATCCGGCGTGCATCGCCTTCACCGGAGGCGCTGGCACGCTGCAGCGGTTCGGTCCCGCCACCGCGGGCAACGTTCCGCAATTCAGCTCGGCCGGTTCGCTCATCCAGCTGCCGCCGCCGACGCCGTTCCCCGTGGCGACCAACACGGTGTTCACCTTCCCGATGCCATGGTCGTCGGGCACACTCGCCGGCGCGAGCAATCCGACGTCCACCCTCGCGAGCGGCACGGGGGGCGCCACCTTCACCGTGGACGTCACCGGTTCGGTGAACGCGGCGCTGAATGGCGGCACGGCCGTCATGAGCTGGATGGTGACGAGCGCGTTCGAAGGACCACTCGCTGCACCGTCGGCGACGAGCGTGGACTGCAAGACGCCGTACGATCTGCGCCTGAACATCACGCACTACTAGGCCCTGCCACGCCGGCCGACATTGCGCGGCCGGCGCGCTCCCCACACTCCGGCGCCGCCATGCATTACGCCTCGATTCCACGTTCGCAGTCGTTCACGATCCTGCTCGCCGCCGCACTGGTGCTGCGCGGCCACGAGGTATCGGCGCAGCAGCCCGCCCCGTCACTCCGCTTCGCCATCACCTTTCCCACCGCGCGAAGTGCCGCGCCCATCGATGGCCGACTGCTCGTCATCATCTCGGCCGACACCGCTGGCGAACCGCGCAAGCAGGTGAGTGACAACGTGAACACGGCGCAGCTCTTCGGCGTGGATGTGGACGGTTGGCGGCCCGGCGAGACGCGCATCGTCGACGCGACCGCGTTCGGTGCACCGCTGCCGTCGCTCTCGCAGCTTCCGCGCGGACGGTACCGGGTGCAGGCACTCGTGAATCGCTACGAGACCTTTCGGCGCAGTGACGGACATACGGTGAAGCTGCCGCCGGACCGCGGTGAGGGGCAGCAATGGAGCGCCAAGCCGGGCAACCTCTATTCGGCCGTGCGAAGCGTCGTGCACGACGGCGTGAGCACTGGCGCGCCGATCGCGCTCGTGCTGGACCAGGAGATTCCCGCGGTCGCGGACTTCGCGACGAAGCAGACGAAGTACGTCAAGTATGTGAAGATGCGCAGCGAGCGCCTCTCGAAGTTCTGGGGGCGCGACGTGCACCTCGCGGCGTGGGTCCTCCTGCCCGAGGGGTTCGACGCACATCCCGATGCGCGCTATCCGCTTGTCGTGAACCACGGACACTTCCCCGCCGAGATGGAGTTTCGGGAAACTCCCCCGGATGCCTCCCTCGCGCCCGATTACAGCGCACGGTTCGATCTGCGCGGCTACAATCGCATCCAGCAGGAGCTATCCCACCAGTTCTACAAGGACTGGACTGGCCCCGGTTTTCCGCGCGCGCTGCTCGTGGAAATCCAGCATCCCACGCCCTACTACGACGATTCGTACGCGGTCAACTCGGCCAACAATGGCCCGTACGGTGACGCCATCCAGTATGAGCTGATCCCCGAGATCGAGCGGCGCTTCCGCGGCATCGGACAGGGGTGGGCGCGCTTCACGTTCGGTGGGTCGACGGGCGGATGGGAGGCGATGGCGGTCCAGATGTTCTACCCCGACGCGTACAACGGCGCGTGGGTCGCCTGCCCCGATCCCATCGACTTTCGCGCCTACACCGTCGTCGACATCTACAAGGACACGAACGCCTACTACGCCGCTGGCCCGTTCAAGCGCGTCGCGCGGCCCGGCCAGCGAAACTACCTCGGCCACATCAGCACCACGCTCGAGCAGAGCAATCACCGCGAGCTTGCGCTGGGCACCAACAGCCGCTCGGGCGATCAGTGGGACGTCTGGGAATCGGTCTACTCTCCCGTGGGCGCCAACGGCTATCCGAAACCGATCTGGGACAAGCGCACCGGCACCATCGATCGCAGCGTGGCCGAGTACTGGCGGGAGCATTACGACCTGTCGCACATCCTCAAGCGCGACTGGGCGACGCTCGGACCCAAGCTGCGCGGCAAGCTGCGCATTTATGTGGGCGACATGGACAACTACTACCTCAACAATGCCGTCTACCTCGTCGAGCAGTTTCTGAGATCGGCGACGCCAGCGGCCGACGCGGTGATCGACTATGGCGACCGTGCCGAGCATTGCTGGAACGGCGATCACACCCGCTCGAACGCGTACTCGCGGCTTCGGTATCCGCAGATGGTGCTGCCATGGGCCGTCGAGCGCATGCTGATGACGGCGCCGGCTGGGGCCGACGTCCAGAGCTGGCGGTACTGAGCGGGCGTCCGCGCGGCGCGCGGCGTCCTCGCTACATCGACAACATCTGGGTGAACTTCACGATCACGCCGAATCCGCTGGCCGGCGCATCCGGGGTGGTGATGCGCTGCTGATTGAGCACGATGAACAGGTCGCTCAACGGCCGATGGATGACGTTGAAGCGCAGATTGGCGTTGAACAGGTGCTGGCGCGGGTCGTACTGCGTGAGCGCGTCGAAGAACATGTTCGTCGTGAATGAGTAGTTGGCGCGCGCCGTCCAGAGCAGCGCCTCGAAGCTGGCGGCCGGCAGATCCAGCGTCGCCTCGGTGTGTGACACACCGAGTGTCGTGCCGAGCTTCTCGGAGGGACGGGCCGTCACGGCCACCTGCTGCGTGCGCTGCCGCCCGCTCCACAGCCCGCCGGTGATGAAGGTGTATGTCGCCGAGAGCGGGCGGCTCGCATTCGTGCCGCCGCGAAGCTGGTACTCCGTCCACCCATAGCTGCCCGCGGGAATCGGCGCGATGGAGCGATTGATCGTGAACGGCGAGTCGATGCGCTGGAAGTTCGGATTCACCGACAGCTCGGCGAACCCGCCGTCGCTGAGGAAGAACGAGTAGCCGGTGTGCAGGTTTTTCGCGGTCATCTCGCCGCGCAGATTCTCGTAGTAGTTCCATGTCACGTGCGGATGCATCTCGCGCACGCCGATGCTGCCGAGCCACTTCGGGCGCGGACGGACGCCGAAGTCGAGGATGTACTTGCGCGTGTCCGTCCGGCGGAAGTAGCCGATGTCGTCGGAAAAGCCCGAGCCGATCTCGAGCACGCCGGCCTTCACGTGGACGAAGTTGCCCTCGTGCGCGATCGAGCTGCGGTAGGTGTACTGCCCGCCGCTCTTGCCCGGCTTCCGGCTGCCGACGCCGTAGCTGTTCCAGTCCCAGTCGCCCGGCAGGCGGAAGTTCGCGTCCACCCCAAGGAGCCGGTTCCAGTTCGCGAGTGCGCCGACCCCTTCACGGTCGAGTGCGATGATGCCGACATCGGAGCCGGCGAAGAGGTTGCGCCGCAGGCGGAGCACCGAGTACTGGCTCGCGGGCGTGGTCGCGGTGGACTGGGTGCGCATGGACAGCGCCCCCAGGGTGAAGCCGGCCGCACTCCCGGTGAGCCGCAAACCGGCCGGAATGGACACGTCGCGTCCATCGCTCGACAAGCCCACGCGGCGACTGAAGAACAGCAGCATGTCCTCGTCCGGCGTCGGCGCGAGATTGACGCGATTGTTCCGCGCCGCATCGCCGACGTAGAAGATCCCCGAATTCTCCAGGAAGAACTCGCGCTTCTCGGGAAAGAACTGGCTGAACTGCGTCAGGTTCACCTGCTGCTCGTCCGCCTCCGCCTGGGCGAAGTCCGGATTCACCGTGAGGTCGAGGGTGAGCGATGGCGTGACACCGTACTTGACGTCGAGTCCCGCGTCGCCCGTGGAGCCGGTCTGCACACCGCCGGTCTCGCGGATCGCGCGCCCGGCGACATACGGCTTCACGCGGAGGTCGCGCGCCGTGCCCGAGTGGGCGATGCCCGTGAGCTCGCCGGCCAGCGACACGCGCGCCAGCGTGTACGCGCGCGGCACCGGCGCCCAGAAGCTCACCTCGTTCCGCCGACGGATGCGTCGCGAGAAATTGATCCCCCAGTTCTCCGCCCGCGCGAAATCGAAGCGCAGCGTGCGGAACGGGATCGCCATCTCCACCACCCATCCGTCGCTCACGCGGTGCGTCTTCACCGTCCACACCGCGTCCCAGCTCGTATTGATCTCGCGCCCCTCGTTGGCCACCTGCCGGTCGGCCCGAGCGCCAGCGACGTTCGTGATGAAGACGTACCCGTTGCGACGGTCGTGAAACGTGTCGAGAATGACCTCGAAGTCATCCTGCTGGTCCGGATTGAAATCCTTCCGGATGTCGTTGACGACGATGTCGCCCGGCGCGCGATCGTGCAGATACGCGCCGATGTAGAGCCGTTCGGCGTCATACAACACCCGCACCTCGGTGGCCTCGGTCGCGGCCTCACCGCTACGGGGCTCGCTCTGCACGAAGTTGCCGGCCACTGGCGCAGCCTGCCACTCGGCTTCGTCGAGCCGGCCGTCCACGACGATGGAGCGCTCGACCTGGTGCGCCCGCAGGGCGCGCGCGCCCGTCGCGAGCTGCGCGCCGGGCACCGAGTCGGAAGGAGCGATGGTCTGCGCAGGGAGCCGCGCGGCGTGAACGGCAGAGACGACGAAGACGGCGCGAAGCGCGCGAACGACGAAACGCATTGGCCTGGGGAGAGGGAGTGCTCGGCAAAATATACGCGGTGCGGGCGCGGCGCGGCATCAAGGGTGACGGCGCCGCACGCCGTACGGCCGTCACCGCGCGTATCGCGCGTACGGCGAGAGGCGTCCGGCGCGTCGTGTGGGGTGCGGCGTCCGGCGTGCGGCGGGAATTCGGAAGGGGCGGCTGGATGAGGGCACGCAACCGAGTTCACGCCGTCATCAGACCAACAGACCAGTTCCGCTTCCCCCGCCGCACGCCGTTCGCCTCTCGCCAAACCGACGCGCCGCACGCCGTTCGCCGCACGGCCGTCACCACGCGTACGGCGAGAGGCGAGAGGCGAGAGGCGTGCGGCGAGAGGCGTCCGCCCCTACGCCATCCCGCGCCGAATTGCCTGCCCGATCCGCTCGGCGAACAGGTCCACCTCGGTCACGGTGGTGTACACGTTGGGCGTGATGCGCAGTCCCTGGAACTCGTCGCTCACGAGCGGCGTGGTGACGATGCGATGCTTGTCGAGCAGCCAGCTCCCGAGCTTCGCCATGTCCATTCCGTCGATGGCCAGCACGCCGATCGCCCCGCTCTCGTTGGGACCGATGCGCGTCAGCATGCGCGCGCGGTCGCTCGACGCCAGCACCTGCTTCGCCCAGCGGTCACGGAGCCAGCGCAGGCGCGCGATCTTCCGCTCCGCGCCGATGGATCGGTGGAAAGCGACGGCGACCGAGATGGCGTTGTGGTTCGCGGCCGGATGTGTGCCGATCTCCTCGTACTTCCTGATGTCGTTCTCCTGTTCCACCGAGCCGGCCATCAGGGGCCAGAGCGACTTGATCTGGTCGCGTCGCACGTAGAGGAAGCCGGTGCCGATGGGCGCGTGCAACCACTTGTGGAGACTCGTGCCGTAGTAGTCGCACCCCAGCTCGTCGCGCGTGAACGGAAAGTGCGCGAACGCATGCGCACCGTCCACGAATACGCGGATGCCGCGCGGCCGCGCCAGCTCGACGATCTCGCGCACCGGCGCGATGTAGCCGGTCTGGAAGCTGATGTGCATGATCTCGATCACCTTCGTGCGCGGCGTGATCGCGGCGGCAATCTGGCCGACGAACGACGCGTCGCTCGCGACGGGCGTCTCGATCTTCACACGCTTGAGCACGATGCCCTCGCGGCGCTCGCGCTGGCGCCACGCGTTCTGCATGCGCGGGTAGTTCTGCGTCGTCATCACGACCTCGTCGCCGCGGGCGAGGTCGGTGCCGAAGATCATGATCTCGTTGGCCTCGGACGCATTGCGCGTGATCGCCATCTCCTCGGGGTCACACCCGAACTCCGCCGCGAGATCCCGGCGGACCGACTCGATGCGCGGCTCGAGAACGCGCCACATGTGATCCACCGGCAGCTCATTGGAGAAGCGGATGTCACGGATCATCTGCTCCAGCACGTGCGTCGGCGCCGGCGAGCACCCTCCGTTGTTGAGGTTCACCATCGTGCGGTCGATGTCGAACGCGCGCTGGATCTCGCCCCAGTAGGACTCGTCGTCGGACGTCGCACCGGGTGCGCGAGCGCCGGCAATGGCGCTCGCGTCGAACAGGCGGCGGACGGCGTCGGGGCGGAACGTCGGGAGCGCGACGGTGGCGCCGAGCATGGACGCGACGAACGCTCTGCGGTCAGTCATGGGAGTCCGGGATGACGGGAGGTCTATCATCGTTCGGAGCCCGGCCCCCGTCCAGAGCGGTTCACGCTCGCCCGTCACCCAGGAGCACACGCGCGTCGACCGCAACGCCACTGTTGCCCGCAATCAGGAGCGGGTTGATGTCCAGCTCCTCGATCTGCGGGAAGTCGGCCCCGAGGCGCGCGACGCGCACCAGCACCTCCGCTAGCTGCGCGCGGTCCGCCGCCGGCATTCCGCGCAGGGCGTCGAGGAGCCGGGCGCCCCGCAGGCCCGCGAGCATGTCGGCCGCTTCCTGCGCGTCGATAGGCGCGAGCCGAAAGCTCACGTCGCGCAGTACCTCGACGAGCACGCCACCCAGCCCCACCATCACGAGCGCGCCGAAGCCCGGTTGGCGGGAGATGCCGGCGATGAGCTCTCGGCCAGCGGACAGTTGGCGCTGGACGAGCACCCCGTCGATGCGGGCATCCGGAACCGCGTGACGCACGCGTGCCACCATCTCGCCAAACGCCTGCTGCACCGCAACCGCGCCAACAAGACCAAGCCGCACGCCACCAACATCGGTTTTGTGGATCACATCCGGCGAGACGATCTTGAGCACCACGGGTCCGCCGCCGAAGGCATCCGCATACGCGGCGGCGTCCTCCGCCGTCCGCGCGACTCGCGCGCCAACCGTGGGGATTCCATACGCCTCGACCACCGCCAGTGCGTCGAGCTCGCTGAGCTTCCGTTCGCCCCGCGCCAGCACCGCATCGATGACTGCGCGAACCCTCTCCGTGTCGACGCCGAGCGTGGCGCCGCTGGGTACGTCGCGAGCCGGGCGCGCGGCTCGCGCGCCATGGCGCACGAGGGCGCCGAGCGCGCGAGCGGCCGACTCCGGGAAGATGTACGCCGGAACACCGGCCTCCTGCAGCTCCCGCTTTCCTTGCGGCAGTCCTTCGAGCCCCATGAGCACGGTCAGCACGGGTTTGTCCGGGTGCATCACCGCCACTGCGCCGATCGCCTCTGACACGTCGGCGGTGCGCACGCCGAGCGGCGGGGTGAAGATCGCCACGACCGCATCGACATCCGCATCGGCGAGGACGGCGTCGAGCGCGATGCGGTAGCCCGCGGCGTCTGCCGACGCGATCATGTCGAGCGGGTTGCGGATGGACGCCTCCGCGGGGAAGAGCGGCGCGATGCGCGCCACGGTTTCCGGCCGGAACTCCACGAGGTCGAGCCCATGCTCCTCGAGCGCGTCGGCGGCGAGCACCCCCGGTCCGCCGGAGTTGGTGACGACCGCGGTGCGACGTCCGCGCGGAGGCTTGAGCACCGAGAAGGCCATCGCCATGTCGAAGAGCTCTTCGATGGACGCTGCACGCAGGACACCGGCCTGCTGCATCAGCGCCTCGACGGCACTGTCGCTCGCGGCGAGCGCGCCGGTGTGCGACGCCGCCGCCTGTGCGCCGACGGACGAGCGCCCTGCCTTCACGACGATGATGGGCTTGGTGCGCGTCACGCGCGAGGCGATCTCCAGGAACCGGCGCGGGTTCCCGAAGTTCTCGACGTACATGAGGATCACTCCGATCTGTGGATCGTGCTCCCACTGCAGCACCACGTCGTTGCCGCTGACGTCGGGCTTGTTCCCCATCGAGACGAACTGCGCGATGCCGATGCCGTACTCGGTCGCGTAATCGAGCACGTTGGCGCCGATGGCCCCGGACTGGGACACGAATGCCGCGGGTCCGAAGGGCGGCATCGGCCGGACGAACGTCGCGTTCATGGAGTATGCGGGATCGGTGTTGATCATCCCCATGCAGTTCGGGCCGACCATGCGCATCCCGTGACGCCGTACCACCTCGAGGAGCTGTCGCTCGCGCTCCACGCCTGCTCCACCCACCTCGCGGAATCCAGCGGAGATCACCACGAGCCCCTTCACGCCCCGCGCGCCGCACTCCTCGGCCACGTCGATCACGCGTTCCTTCGGCACCGCGATGACGGCGACGTCGATGTCCGCAGGGATGGCCGAGATGCTCGCCCAGGCGGGCAGCGCATGCACCGCACCGGCCTTGGGATTCACCGGATACACCGCGCCGGTGAACCGCCGATCCACCAGGTTGGCGACGATCTGATGGCCGATCGTGTTGGGGGTCCGCGATGCGCCGACGACAGCGATCGTCCGCGGCTTGAGGATCGCGTCGAGGGCGCGAGCGACTGGCGGCGCTGGCGGTGTACGTGGCGACGGATGGTGACTGGACATGCGGTCTCGCGGGAGCCGGGTGCGTCTCGGGGGCGCAGCCTCGGTACCGAATATCTAATCACATGTCGTCGATGCACTGGCGAGAGACCGCGCTCGCGCGCGCACGAAGGGCCGCGCCGCATCACATGAACGACACGGGGGGCCCGGCGGACTCACGCCCGGCCCCCCCGGTCCAACCGCCCGCCCCCGGCGTAC
>JANLTI010000175.1:0-3326 GCA_031362845.1 Gemmatimonadaceae bacterium | reverse complement strand
CGATCTCGACGGCACCTCCAACTACCAGCAGGTGATGGACGAGGGGCTCACATGGAATCCACCCGATTCGCCGACGCCCGAGGGCATGAGCGGCAGCGATGCGCGCCCCGAGGACATGGGCGGGCAGCACTGACCGTCTTGGCCTGACCGCGCGATGCCCACCAGCCTCACCCGTCGCATCGCGTTCGCCGCGGCCCATCGCTACCGGGTCGCGGCGTGGAGCGAGGAGCGCAACGCGGCGACCTTCGGCCTCTGCGCGCGTCCCAACTATCATGGCCACAGCTATCTCTGCGACGTGACCGTCAGCGGGGCGGTGTCCGATGTGACCGGATTCGTCGTCGACCTCGGAGTGCTCGACACCGTGCTCCAGCGCGAGGTGCGTGACCGGTTCGATCACGCAAACATCAATCTCGACGTGCCCGAGTTCGCAGACGGCTCGCTGATTCCGACCGGCGAGAATCTGGCCCGGTTCATTGCCGAGCGCGTGCAGGCGGCCCTCGGCGGCGCGGCCGTCGTGACGCGGGTGACGGTGGCCGAAGATGCGACCCTCAGCGCCACGTACGAACCGGACTGAGTCCGTGTCGTGACGTTCGGCGTCGCTCGGTCGTGCTAGGGCGCGGAGTGCGCCGCGGGCAATGGGGTCCGCGGGAGCGTTCGCCATGCCGGAGTTTTCGTGCCCACTGGATCGCCTGCCCGTCCCGCAACCGTTCGCAGCACGATGGCCGAGCAGTACGGGCCCGTGCTTCGGGTTCACGCCGAGCTGTTGAAGCACTTCGTGCCCGCCGTGGACTTGGAGGATGCGACGCGACGGATTCGCAATGGACAGGTGGGATACGAGGCCCTGCGCATTCTCCAGTCGTGCGGCGACCTGCATCCGTCGTTCGTCCGTGTCCTCGACGCCTTCGAGCTGGCCGGCTTCGTGTCCAACGATGACCGGCGCGCGCTGCTGGACGGAGAGCTCGACGTCGATGAGCTGGTGAGCGGCTGGTTCACTGGCGACCGCACACCGCGCGACCCGCGCCGGCGCGCGGGGCGGCAGGCCGCCATCGTCGTGGGCAATGCCGTGTTGCGTGCGGCCACCGAGCGCGTTGGCCCGCCGGCGGCGTGGGACAACTGGACGCGGACCGTGTGTCCCTGCTGCGGCGGCGCGCCGGACATCGCGCTGGTGGAGCGCGGCACCGAGCGCACGCTGGTGTGTGCGCGGTGCGATGCGCAGTGGCGCGCGCGCCGCGAGGGATGTCTCGGGTGCGACACCGACGACTCGCCCGCCATCGCCCGCATCGGCAATCCGGAGCTGGACTATGACCTGGTGATGTGCAACGCGTGCGGACGATTTCTCAAGGAGCGACCGCGGCGCGGCCTCGAGTCGCTCATCGTGGAGCGCGCGCTCACCACTGAGCTGGACCTGGCGGCCGAGCAACGCGGGCTGCGCATCTGAGCAGCGGCGGTGCCGATGGCTCTACCGTGGGAGTGCTTCTGGCGGGAGGCGCCGCACGTCGTTTCGCGGGACGCCCCAAGGGTCTCGCGATGCTGGGTGGCCGCAGGATCGCCGATCATGTACTGAGCGCGCTTCGCGCCGTGACGGCGACGCAATTCATCGTCGCGAACGATCCCGCGGCGCCGCGATGGTTTCCCGGCGCGCGTCTCGTCGCCGATGAGACGCCCGGCCTTGGACCGCGCGCCGGCATCGCGGCTGCGCTCCACGCGGCCGGTGGCGCGGCGGTGCTGGTCGTCGCCTGGGACATGCCGTTCGTGACGCCGGCCCTGCTGGGCGAGTTGCGAGCGCGCGGCGAGCGCGGCGCGAGCGCGGTGGTGCCCGTCCATGGCGCGAGTGCGCGAGTGGAACCCCTGTGCGCCTGGTATGGCGCGGAGGCGCTCGCGCCATGTCGCGCGCTGCTCCACGGCGGGGAGCGACGTGCGGGGGCGCTGGTCGAGGCGCTCTCACATGCCGTCGTGTTCGGCGAGGATGAGCTCGCACGGTTGGGCGATGCGTCGAGACTCTTCACGAGCGTCGACACGCCCGAACGGCTCGCTGCGCTGGGCGGAACGCTCGACGACTGACGGCCGCCGACGCTCGACGCTGCGTCGCACGGCGATCATCTTTCTCCGATTCGCGCGCCGCCGGCTCACGATCGCCCGTTTCACCGGAATCCATGTCCGTCGTACGCAGTCTGTTGCCGCTTCTCCTGCTGTCCGCCGCCGCCGGCTGCACACCGCGCTTGGCCTCATCGGTGCCAGCGCCCGCGCGCGCGCCCGACGAGCGCGCGTCGCTGCGCCAATTTCTCGACTCGGCCATCGACGCGCCGGAGTTCCGCAGCATGCACTGGGGCGTACTGATCGTGGATCCGGTGCGCGCCGAGACGCTCTACGCGCGCAATGCCGACAAGCTGTTCATGCCGGCGTCGAACCAGAAGCTGCTCACCGGCGCCACGGCGCTCGCGCAGCTCGGGCCGGACTATCGATGGCCGACGACGCTCCTGGCGCGCGGCCCGGTGCGCAACGGCGTGCTCGAGGGCGATCTCGTCGTGCGCGGTTCGGGCGACCCATCGATCAGCGCGCACATGCGCGGCGACGCGATGGCGCCGCTGCGCGCGCTCGGCGATTCGCTGCGGGCGCGTGGCATCACGCGAGTGCGCGGGCGGATCGTCGGCGCGCCGTCGCCGTTCACCGATTCGCCGCTGGGATTCGGCTGGGCGCACGACGATCTCGATGACGCCTACTCGGCCGGCGTGGACGCGCTGTACTTCAACGAGGGCTTCAGCGAGATCGCCGTGTATGCGGGTGAGCGGCCGGGCGACACTGTACGCGTGGTGACGCGGCCCGCGGCCACGTATCCCCGCCTGATCGTGCGGGCGCGCACGGTGGCGCGCGCGGCGGCTGGTGCGAGCGCGGCGGATTCCATCGCGGCACTGCCGCGGATCACGATGGGCCAGGATTCATCGCATGCCGGCGTGCTGGTGGCAGGCACGCTCGCCGTGGGCGACAGCGTCGTCAATGAGCTGACCTTCCGCGACCAGACGGCGGCGTACGTTGCGGCGCTCACAGAGGGATTGCGTGCGAGCGGTATCGTCGTTGACGGCGCGACAGCGGACAGCAGCGCGAGGCTCGACTCGCTCGCCGGCATGTGGTCGCCGCCACTGCGCGACATCCTGCCCTTCTTCGAGAAGCCGTCGCAGAACCAGATCGGCGAACTGCTGTTCAAGACGCTTGCGCTGGCGAAGACCGGCGTGGGCCGAGCAGACAGCGCACAGCAGGTGGTGAGCCGGCAGTTGCTGGCGTGGGGTGCGGCGGCCGACGGATTCGCCGTGCGCGACGGGAGCGGACTG
>JANLTI010000162.1:0-7436 GCA_031362845.1 Gemmatimonadaceae bacterium | reverse complement strand
TATTCCGCACCGTGCATCACCCGCGCTCCGCGACCTGCTGCTCGCGCTCCTGCTCCTCGGTGCCGTTGGTCTTTTGGCCGAGTTGATCCTGCTGGAGCACTACGAAAAGCTCTGGCAATGGATCCCGCTCATCCTCCTGGTGGTCACGCTGGGGTGTGGCGTGACCGTGTGGCGGCGCCCCACGCGGCAGACACTCACGATCTTTCGCGGCATCATGATCGCGTGCATCGTGGCCGGTGTCACGGGATTCATTCTCCACTTCAAGGGCAATCTCGAGTTCGCGCTCGAGCGCGACCCGGAATTGACGGGCATCGCCCTCGTCTGGAAGGTGCTGCGGGGCGCGACACCGGCCCTGGCACCGGGCGCACTCGCGCAGCTCGGGCTGCTCGGACTAGTCTTCACCCATCGCCACCCCGCGCTCGATCGTGGCGATCACCCCGACCAGGAGCTCACATGACCCGACGCATCCAGGACATCCTCGCCGCCGCCCTGCTCATCGCTGCGGTAGGCGCGTGCGCGACCGACAAGAAGACGGACGGCACGGACTCCGTCAGCGCGGGCACCACCCCGCTCGCCACGCCGACGCCGGCGGCACCGGTCACGGAATCGGCTGCCGGAGCCGTGTCGGCGTCCCCGGGCAGCATGCTCGATCCGAATTCGGCATCACGCGAACAGCTCATGGCGGTGCCTGGCATGAACGCCGCCGCCGCGGACGCGCTCATCGCGGGGCGTCCCTACGCCAACATGATCGCGGCCGACAAGGCACTCGCGGCGCACACGGATGCCGCGGCCCGCAAGCAGGTCTACGCCATGGTCTGGAAGCCGATCGACATCAACACGGCCACGAAGGCCGAAATCATGATGATCCCCGGCGTCGGCGCGAGGATGCATCACGAGTTCGAGGAGTACCGGCCGTACAAGAACGTCGCGCAGTTCGACCGCGAGATCGGCAAGTACGTGGACAAGACCGAGCTGGCGCGCTTGCGGAGTTACGTCAGCATTCCGTGACGCCGTTCGGCGAACGGCCGTACGGCGAACGGCCGTACGGCGAGAGGCGTACGGCGCGTCGTGAGGGGTGCGGCGTCCGGCGTGCGGCGGGAATTCGGAAGGGGCGGTTGGATGACTGCAACGCGACAGGGGTGCACGCGGTCATCAGACCAAGAACAGTTCCGAGTGACCCGCCGACCCCCGCTCCCCTCTCGCCACACGACGCGCCGCACGCCGCACGCCGTTCGCCGTTCGCCGCACGCCGTTCGCCGCACGCGAACGAGCCGTCCGGCACGCGGCGAACGGTCTGCGCTTGATCAGGGTGCCATCCAGTAGTTCATCTTCACGATGAAGATGTTGTCGGGCCGAAGATCGGCCAGCCGCCGGCCATCGCGGCGGAAGTCGAAGTCGCCATACGCCGCTTCGTCGTTGCGGCTCTGCTGCCACGCCACGTAGAGCGTGGATCCCTCGCGCCACTCCCACCGCAGGACGCTGTTGCCGCGGAGCGAGCGCACGTTGAAGTCCAGACCGGGAATCGTGCCGGTGTACGGTGCGAAGTCATAGGTGCGCGCCGCGACCAGCTGCCGCGCGTCGCCGTAGTCCCCAGTGGAGATGAGCGGCTGCACGTACGTCTCAAGGGTCAGGCCGGGCGCGAACGTGAAGTTCAGTCGCGTCTCGATGCCGAGCTCGGTCTGCGAGAGCGGCGCGAACAGGTACCGTCGTCCATAGGTCGGCAGGTACGACGGGTCACTCACCGTCGTCACGTACTGTGCGTACACGGAGGCGCGCGAGAACGTCGGTTCCACCCTGAGCGTCCATCGACTCGAGAGCTTGAGTCCAAGCTCCGTGCCCACCCGCCAGCTCCAGCCACCCGCCTCGTCGCGCGAACCGAAAAAATCGAGCTCGCCGGTCACAGGACGCCGGTCGTCGGTGTCGATGTTGACGTTGCCCGACCATACCGCCGGACGAATGGCGAGCGGGCCACCACGCGTCAATCGATCGTCGAACGAGCGGAACTGACGTCGCACGCCGGTATTCACGCGCCAGTAGCCGAGCGTCTGCGCATTGAAGTTGACGTTCGAGAGCGTGAGAATCGGTTCGCCGGCGAAGTTGTGCTCCGAACGTATGCTCGCGAACGTCGACGATTGCCGCAGCAACGCGCCGGGCTTGTTCTCGAGGTAGCGCACGTTCAGCTGCACGTCGCGCCGGTCGGTGCGATTCGCGAAGCCGAGATCGTTCACTTCGTAACGGGGGCTGGTGATGGCGCCGCCAACCTCCCCACGCCAGTGCTCCCCGCCCTGCTTCGTCAGCGCCGCGCTCATGCCGTAGCCGAACAGCGAGGTGGCCGCGCTGTCCACTTCCAGATGATTCGCGTCCGGGCGCTGGAAGTAGTGCCGCGATGCCCGCTGCACGGCGACGATCGACGCCGGCGTGCCCCGGATGAGACTGGACTCAACGTCTCCGCGAAGGGCCCATTGGCGATCGGTCGTCTCGTGCCGGAAATCCAGCCCGCCCGCCGTCGCGCTGGAGCGCAGCGCTGACCGCAGCACATCGGTGTCGAGCGAGCGGCTCACTCCGGTCACCATGCCGCCGAACATCGAGCGGCCACCGTTCAGCTCGCGCCGGCCGCGACCGACGAGGTACATCGTCCGCGGCTCCACGGTGATCTCGCGATTCACGCCGCTCGTGTCGAGATAGCGCGCGTCGGCGCGGCCGGTGAGCGCGGCGAGCGACCCGATGGACCAGCCGCGCACCTTGCCGGTGAGCTTTGCCGCTCCAAGAATGGGCGCCGTCCCCGGACGATCGGCACGGTCCGTTGGAGTGCCGAGCGTGGGCTGACGCCCGATGCGGCGCGAATAGAAAATGTCGCCGCCGCTCAGGTTGCCGGTGCCGAAGTCGAAGATCTCGCTCCCCTCCAGGAACAGCGGGCGTTTCTCCTCGAAAAAAGTTTCGTACACGCCGAGGTTCACCACGGCGGGATCGACTTCCACCTGGCCGAAGTCGGGGTTGACGCTGGCGTTGAGCGTCAGGTTGGTCGCGACGCGATAGCGCAGGTCGGCGCCGACGGACGACGAGTACTCGCTCCGCGTCCGGTACGGGTTCGGTCCCGGATCCACGTACTCGGCCCGCGCGACGGTGTATGGCAAAATCTCGAGGCGGGCGCCGGGTAAGAGCTGCCGCAGCCCCTCGAGATGTCCATAGGCGGGCACGCCTCCGCGCGTGCTCTTCGGGATGAACGTCGAGACGGCGTATTCACGACTGCGACCGATGATGCGCTCGAACTGCACGCCCCACGTGAGCACGCTGTCGGGCCGAAAGCGAAGCTGATTGAACGGAATGCGATACTCCGCGGTCCACCCACCCGAGTCGATCGACGTCGCGACGCGCCACACGGCGTCCCACGAATTGTCGTCCTCGTTGATCGTCTTCACCTCGTCGCGCTGCACGCCGGCGGGGTTGACGTCGAAGCCGAACGCGGTGCGATGGTCGTGATAGCTGTCGAGCATGACGCCAAACCAGTCGGAGTCGCCGAGCCGCATGTCGCGGCGGCCGAGCCGGGCGATGATGGGCCCGGTGTCGTGCAGGCGGGCACCGATGTACAGCGCCTCGTCGTCATAGAGCACGCGCACCTCGGTGCGCTGGCTCGCCCGCTCGCCCTCGCGCGGATCGATCTGGGTGAAGGCGTCGGTCACTGGCGCCGCGGCCCACGCGCCGTCGTCGAGCTTGCCGTCCAGCCGAATGGGGCCCGTGGTGCGAGCGGCATGACTCACAGGCAGCTGGCCCGCCGGGCCAATGGCCTGTCCGCCGAGCGCCAGGGGAAAGACGAGCGAGAGAACGAGAAAACGAATACGCATTCGCTCAAGATATCGCGCGGCGACCGGCTCAGCCTCGCCGGTCGCCGCTCACGATTCCACGTCTCGCGCTACCGCTCCGCCGTACGCGCCGCGTCCTTCCACCACCACAGCGCGGGTGCGGGACGCTGACGCGGCCAGACCTCGTCCATCGTCGCCGCGTCGTACATCCGCCCGTTCTTCATCACGAACTTCACCGTGTTCGTGTTCCGGATGTCGTCCAGCGGATTCGCGTCGAGTACCTGCAGGTCGGCCAGCTTCCCGGGTTCGATGGACCCCACCTGCTTGCCCATGCCGATGGCATCGGCGCCGAAGATGGTGGAGACGCGCAGCACGTCGTGCCGCGGCATGCCGCCCGATGCGATGCTCCAGATTTCCCAGTGCGCGCCGAGCCCCTGAAACTGGCCATGGCTGCCCATGCCGACGCGCCCGCCCGCCGCGACGACTTTCGCCGCCTGCGCGGCGAACAGCGAGAACGAGTACGCCGACGGCGACCACCAGCCGGGACGGCGCAAGGTCTTTTCCTCGAGCACCTGCCGCGGCATGAACCGGTTCACCTTCGGGTCGTCGATGACGTTCGTGTTCTCGTACCAGTAGTTCTCGGCCCACGGCCCGCCGTACTGCACGACGAGCGTCGGCGTCCACGTGGTGCCGCTCTGCGCGAAGAGTTGCACGGCGTCCTTGTACTGCGGCGCGATGGGCAGGGTGTGCTCGATGCCGGAGTACCCGTCCATCGCTTCCGTAAGGTTCTTCTTGAAGTCCAGACCGCCTTCGAGCGTGGGCACGAGCCCCTGCTCGCGGGCGGCCATGATCACCCACTGCCGCACCTTGCGGTCGCCGGCCATGTACTGCTTGATCGTCTGTGTGTGGTAGAACTCGGAGTAGCGACGCAGCACATCGCGCGCGTCGTCCAGGCTGCGGATGCTGTCTCGCGCGAACACGCCGGGTCCCGTGGCGAGCAGGCGCGGGCCGACGATGTCGCCCGTCTCCACGAGATCGCCGTAGGTGAGCACGTCGGTGGTGGACGTCTGTGGATCGCGCGTGGTGGTGACGCCGTACGCGAGGTTCATCAGGTATTCCCACGGCTGCGAGCGGTGCACGCCGAAGGCGGGCCACATGTGCGCATGCGCGTCCACGTAGCCGGGCAGAATGGTCTTGCCGGCGACGTCGATGACGCGCGCATCAGCGGGAATGGCGACACTGCCGGTGGCGCCGACCGCGGCGATGCGGTTGTCGCGCACCACGATATCGCCCGATGGAATCACCTCGTCTCCCTTCATGGAGATGATGCGCGCCCCGCGGAGCACCACCGTGCCGGACGGCTTGTCCTTCGGCACGCGAATGCTGACGTCGAGGCGCTGCGGCTCGTAGGCGGCGCGCGATGCCTCGGCCGCTACCGGCGCCCGCGCCGACGAGTCGGGCCCGCCGCGCACCGCGCGCACGGAATCGGCACGTGAGGTAGAGTCGCGCACGAGCGAGTCGGCGCGCTGGACATCATAGGTGAAGTAGGATCGTCCGAGCGAGTAGATCACCTGCCGGCCATCGGCGCTCCAGCGCGCGAAGTCGCCGCCCACGCGCGTGAGCCGCCGCACCGGCACTGCCGACCGCGCCGGATCGGCGAGGGAGATCTGCGGCGCGACGGCGCCGATCATCGGCACTGACGCCACCACGTAAACGTTGGAGCCGAGCTGCACGAGCGCGCGCTCGCCATCGGGCGACAGGAGGATCTCGTCGGCGCCGGGCGCCGGCGCGCCACCGGCCGGCGGCACCGCGCTACCGATGCGCAGGTGCGCCTTGCGATCGGTGCCGTCCCATCGCATGGACACCAGGCCGTCCGGCGGCTCGTACACGTACACGCGATTACTGTCGGGGCCAATGTGCGGCTGGCCGTAGCGCGTTACCGGCGTGATCACCGTGGCCGCGCCGCCGGCAGCCGGCATCCACACCAGCTCCACTCCGGCCGCCTCTGCACTCGATCCGCCCAGCTCGTCGCGGTCGCGCCGCTGCTCGCGCGGTCCGCGTGCCACCACGATGCGCCCACCATCGCGCGAATAGGCCAGCTTGTCGTAGAAGCCGGGCTGGGTGCTGAGCCGCATGGGCGCGCCGGCACGCGTGCCTTCCATGCGCACGCGATACACGTCTCCGCCGGATTGTTCGTTCCACGTCACGTACGCGAGCGACCTGCCATCCGGCGACCACGCAGGGGAGAACTCCCCGACATTCTGCGATGTCGTGACGCGCCGCGGCGTGCAGCGCGACGCAGGCGCGATGTTCGCCGGCGACACGGCACATGAGGCGAGATCGAGCGTCCAGAGCTTGTCGAGCGCACTGAACGCGAGCTGCCGGCCGTCGGGCGACGAGGTCGCGTTGCGGATCTGCCGTGCCACGAGCATCGAATCGTCGTACGGAAAATCGATCGCGATGGCGCCGCCGATCATCTGGTCCACGTCGGCGGTGAAGGGAATCATCGTCTGCCGGCCATCGGCCACGTCGATGCGCCAGATCTTTCCGTGATGCGCCAGCACGATCGCGCGACTGTCCGGTGTGAACGAGAAGGGCGGGAGCAGATCGCGACTGTAGCGCGATTCCTGATCGTCGCGCTGCACGCTGGGCGCCAGCCACCGTTCGTCGCCCGTGACGAGATCACGCAGGCGCAGCGCCGTGAGCGAGTCGCGGCGCGTGGCGTACACCAGCCACTTGCCGTCCGGGCTGAGCGCTGGCCGCATGCCCGATCCCACCGCGTCGGTGCGGACGAAGGTCTTGCCGGTCTCGCGATCGTACACGCCGATCTGCCAGTCGAGCGACGTCTGGTTGTACCCGCCGCCCGGCGCCGTGCGCACGGCGGAGTAGACATAGCGCGGATTGCTGCCGAACGCCGCGCCCACATAGTTGCTAGGCGGCGTCGGTCCGCCGCCGCCCTGCGGCGCGGGAGCGGCCGCCGGCGCGGTGCCGGTGAGCTGAAGTCCGGTGCCGCCGTCGCGATGGTACATGTAGAGGTTGTAGCCCGGTGCGTTGCCGTTGCGCGACACGACGACGTAGCGTCCGTCGGGCGTATATGTCGGCGAGATGAAGGCGCGTCCCTGCTCTCGCGTCAGCGCGCGCGCGCCGCTCCCGTCGGCCCTCACCGTCCACAGATTCTCGGCGCCCGTGCGGTCGCTAGTGAACACGATCGTGCGTCCATCGGGCGACCAGTGCGGCTGTGCATCGAACGCCTGCCCGCTCGTGATGCGCGTCGCCTTGCCGCCCTCCATGGGCAGCGTGTAGAGATCGCCGAGGAGGTCGAAGACAATCGTGCGGCCGGAGGGCGCGACGTCGAGCGAGATCCAGGTGCCCTCATCCGTGGTGAAGCGGAGCGGCTTCGTGGGCTTGAGCGGCAGCTCGGCCGCACCGCGGGCGCTGGAGTCGGCGGCGCGTTGCGCCAGCGACAGGGATGGAACCAGCGCGGCGAGCAGCAGGGCTAGGTGCACGACACGGAACGACGGACGTCGCATCATCGCCTTCGAATGAGAAGAGGATACGGGTGCTGAAGCGGAAGAGGTCAGGATTGTGCGCCCGGGGCGTGGGCGAGACAAGAGCGCATCGGGTTCCGGTGCACTC
>JANLTI010000161.1:0-3587 GCA_031362845.1 Gemmatimonadaceae bacterium | reverse complement strand
TGCTCGATCCGGAGGGCGGAACCGTGTACGCATGGGGCGCGGTGGTCGGGGGACTCGTTCTCGCGCTGGGTGCCGTGGGGCATGCCGTCTACGTGGCGTCGCCGGCGTAGGACGGTTCGCGTCGCGCTACCGCGTCACCATGCCCGGCGATCGGAGCGGCGGGCGCAGATTCCGAAGATGCGCCTCACCCCAGCGGAGGCAGCCCTGTTTTTTCGCGAGGCCGCCCAGCGACCCTCCGTCTGCGTACCGCCGCGCAGCAGATACCGCTGACGGATGGGCACCTGCGGCACCATGCCGACGCTCATTGCCGAACTAGTCCTTCAAACGATTGCGCCCGGCAGGCATTTGAAGTTCTCCACGCCCGACGCGCAACACGGCCGCGAAGTAGTACGTGTCCGACTGCTGCGGGGCAGGTACGATCCCGCGCAAGATGCGCCGCACAGAATCCACCTGAACGAACTCGATAGTCTTCTGTGGCGCCAGGACAGCGATCCGCTCTACACCGAAGCACAGGCGCCGATGTCGAGAGCCGTCCCAAACCGGTGCCCCACCTAGCGCTCGATACACTCGCACCGCCACGGGGCAGTCGCCACCTGCCGCGAGCGGTACGGTGTCGCGTCCCGTGTTGGTGGCGCGCACCAGAGTACGAAGTGTGCGTCTGTCATCCGCAACGGTGGATTGGGCGATGAACACCACACTGCCGATGTGCACACCAACGGCATCGGACTGGGCCAGCAGCGTGCCCCTGAATAGGAGGAGAAGAAGGCCAGCGACGATCGTCCTCACGGCGCACGCTCCACGGTACATGACTTTGGTACGAGACAGCTGCTCAACACCGTGCGTTGTTCGGCAATCAGTGTTGAGCGACCGAGTCCATCTGACACTCACCGTCCAACGTAGTCAGCGGCGCAACACGAGAGCTACCACCAGTTCCCGGAGACGTTCAACCCCAGCGAACACTGCGCGACGCCGCCGCATTGAGCGTTGTAGTCAGCCGACGTCAATCGATGCGCGGGTCCGGATCCATGCCCCATGTGACACCTCACCTTGGTCGATGATCAAACATGTCTCATCGCCAAGGTGATGCGGACACCGCTTGAAGCCGCCGGGAGACGTTCCCGACTCGAGCGTTCGCGAAATGAGCGCCGTGTGACTCCCGAATGATTCGTGGCCCGTATGCTTCCGTTCCAAAAGGAAGTCACGCGGCTCGGGAGCCTTCGGTGCATCCGGTGGGTGCCCACGCGCTACCCGGACTCCTCATTCCACCGATCTGGAGGAAACACCATGCGGACAGCGACAGCAAGGCATGCCATGTTGATCACCGCCGTTCTCGGCCTGACGCTCGCCGCGTGCACAGACACGGTGGCGCCGAGCGGCGCGGATGTCGTGGCGATCACGGCGCCGACGGCCGACCTCACCGACCATTCAGGCGCCCACGAAGACAAGGGCTACATCGGCGGCTGGCTCGATGGCGAGACGATGCAGCTTCGCTATACGAGGCACTACTTCTGCGAGGAGCCGCCGACGAGCGGGGCGCCTTCGGACTGCGAGGTCGGCGCACCCGCCGAGGTGACGCCGCGGAGCGGGCCGATTCCGCGCATCTATGCGATCGCGGCGGCGGGGATCAGCCCGGACCTGGCCACGCTTCACTGCCCAGGCGGGAGCGTGTGCCTCAACCATCCGTCGACGCTCGACCTGTCGCGGGTCGGCGGTCCGCCGAGTGCGCTGGCCGGACCGCACAGCCACATCATCACCGAGCGGCAAGGCGGGTGGCACCAGACCGTCAACATCCGTGTCAGTAGCCTCGCGGTGTGGAACCAGATCGCCGCAGCGAAGAGCCTGGCGAAAGTGCGCGAGCTACAGGCGGATCCAGCGGTGGGAGGTGCGGGGCTCATCAGTCAGGACAGGCCCACGAACATCTTCTTCTTCCTGCAGGTACAGCAACCCTGACTGCTCGACCCCGCGGCAAGCCGATGATCGGCAAGTCGCGAGCAGAGAGACGGCAGCGGGATGTCAGCTGCCAGGTGATGGCGATCCGGCGGGTACTACGTCGCCGGATCGCCGTTGCATGCGTCCTGACATCGTGTCGCAGCGTTCCCGCGCCTACAGGCCGATGCGACTCATCACGCGAGCGAACCTGGCATCCCTGTGCAGGTCGTCGAACATCGGCCCCATGAGATACACCCTGATCGAATTCTCGTCGACCGCGCGGTTCATCCAGGCGAAGGCCTCGTCGTAGTCCCGAAGTCCCGCGTACACGACGGCGATACCGAATGCGCCGTGGCTGTACGTCCGTCCCGCGAGCAGGTCCGAGAGAATGCTCCTTGCCTCGTCGCGCTGGCCCGCGCGCGCGAGTGCGTAGCCGAGAAAGGACAGAGCAGCCCTCGCCTCCTTCGTCTCCGAGGCCCAGCGAAATTCCGCGATCGCCTCGGGCCACATCCGCTTCGTGGCATAGCATTGACCGCGTACGACTCCGGCCACTCCGGCGGGCGGGCTCAGTGCCTTCAAGGGGCGAAGCTGCTCGATCGCTTCATCGCAGCGGCCATTACCGAGCAGTGCAAGCGCCATCTCCCGAATGGCCGAATGGGAGAACGGGTCGATGTCCATGCCGGCCCGGGCCGCGACCAGTTGCTCGGCGGGGTGTCGGGTCCACTGGTACGTACGCGCCAGCCCTTCGTAGGCGCGAGGTGCGCGCGGATCGAGGACGATGGCCTGCTTGAACTCGGCTTCCGCCGCCACCCAGTTACGCTGACCAATTCGAGCCCAGCCGAGCCCGACGTGCGCTTCGGCGAGGGAGTCGTCGAGTGCGACGGCTCGCAGTGCCGCGTGCTCCGCACGCGCATACGCCCCGCGCTGATCGCCGCGGGCGGCACCGGCGTCATCGACGTACACACGGGCCAACCCGGCATACGCGGCCGCGAAGTTCGTGTCGGAGGCGATCGCCCGATTGAAGTGCGACAGCGCCTGCTGACGACCGGCGGCGCTTCGCATCAGCGCCAGATCCATCCCTCGCAGATACCACTCGTAGGCTTCAATGCTCGGAGTGTACCGCCGGACGGTCGATCGACCACCCACTCCTCCGGCGAGTCGCACACCGACCTCGCGGGTCACCGCGCGGGAGATGTCGTCCTGGACGGCGAAGATGTCACCGATCTGTCGATCATAGGTCTCGGACCAGCGAGTGGAGCCGTCGCGTCCGTCCACCAACCGAGCCTGCATGCGGAGTCGTTCGCCGACTTTCTGGAGTCCACCCACCAGGACGTGTGATACGCGCAGGCTCTCGGCAATCTGGCGCACATCGAGATGCTGGCCCCTGAGCGCAAAGACGGACGTACTCGGGATCACGCGCAGATTGTGGTTTCTCGACAGCATCGCGATCAGTTCTTCCGTCATCCCGTCGGCGAGTACGGCGTCGGCTGGATCTGCGCTCAGGTTCGTCAGCGGCAGCACAGCGATCGACAGGCCCGCCGGCGCAGATACTGCCGCGCTGGCAACGCGATTCGTTTTCATCTGCGTGGCGACGAAGGGCGCGGCAAACAGCGCGAGCGCCAGCGCGGCCAGGCTGTACGCCACGACGCGGCGCGTAC
>JANLTI010000121.1:0-34615 GCA_031362845.1 Gemmatimonadaceae bacterium | reverse complement strand
CAATGACCGCTTCCAGATCCCGGGACCACTCACGCGCGCGCAGGCCGATGCGTCACCGGAGCGCGCCAACGCGACGTACGCCGCGCGCGACGAACGCCGTCACAACCGGCTGCTGCGCATCGGAACCACGGTGCTGCATCGCCTCGACGCGACGCGCACCCTGAGCAGCATGCTCTTCGTCGCGCCGAAGATGCTCCAGCGATCGGAGCGCGGCACGTTTCGCGACTTCTCGCGCGTCCATCTCGGTGGCAACGTCGTCTATCGGGAGTCGCACGTGCTCAGCGAAAGGGTGCGTGGTCGCTTCACGACCGGACTGGACGACGCATTCCAGGATGGCGCGATCCTGTTCTACAATCTCACGCCCGACGGGGATCGTGGCCTCACGCTCCGGAACAACAAGCGTGAGGCGGCGAACAACGCGGGCGCGTTCGTTGAGGAACAGCTGGCCTTCGGCGAACGGTTGATCGTGACGGCAGGTGCGCGCGTTGACGCCATCACCTACCGAAACCAGGACTTCCTCGCGCCGAGGCTCGATGCGTCGCGCACCTTTCGTCGCGTCACACCCAAGGTGGGCGCCATCTGGAAACTGGGCGCGACGCACTCGCTGTACGCGAACGTGGGCGGTGGAGTGGAAGTCCCGGCGGGCAACGAAACCGATCCCGCCAGCACATTCGGTCAGGATACGGTGACTTCGCTGAACCCGCTGCTGGAGCCCATTCACTCCACGACGTACGAGGTAGGACTGAAGCGCCTCGTCCTGTTCGAGGCAGAGTCGGACGTGCTGCGCTCGGCGAGCTACGACATCGCGCTGTACGACACCGAGGTGCGGAACGAGATCGTGCCGTATCGCGGCGGCCGATTCTACTTCACGGCCGGACGCGTGCGCCGCCAGGGTGCCGAGCTCGGCATCGCGCTTGCCGGTCGGTCCGGCCTGGGCGCGCGCGGCGCGCTGACGCTCAACCGGCACCGCTACATCGCGTATACGGTCGATTCCGTGCACTACGGCGTGCCCGGCCGCGTCGCGGACTACCGTGGGAACTCCGTCGTGGGCGTGCCGTCCATCCACTACGGCGGGTCGGTGAGCTACGCCCCGACTGCCCTGCCCGTGCGGCTCGAGGCTGGGGTCACGGGCGTCGGTCGCTATTACGCGGACGACGCCAACGCGGTCGAAGTGCCGACGCACGTTCTCTTCGATGCCCGCCTGGCATTCGACGATCCGGTTGCCTTCGGTCGGGGGCGAGGACTGCGAGGATTCGTGTCGGTGCACAACCTCACCGGACGGCACTACATCGGGTCGGCGTTCCTGAATCCGGACGTGGTCAACGGCGAGGCCGTCGCCTTCGAGCCGGGCCGACCCCGCGAGGTGGTGGTGGGCGTCACGGTGGGCGCGCTCTAAGACGCGACCGTCGCTCGCGGACGAGCGCGGTTGCTGCCGGAGTTCGGGCGGACGCATATGTTGCGGTCGGCTCCGGGCGCACTCGGTTCGGGGCCGTGCCGCTGGCAGGACGCCCGCGGTCCGTCATTCTTCAGGCCCATATGACTTCGGTCGAAACCGGCAGTTACGCCATCGAGCCCGCCCCGCATGCGCCAGCGCAGGGGAAGCGGCTCGCGCTACTGACGCTCACGGCGCTCGGCGTCGTCTACGGCGACATCGGGACGAGCCCGCTCTATGCGCTCCGCGAGTGCTTCAAGGCGGAGTACGGAATCCTCCCGACGCCCGCGAGCATCCTCGGCGTGCTGTCGCTGATTCTCTGGTCGTTGATTCTCGTCGTGAGCATCAAGTACATCGTCTTCATCCTTCGCGCCGACAACCGGGGGGAGGGGGGCATCATGGCCCTCCTGGCGCTGTTGCTGCAGCAGAAGCGACGGGAGGACGACAAGCGGCGCCGGCTCATCCTCATCGCGCTCGGCCTGTTCGGTGCCGCACTGCTGTACGGCGATGGGGTGATCACGCCGGCCATCTCGGTCCTCGGCGCGGTGGAGGGGTTGGAGGTCGGCGCACCCGCGCTCGCCAGCATCGTGGTCCCCATCACGCTGGTCATCCTGTTCGGACTGTTCATGGTCCAGCGCTTCGGCACGGCGCGCGTCGGGACGGCGTTCGGCCCCACGATGCTGGTCTGGTTCGTCACCATCGCCGTGCTGGGCGTCCGCTCCATCTCCCAGAACATCGGCGTCCTGGCGGCGATGAATCCGTGGTACGGCGTGCGATTCTTCGTCGAACACGGCATGGCGGGATTTCTCACCCTCGGTGCGGTCGTGCTCTGCGTCACCGGCGGTGAAGCCCTGTACGCCGACATGGGCCACTTCGGAAAGCGCCCAATCCGCATCGCCTGGTTCGCTGTCGCGCTGCCCGCGCTCCTCCTGAACTACTTCGGTCAGGGCGCGCTTCTGCTGCGCGACCCCGCGGCCGCGAGCAATCCGTTCTATCTGCTCGCGCCCGCCTCGTTCCAATGGCCGCTGCTCATCATCGCCACCGCCGCGGCCATCGTGGCCTCGCAGGCGCTGATCTCCGGCGCTTTCTCACTCACCCAGCAAAGCATTCAACTGGGTTTCTCGCCGCGTATGCAGATCGTGCATACCTCGAAGCAGGAAGCGGGACAGATCTACATCCCCGAGGTGAACAAGGCGCTGATGATTGGCTGTCTCATTCTGGTGCTCTGGTTCGGCAGTTCCAGCGCGCTCAGTGCCGCGTACGGCATCGCGGTCACGGGAACGATGGCCATCACCTCGGTGCTGTTCGCGGTCGTGGCGCGGCTCCGCTGGAATTGGTCGCTGCCGAAAGTGCTCGCGCTCACCGCCGCGTTCCTGATCATCGACATGTCGTTCCTCGTGGCGAACGTCGTGAAGATCGAGCATGGCGGTTGGGTGCCCCTCGCGATGGCGGCCGTCGTCTATGCGTTGATGAGCACGTGGAAGCGCGGACGCACCGAACTCGGAGCCATTCAGGCGGCCAACGCGCTCCCGCTGGACACCTTTCTCGCGAGCATCGGGCGAACGCCACCGCATCGCGTGCGCGGGACGGCGGTATTCATGACCTCCACGCCCGAGGGAGTGCCGGTGGTGCTCCTGCATCACCTCAAGCACAACAAGGTGTTGCACGAGACGGTCGTGCTCCTCAGCGTGCAGACGCGCGGCATCCCGGAAGTTCCCGACGCGCACCGGCTCGTATTCGAACCGATGGGTCAGGGCTTCTTTCGGCTGGTGGCCACCTACGGCTTCATGCAGTCGCCCGACATTCCCCGTGTCCTCGCCGAAGCGGCGGCAAAGGGCGTGGCATTCCCGCCGCTGGACACCTCATACTTCCTCGGCCGCGAGCGACTGGTGCTCACCGGCCGTGCCAAGATGTCGCGGTGGCGGAAGCGCCTGTTCGCGCTCATGTCGCGCAACGCACGCTCCGCCACGGAGTTCTTCCAGATTCCGCCCAACCGGGTCGTCGAGCTCGGGGCCCAGATCGAGTTCTGAGCCGACGCCGGTTGGGCGTGCGATTCACATCCTGACGGTTCTGGAGCGTGGCGCCGACACATCGACGGAGATGATGGGGAGTCGGACATTCTCCAGCGCCGCGGGCAGTTCGCGAAGCAGATGCTCGAGTTGTGGGCGAACACGCTCGAGTTGCGCGCCGGCCTCGAGCAGCCCCTGTTCGATCGCCGGCCCGATCTCCAGGTGGATCGATTCCATGGGCCAGCCTCTCACGTGCGGCGTAACGGGCGTCGGCGGCATGGCGGGCATCGGGGGCATGGGTGGCATTGGCGCGAGCATTCCGCCCATGCCGCCGAAGAAGCTGCGGCTGCGCCGCGGCATGTCACCTGCGCGCGCCACCCGAACTCGGACCTCCCGAAACTGTCCGTTCGAGTACACGCGGAGCGTCGCATCACTGCCCGGCTTGAGCTGCGAGATCTCGCGCTGGAGACGCTGGGCCTTCGCACCGCTCAGGTAGGAGTCGCCCGCATCCTCGCGCGCCACTCGGAGATTCACTCCGTTGATCGCAGCGATCCGGTTGCCTTCTTCGAGCCCCGCGCGCTCCGCCGGCGTCGAGTCTCCAACCGAGACGATGAGCACACCGAGCGTGTCGCGGCGGCTGCCGCTGCTCTGGATGCCCACGCCGAGCGTCGGGCGATCATCCGCGTCGGCCTGGGTCCAGCGCACCGACTCCCGACGGCGGAACAGCGAGTCGGAGTCGACAGTCTTCACGCGGATGGCCTGGGTGCGCCCCTCCCTGTATACGCGCAACTCCACGTCGTCGCCGGGCTTCGCCTTGCTCAATTCGCGCGTCAGCCGGCGTGACAGCGAACCGGACAATTCCGAGTCCTCGATGTCCGCTGCATTCGCGCGCAGGTTCACTCCGTTGATCGCCTGGATCCTGTTGCCCTCCTCCAGCCCCGCGCGCTCGGCCGGACTGCCCTTGGTGATCATCGTGATCATCAAGCCAAGCGTGTCGCGAAGCGTGCCGGTCGCCGTCGTGCTCACGCCGAGCGCCGCTCGGTTTTCACCATCGAAGCCTGCCTCGACGCGCGCTCGTGGCGCGCGCATGATCCGGACGTCCTGCGCGGCGGCCGGGAGAGCGCCGAGTGCCGCACTGGCGGCGAAGGTCAGTAGCTGGATACGTCGCATGTAATCCTCGGGGTCGGTAGGTCGGTTACCCGGTCTGACACATCGAACAGGGCGAAGGGTTGTCCGGACCGGTGCGAGCGTGCCGCGATTCTGCCGATCGGCTTTGCCGGTCACATGGTTCTTCTATATTTCTCCCATGGCCACGATTTCCGCTCCCACCGCGCCCGACGGCGCTCCCGATCTCGACTCGTTCCATCATCACTGGCAGGACGAGGCGGACGCCGCGTTTCTCTACCGCGTGCTGGCCGAGTCCGAATCCGACGCGACGAAGAGCGACATCTATCTCCGTCTCGCCAACGTCGAGGACCGCCATCTCGAGATCTGGTCGGCGCTCCTGGCGCAGCACGGCCGGACGCCGGGCAAGCACCGGCCCACCGCGCGGACCCGCCTGCTGGCCTTTCTTGGCCGACGCTTCGGGCCCGGGTTCCTGCTCCCGATGTTGCTCGCCGAGGAGGGTCGCGAGGTCAAGGCCTATCTCGACATGCACCGCACGACCGATCTCGGCGTCGCTGGCCGTGACGAGGCGCTGGTTCTGGCCAAGGAATCGGCCGAGCACGCGACGACGCTGAACGGCATCGCCGGCCGGGTTGGAGAGCCGTGGCACAAGACGGGTGCCGGCGGGTTCCTGCGAAACGTGGTGTACGGGTTCAACGACGGCCTGACCGCGAACTTCGGTCTCGTCGCGGGCGTCATCGGCGCGTCGACCGCGAGCGCGGACACGTACCATCATGTCATCGTCGCCGGCGTCGCGGGATTGATCGCTGATGCACTCTCGATGGGATCCAGCGGATATCTCGCGGCCCAGAGCGAGCGCGAGGTGCATGCGCACGAAATCGCGATGGAGCGCGACGAGGTTGCGCTCATGCCCGAGATCGAACGGGACGAGCTGGCGCTGATTTACGAGGCGAAGGGCATGGACCGCGAGTCGGCGCATCGCATCGCGACGCAGGTGATGGCGGATCCGGAGAAGATGCTGGCCGAGCAGGTGCAGGAAGAGCTTGGCATCAGCGAGTCGCCCACGTCGCCCATGCGCGAGGCATGGATCACCGGACTCGCGACTGCGGTCGGGGCGCTGATCCCCGTGCTTCCCTTCTTCATGTTCGCGGGGCCGACGGCCGTCGTCGTGTCGTTCGCCATCTCGATGCTGTCGCACTGGCTGGTCGGCGCAGCGCGTTCCGTATTCACGGGACGCAGCGTGTTTCGATCGGGACTGGACATGTTCGTCGTGGGGCTCGGAGTCGCAGTGGTGGGGTACTTCGTGGGCGAGTGGATTTCGAGGCTGTTGTGATCCACGTCGCGTTGCCTCGTCCTCCGGCCCACACTAGTCTTCGCCCCATGCGAATCAAACGTCTTTCACTCGTGCTCCTGCTCGCTGGCGCGCTCGCCGCGCCCGCGTCCGCGCAGGTCTCCGGTCCCGGCAGCATGCCAGCCGGCAACATGTACACGCCGATCTTCGGTGGCACGGCGGGCATTGCGATTCCCATCGGCCGCCTCGCCGACGATCACGCCGCTGGCTATCTGGTGGGCGGCCTCGTCGAATACGGTGTGACCGGACAGCCGTATGCCCTGCGCGGCGAGGTGCTGTTCCAGCGCTTCGCACTCAAGCAGAACCGCGTCGGAGACGACGTGAATCTCTTTTCGCTCGGCTCCACGATCGTGTACAAGCTGCAGCAGTCGGCCATGAACACCTTCATCACCGGCGGCATTGCCATCTACTCCGGCACGGGGCTCGGCACGAGACCGGGCGCCAACGCGGGCACCGGCATCGAGATTCCCCTCACGGGCTTTTCTGCCACGGGCGAAGCGCGGGTGCATCTCATGCTGTCGGACGGCCGTCCGGTGATCACGCTGCCGCTGACGGTAGGAGTGCGGTTCTGAGGGAACAGTGAACAGACAACAGCTAACGGTGAACCGTGAACCGTGAACCGTGAACCGTGAACGGCGAACGGCGAACGGCGAACGGTGATGTCGTCCTGAGCAACGCGAAGGACCTGCACGTCAGTGGACGTACAGGTCCTTCGCTGCGCTCAGGACGACTGGGTCACGTCACACGATGATGTTGATCAGCCGGCCGGGGACAAAGATCACGCGCTTCGGCGAACCCGTTACGAACTTCGCGAGCGTCGGCTCGGCCATCACGACCGCCAGTGCCTCGTCCTGGATCGCCGCCGCCTGCACGGAAATCGTCCCGCGCGTCTTGCCGTTCACCTGCACCGCCATCGTGATGCGCTCGTCGGTCACGAGCGAGGGATCGAACGTCGGCCAGCCGGCGTCGAACACGCTCGTCGTGCCACCCATCACCGACCACAGTTCTTCGGCAATGTGCGGGGCGAACGGGCTCACCAGCTGCACAAGCGGACGCACTTCGTCCAGCTGCGGCGTGCGCTCGCCGGCGCGCATCGTGTTCATGTACTCCATCATGGCCGCGATCGCCGTGTTGTAGCTCAGGCGCGCAATGTCGTCGCCGACCTTCCGGATCGTCTGATGCAGCTTGCGCTGCACGTCGCGATCCACCGCGCCACCCCGCTGGGCGTCGTGCACGGAGCGCCAGAGCCGATCGAGGAAACGCTTCACCCCCGAGATCCCCTTGTCGCGGAAGTCGCCCCCCTCCTCGAACGGCCCCAGGAACATGAGGTAGGTGCGGAACGCGTCGGCGCCCCACTCGTCGATGTACTGGTCGGGGTTGACGACGTTGCCCTTGCTCTTCGACATCTTCGCGCCCTCGCGCACGATCAGCCCGTGCGCGCGAAAGCGGGTGAACGGTTCCTCGAAGCCGATCAGCCCCGCGTCGTGCAGCACCATCGTCACGAAGCGCGAATAGAGCAGATGCAGCACCGCATGCTCGTTGCCACCGATGTAGCTGTGCACCGGCAGCCACTTCTCGGTGATGGAGCGATCGAAGGCGACGTCGTCGCGGCCGCTGCTCGGATACCGCAGGAAGTACCAGGCGCTATCGAGGAACGTGTCGCTCACGTCGGTCTCGCGTCGCCCACGCTTCCCGCACTGGGGACACGGCGTGTGGTACCACTCGTCGTGACGGGCGAGCGGGCTCACGCCGGAATCGTCCGGGCGAAAGTCGTCGATCGCCGGCAGCAGCACGGGAAGCTGTGACTCGGGAACGGGCACCGTGCCGCAATCGTCGCAATAGACGATCGGGATCGGTGGTCCCCAGTACCGCTGGCGCGAGATGCACCAGTCGTGCAGCCGGTAATTGACGACGGGCTTCGCGGCACCCGCCGCCGCCAACTCGGCGACGATGGCGTGCTTCGCCTCCGTGACGCCCATTCCCGTGAACCGGCCCGAGTTCACGAGCCGCGCGCCTTCGGTTCCGGTATAGGCCGCGTCGCCGATGTTCACCGTGCCGTCCGTCGGACCCACCACCTGCACGATGGGCAGGTCGTACGCGCGCGCGAACTCGTGATCCCGCTCGTCGTGCGCCGGCACGGCCATGATCGCACCCGTGCCGTATTCCATCAGCACGTAGTCGGCGATCCAGATCGGAATCGGTTGTCCGGTCGCCGCATTGGTGGCATACGCGCCGGTGAACACACCCGACTTCGACTTCGTCGTCTTTCGCGTCACGAGATCCTGCTTCCCAGCCTCGGCCACATACGCCTGCACCGCTGCGCGCGAACCCTTCGGTGTGACCACATCCACCAGCGGGTGCTCCGGCGCCAGGACGAGATAGGTCGCCCCGAAGATCGTGTCCGGTCGCGTGGTGAACACGGTCACTGCGTGGACCGAGCGGTCTTCCGTGCCGAGCACAGGAAATACGAGCTCCGCACCGTCGGACCTCCCGATCCAGTTGCGTTGCGCCGCCTTCGTACTTTCCGACCAATCGAGTGAATCGAGATTGTCGAGCAGCCGGCCCGCGTACTCGGTGATGCGGAAGAACCATTGCTCCAGGAACCGCTGCTCCACGAGTGTGCCGCAGCGCTCGCACGCGCCGCCCACGACCTGCTCGTTGGCGAGCACCGTCTTGTCGAACGGGCACCAGTTCACCGCCGCCTTCTTCTTGTACGCGAGGCCCCGGCGATGAAGCTGCAGGAAGATCCATTGCGTCCAGCGGTAATACTCCGGATCGGTCGTCGACAGCTCGTGGGTCCAGTCCACCATCAACCCCGCGCGATGGACCTGGCGCCGGAAGTTCTCGATGTTCCGCGGAATCAGCTCCGCAGGGTGGACGCCAACCTTGATGGCGTAGTTCTCGGAATGGATGCCGAAGGCGTCGTAACCGAAGGGTTCGAAGACGGTGTGCCCCTGGAGACGCTGGAATCGTCCATAGATGTCGTTCCCCGTGAACGCGAAGAGGTTGCCCACGTGGAGCCCTTCGGCGCTGGGGTACGGGAACATCATCAGGGCGTAGAACGGACGCGGGCCGTTCTGCAGATCGGTGACGTTGGTGCCGATCGCCTCCCAGCGAGCGCGCCACTTCTCCTCGATCACGGCAGGATCGTACCCGGCCGGCTCGTCGGCGGCGGGCGTGTACACGGCAGGTTTCGTCATCTGATCACAATTTAGCCTCATGGGAAGGGCATGGAAACTCGCGCGATGCCGCGCGAATCGACTGCCCTGCTCCCTCCACGCGCCACCGGTCTTCGCCACACATGTCGTCCCCAATCAGCTCCAGCGCCGTACAGCCGCAACCCCGGCTCCGCGTCGCGGCGTCCCTCCATCGACGATTTCTCGTCGCGGTGGCGCTCGGTGGATTCGCGGCGATTCTCCTGCTCGCGTGGGGCGCCAGCTCCGCCCTCGACGGCGTGATCGCGCGCCAGGGCGACGTGCGCGTGGCCGACGCAGCCCGGCGCGGCCTGCTGGTGGTCGATGCGGCGCTGGCCGAGCGCGTGCGGCAGGCGGAGTTCGTGGCGGCGTCGCCGGAGGTGATCGCCGCCGCTCGTGCGGGATCGGCGCGAGCGCGAGCGCTGGGCATCGTGAACGCACCGATGTCCGAGCTGGAAGCGCGATTTCGCGCCGCGCGGTCGCTCGAAGTGAATCCGACGACGCGATACTACCTGCGGGCGATGCTTCCGCGCCTGGGCGCGGCGGAAATCCTGCTCACCGAGGCCAGCGGGTACAACGCCGTCACCACCGGACTCAGCTCCGACTTCGTGCAGAGCGACGAACCCTGGTGGCAGTCGGCCTGGCGCAACGGCCTCTCCAACGCCGACGCCGTGTTCGACTCGTCAGCGCGACAGACGGTCGTGTCGCTGGCCACGCTCGTGCGGGCGGACACCACGCCGATCGGCGTCGTGAAACTCGCCTTCACCATGGGACCGCTCGTCCATGCGCTCCGTGAAGCGGGCACCGGCATTCACATTGACGTGCTCGACGCCGCGGATCGCATCATCCTCAGCTCCGACTCGGCGACGACGAGCCGTGCGTCCACCGCGGAGGCGCCAATCACGCTCGGAGTCCCCGCCACCGTGGCCGCTGGCTCGGAGCGCGCGGTGGCGCTGCTCGCCAACGGAGGGCGCTGGCGCGTGACGGCACACCTCCCGCTCGGCGAGCTGCGGGCGCCGTTCGCCGGGACCCGGCGCTGGCTCCGCTACGGAGCCGCCGCGCTGCTCGGGGCGTTGATGGTCCTGCTGTTCGCACTCCATCACTTTCTCGCCCGCCGGATGTCGGGTCCCACGATGGAGCTCGCCGAGGCCGCGGAGGCGGTGGCCGCCGGCGACTTCTCGGTGACGCCGCGGCGAGTGTCGGGCAATGACGAGATCGGCAGGCTGGGGCGCGCGATCGGTGCGATGATCGCGGAGCTCCGGCGGCTTGCCGGTGCCATCGTAGCCGCGGCCCGTGAATCCTCGCAGATGTCGCACGAGATCACCGCGGGAGCCGAGGAGATGGCGGCGGCGGCGGGAGAGATGGCCCACACGGCCGGCGATCTCTCGGAGCAGGCCACGGGCATGGCCGGCACCATTGGAGCGCTCGCGCGCTCGGCGGGCGAACTGAAGGGACTCGCGAATGCGCTCGACGAGGGCGCCCACGAGGGCGTGCTCCGGAACAGTGCGCTACGCACGCTGGCGGAAGAAAACCGCGCGGGTCTCGACACGAGTGCGGTGTCCCTGGACACGCTCATCGTCGACGTCAACGCGAGCGCCACCGCGGTCGAGGCCTTGAGCGAAGCCTCGCTGGAGATCCGCTCGTTCGTGACGCTGGTGCGAAAGCTTGCTCGGCAGTCCAAGCTTCTCGCGCTGAACGCGGCCATGGAAGCGGCGCGCGCTGGTGTCCAGGGCGAGGGATTCGCCGTGGTGGCCAGCGAAGTGCGCCGACTTTCGGCGATGTCGTCCGATGCGGCGCAGCGCACGGAGACCATCGTCACCAGCGTGTTGAGCGGCATCCAGCAGTCGCGCGATTCCGCGCGTCGCGCGGTGACCACGGCGGCCCAGGTTCGCGAAGCGACGGCGCGCGCGTCGGCCTCCTTCTCCGACATCGAGAAGGCCGTCTCCGGCGCCGAAGCGTGGACCGGATCGGTGGAACGGACTTCCGCGGCAACCATTCGGCTGGTCGCCGAAATGACCGAGCGACTGGACTCGCTCGCGATCGGGACCGATTCGTTCGCCGCGGCAATGGAAGAGGTTGCCGCCTCCAGTCAGGAGCAAAGCGCGAGCACGCAGGAGATCGCCGCCGCCGCGGGCACACTTGCGTCGGCGGCCGAGCACCTGTCCCGACTCGTCGCCAACCTCAAGCTGGAAGGCGAACAGACGTCGGCCGCGCCGGACCCGTTGCCCCGCCCGGCGTCGGATCGCCCGATCGAGCCGCGCGCCGAGGTGGGGGCCTCAGCCTTGCTGCCGGAGCCCGCGCTGGCCTGACGGCCACGGCGGGGGCTCCACCGGTTCAGCGGTCCGCCACGGCGCGGAATGCCCGCCGCGCCCTCACGACCGCCAACGGCAGTGGATACTTTCCGGGTCTATGACCAACACCGTCCGCGATCAACTCCGGGGCCTCGATTTTCTCGACGGGCTCACCGATACCGCCGTCCATCAACTGTCGCGCCTGGTCCGCGAAGTGGAGTACGACTGCGACGCGCTGCTTTTCGAGGAAGGATCAGAGCGGCATCTGCTCGCGCTCGTCGTGTCGGGTGCGGTCGCGATCGAGAAGCGCCAGAACGGGCGACCCGTGCGGCTCGCGACGCTCGGCGCGGGAGAAGCGGTGGGTGAGGGACTGTTGCTCGATGACTCGGCCCATGGCACGAGCGCGCGCGCCATCCTTCAGACGACGGCCTACGTGCTGTCGCGGTCGCAGATCGACGGGATGCTCAAGGAGATGCCTACGCTCTACGCGGCGCTCGTGGGTCGTGCTGCCCGCGCCATCTCACAGCGCCTGTCCGCGGTGGACGCCACGCTGGTAGGCCGCGGGCGCACGCTCGGGTTCGGCGGCACGCGCACGCGCACCGAGCACGACCTGTTGGGTGATCGCGACGTCCCGGAGGAGGCGCTGTACGGCGTGCAGACGCTACGGGCGCTGGAGAACTTCGCCATCACTGGCGTGCCGCTCCGCGAGTTTCCCGCCCTCATCGAAGCACTCGCGTCGGTGAAGGAGGCGGCCGCCGTCGCCAACGGCGAGCTCGGATTTCTGGCGCCGCCGGTGGCCGATCTCATCGTGCGGGCCTGCGGGGAAATTCGGGCCGGCCGGCATCACGAGCATTTTCTGGTGGACATGATCCAGGGCGGCGCCGGCACGTCGACGAACATGAATGCGAACGAGGTGATCGCCAACCGCGCACTCGAGCTCTCGGGTCACGTGAAGGGTGACTATCAGCACGTGCACCCCAACAACCACGTGAACCTCAGTCAGTCCACGAACGACGTCTATCCCACGGCGGTGAAGCTCGCGCTGCACGCGGTGATCGAGGGCTTGCGGCACGCCATGAAGGACCTCGCCGCGGCCTTTCTCGCGAAGGGTGACGAGTTCGCGCCGTTCATCAAGATGGGGCGTACGCAGCTGCAGGACGCCGTGCCGATGACCCTGGGACAGGAGTTCACGGCGTTCGGCCACACGATCCTGGAAGACGTCGACCGGCTGGGCGAGGCGCAGGCGCTGATCCGCGAGATCAACATGGGCGCCACCGCCATCGGCACGGGCATCAATGCGCCAGCCGGATATGCGGAGGCCGTCCGCGCCAACCTGTCGCGCCTCACGGGGCTCACCCTGATCACGGCCCCCGATCTCGTGGAGGCAACGGCCGATACGGGCTCGTTCGTGCAGCTCAGTGGCGTGTTGAAGCGATGCGCGGTGAAGCTCTCCAAGATCTGCAACGACCTCCGGCTCCTCAGTTCCGGCCCCCGAGCCGGTCTCGGCGAGATCAACCTGCCGCCGATGCAGCCGGGGTCGTCAATCATGCCCGGGAAGGTGAACCCGGTCATTCCCGAGGTGGTGAATCAGGTCTGCTTCGACATCATCGGCGGCGACGTGACGGTGACGATGGCGGCCGAGGCCGGGCAGCTGCAGCTCAACGTGTTCGAGCCGGTCATCGCCTATCGACTCCTGAGCGGGATCGGTGCGTTGACCAATGCCTGCGTGGCCCTGCGCGAGCGATGCATCACCGGCATTTCGGCCAACCCGGATCGCATGCGGCAGTTCGTCGAGCAGTCGATCGGCATCGTCACGGCGCTGGTGCCGGTACTGGGCTACGAGCTGTCCACCGAGATCGCGCGCGATGCGCTCGCCAGTGGCCGCGGCGTGTACGAGCTCGTGATGGAGCGCAACCTCCTCACGCGCGAGGAGCTCGATCAGGCGCTCAACCCGGAGGCGATGACCGCCATCAAGGCCGGCGCGAAGTCATCGCCCGCATCGAAGGCTGCTCGCAAGCCTCCCCGTCCGACCAAGCGGTAAGACGGTGCCGCCACGACGACGACGACGGGTCGACCCCGCGCTGTTCGAACTGCCGGTCGATCGCATTCGCGCCGGCGAGTTCAGCGACGTCTACTTCAATCGTGCGCGCGCAGCGCTGCAGGCGGACGGACGGCGAGCGCACGTGACCTGGCAGGTGACGACGAAACGCGCCGGCTGGCTTGGGGGCATCGACGAGGCGGTGGCGCTGTTGAAGCTGTGCAGCGACGACTTCGGTGCACTCGACGTGCAGGCGCTGTATGAAGGGGACCGGGTGGATGCCTGGGACACCGTGATGCAGGTGGAAGGCGAGTACACCGCGTTCGCACACCTCGAGACACTGGTGCTCGGCAGCCTCGCGCGTCGCACACGCATCTGCACGCACGTCCGGACGCTCGTGGACGCCGCGCGTCCGAAGCCGATCTATTACTTCGGCGCCCGGAGCGACCACGCGCGGCTGCAGCCGGGAGACGGCCTGAGCGCGCACGTGGGCGGCGCGGCGAGCGTCTCGACCGATGCGCAGGGCACGTTGACCGGAAAGAAAGGCGTGGGCACGGTACCGCACGCGCTGATCGCCGCGTATGGTGGCGACACGGTGGCGGCCGCGGTTGCGGTGGCGAAGGTGCTTCCGCCGGAGGTTCCGCTGATCGCGTTGGTGGACTACGACAACGACTCCGTGGCCACGAGCCTCGCGGTCGCCCGCGCGCTGGAGGGCCGTCTGTGGGCGGTGCGGCTCGACACGTCCGAGTTCATGGTGGATGCATCGGTGCTGGGTCACATGGGCGCGTTCGCGCCAACTGGCGTGAATCCCGCGCTCGTGTGGAACGTCCGCAATGCGCTGGATACGGAAGGGTTCGGCGAGGTGAAGATCGTGGTCTCCGGCGGATTCGATGTGGCGCGCGTCCGGGCGTTCGAGGACGAGGGCGTGCCGGTGGACGCCTACGGTGTCGGCGGCAGCGTGCAGGACGGACGGTGGGATTTCACGGCGGACGTCGTGCGCCTCGCTGGTGCGCCGCAGGCGAAAGCGGGTCGCGAGCTTCGACCGAATGCAAGAATGGAGAAGGTGAAATGACGCTCAAGGTTCTCCGCTGATTCGTGAACGGTGATCGTCAGGGCGCGGCGCTCGTGGTTCGGAGTTCACGCTTCACGGTTTACGGTTTACGGTAACGGGTAACGGTTCACGGTTGACAGGTCACGCGTCACGACAAACGCGAGGTATTCGGTATGGCAGCACGCCCCAAGCTCGATGGCGCTGGCGTCCAGAAGATGAAGACGATCGACGAGGCGAGCACGCAGGTGCAGCGGCTGCACGGCATCGTCGAGAACTTTGCGCTCACCATCAAGCGCAAGCAGCCGACCCAGCTCTTCGGTTCGCAGATCAAGCGCGCACTCACGCCGCTCATCGGTCTGCTCAAGCCGCAGTTCGGGATGATCGCCGATCAGGTCGTGGCCATGAACATCGTGGCGGGGCGCGGAGGCAACGAACTCTCCAAGCTGCGCATTCTTCGCGAAGGCGTCGGTTCGCTGAAGCAGTCGCTGGAGATCGCGGCTGTGCGCACGAAGGACAATCACGCCATGAAGGAAGAGGTCACCGACCCCTCGCCCGACACGACGGCATAGCGCCGCACAACGTCCGGAATCGCCGCGGGCGCAATGCGCGTAAGCAGGTGTGGGGGAAACTACTACACCGCTTCGCGAACACCGCCGTCGCGTTGCGTTCACATAGTGCGGCCGGTACTTTTCTCGCGTTGCCGTACGACCTCGCCCCAGCGCCATCGGGTGTGGGGACGCACTTCCCGAACCTGCCGGACCAAGGACTCCGCATGCCTGTGCCTCTCCGTCTGCGCCGGCTGCTTGCGGCCGCGCTGCCGGCCGTCCTCGCGGTCGTCTTCACTGCGTGCACCACCGGCTCGACCTATCCCAACTCCGTCTTCACCCGCTTCACGGAGTTCAATCGCGACGTCGGCTACCTCTTCGACATCCTCATCTGGCTGGGGACGATCGTCTTCGTGTTCGTCGAAGGGATCCTGCTCTACACGATCTGGCGCTATCGGCGCCGCAACGAGAACGATCGTCCCGAGCATGTGCATGGCAACACGACGCTCGAAATTCTCTGGACCGCGATTCCGGCGCTGATTCTCGCGTTCATCGCCGTCCCCACCGTGCGCGTGATCTTCAAGACGCAGGCGAAGGCGACCGCGGACGCGCTGCAGGTCGAGGTGATCGGCCACCAGTGGTGGTGGGAGTTCAAGTATCCGCAGTATGGCATCACCACGGCGAACGAGCTGTATCTCCCTGTTGGCCGCAAGGTGAATTTCACGCTGAAGAGCGCGGACGTGTTGCATTCGTTCTGGATTCCGCAGCTCGGCGGCAAGCGCGACCTCATCACGAATCATCCGAACTACCTCTGGTTCACCCCGGACTCCGTGGGCGAGCGGGCGTGGAACGGCATGTGTGCGGAGTTCTGCGGTCCGTCGCACGCCAACATGCATTTCAAGGCGTTTACGGTCACCGCAGAGAACTTCGCCTCCTGGGCGGCACACCAGGCATCGCCCGCGGTGTTCGGCGCCGTCGCTGCTGCGCCGGCGGTGGGCGCCGTTCCCGCGTCGCCGGCTGGTGCGCCGGCCAATCCGCAGGGCGGCGCAGCCACGCGTCCCGTGTCGGCGCCGTCGGCCACGGTCACGCAGGCCAACCCCGCAGCGAACAAGCCCGGCGTTACCGGTGCGATTGCGACCGGAGCCACCATGACCGGGGCAAACGTTCAGCAGGCGGGGTTCGTGGCGTTCCCGCGCGAGAAGATAGCTGCGCACGTGATGCCGAAGACTCCCTTGCCACCTGGCATGTCGTCGTTCGACGAGTCGCTCACCGGCGATGCGGAGCGCGGACGGGCCATGCTCACCCAGGGCATCGGCGGCTGCCTCGGTTGTCACATGGTGAGCGGCAACCCGGTGATGATGGGCGTCATCGGACCCAACCTCACGCACGTCGGCAGCCGAGCCACCATCGCCGGCGGTCTCTTTCCAAACGACACGAAGCACCTGTCGCTCTGGATCAAGAACTCACGCTACATGAAACCCGGCGTGATCATGCCGACCCTCGGCGCATTCCAGTACGATCCGGTCACGAAGACGACCGTGCCGAAGACAGGTTTGACGGATCAGCAGATCGCTGACATCGTCGCGTACATGCAGGCGCTCAAGTAACCGCCGACACCGGAGATACGGACGAAATGGCAACCACGGCTACCGCACCGGTGTTCGCGCCGGCCGAGAGCTACGTCGGCGAGAGCGGCGTCTGGAGCTGGCTCACGACCGTCGATCACAAGCGCATCGGCACACTCTACCTCTTCACCTCGCTCTTCTTCTTCGTCGTCGGCGGACTCGAAGCCGGATTGATTCGCGCGCAACTCTCCGGCCCGAACAAGCACCTCGTGTCGGCCGAGATGTACAACCAGCTGTTCACGATGCACGGCACGACCATGATCTTTCTTGCGATCATGCCGTTGTCGGCCGCGTTCTTCAACTACCTCATCCCGCTCCAGATCGGCGCGCGCGACGTCGCGTTCCCGCGCCTCAACGCGTTCAGCTACTGGGTCTACCTGCTCGGCGCCCTGTTCATGAACAGCTCGTGGCTCATCAACGCCGCGCCCAACGGCGGATGGTTCGGCTACGCCCCACTCACCACGTACCAGTTCTCGCCCGGTCTCAACATCGACTTCTGGGTGATCGGACTCCAGATCCTCGGCGTGAGCTCGCTGGCGGCGGCGTTCAACTTCATCACCACCATCATCAACATGCGTGCGCCGGGGATGAACCTGATGCGCATGCCGATGTTCACGTGGAACGCGTTCGTCGTGCAGTTCCTGCTCGTGCTGGCCTTCCCCGTCATCACGATCGCGCTCGTCTTTCTCCAGTTCGACCGCTTCTTCGGCACCACGTTCTATGCAATCGGCGCCGGCGCCGATCCGCTACTGTGGCAGCACCTGTTCTGGATCTTCGGCCATCCAGAGGTCTACATCCTCATCCTCCCCGCCTTCGGGCTGGTGTCCGAGATCATCCCGACCTTCTCCCGGAAGCCCATCTTCGGGTATCCGGTCATGGTGTACGCCACGATGCTGATTGCCTTCCTCGGCTTCGGCGTCTGGGCGCACCACATGTTCTCGGTGGGCATGGGCCCCATCGCCGACACCGTGTTCGGCGTCACGACGATGCTGATCGCCATCCCGACCGGCGTGAAGATCTTCAACTGGATCTTCACGATGTGGGGCGGTTCGATCCAGTTCTCGACGGCGATGAAGTTCGCCATCGCGCTGGTGGGCCTGTTCACGATCGGCGGCATCTCCGGCGTGATGCACTCGTCGCCCCCGGCCGATCTCCAGCAGACCGATACCTACTTCATCGTCGCACACTTCCACTACGTGCTGTTCGGCGGATCGATGATGGGCATCTTCGGCGGCATCTACTACTACTTCCCGAAGATGACCGGCCGGATGATGAGCGAGAAGCTGGGCACCTGGCATTTCTGGCTGACCTTCATCGGCATGAACGTCACCTTCTTCCCCATGCACTACGCGGGGCTGATGGGAATGCCGCGGCGCATCTACACGTACGATTCGGGCCAGGGCTGGGAAGTCTTCAACAAGATGAGCACCTATGGTACGGGCCTGCTCATCATCGGCACGGCCGTGTTCCTCTGGAACTTCTTCCGGAGTCATTCCATCGGGGCGGTCGCCGGCAACGATCCGTGGAAAGCCCCCACGCTCGAGTGGTCGATCCCCTCGCCGCCGCCCGAGTACAACTATGCGCGTATCCCTCGCGTGACATCGCGCGTCCCGCTGTGGGACATCACGTCACCGCGCCTGGCATCGGAGGTGCCGCACACCCAGAGCGGCGACAAGCGGCTTGACGTGGACGTCGCGAGCAAGCACGTGGGGCATGCCCACCCGAATCCGATCGGGAATCAGCCCAAGCAGGCGGCGGAGGCCGGGCTGCACATCGAGCAGGCCACCGGCAAGACGGCGAAGGAGCTCGGTATTCCGATGCCCAACCCGACGATCAAGCCGCTGATTTGCGCGCTCGGCATGACGATCATGTTCTCGGGACTGCTGTTCATCCACAAGGACAACATGTCGCTGGCGCTCGTCACGATCATCGGCGGCGCGCTCGTCATGACGATGTCGCTCTACGCGTGGCTCCTGACTCCGCTCGAGGACGCACACTAATGCTTCGGCTCCCACTCCAGTGACCCACGCCTCCGCCGCTCACGGCACGCACGCGCCCAGCGCGCACGACGATACACACGGGCATCCTCCCACGTCGACGGGGCTCGACAACAAGAAGATCGCGATCTGGGCCTTCATCGGCTCGGAATGCATGCTCTTCGCGTCGCTGATCTCCACGTATCTCATCTACAAGGGGCGCAGCGTCGTCGGACCGTATCCGCACGACGTCTGCCTGCCCCCGGTCTGTAGCACGCCGTTGCCCGCCATCCTCAACATTCCCATCACGTCGGCCTCGACGTTCGTGCTGCTCATGTCGTCGCTGGCGATGGTGCTGGCGCTGGCGGCCGTCGAAATGAAGGATCAGCCCAAGCGCACGACGAGTGAACGGATCCTCGGCTCGTCCAAGCTGTGGCTGTGGATGACGGCCCTCCTCGGCGCCACCTTCCTCGGCTTTCAGGCGTACGAGTTCACGTCATTCGTCCACGAGGGCCTCACTCTCCGGACGAACCTGTTCGGCTCCAGTTTCTTCACGCTCACCGGCTTTCACGGCGCACACGTGACGGCCGGCGTCCTCTGGCTCCTCTCCCTGCTCGCGATCGACTACCGGCGCGGGCTCGGGCCGAAGGATGCGATCAACGTCGACCTCGCGGCGCTGTACTGGCACTTCGTCGACGTCGTGTGGATCGTGATCTTCACGCTCGTCTACCTCATCAAGTAGGCCGACGCCAATGGCACACGACCCTGCGCACGAGCCGCACTCCACCGTGGATCACGCGGCGATGGGCATCGCCAAGGAACACCCGACCTGGTCCACGTACTGGAAGGTCGCCGTCATCCTGACGCTCATCACCGCCGTCGAAGTCTGGGTGTATTACATCCCCAGCTTCGTCGCATCGCGGCTGTTCGTGCCGTCGCTGCTCATCATGTCCGCCGTGAAGTTCGTGACGGTGGTGCTGTTCTACATGCACCTGCGATACGACCACAAGCTGTTTCGCGCCCTGTTCACGGGGCCGCTGATCATCGCCGCGATCACGATGATCGGCCTCATGTTCCTGTTCGGCAAGCTCTCGATCGGGGTGGGAGCCCCGAACTGATGCACCCGGCGTCCGCGCTGCTGCTGCACACCGCAGCGCGCATTGCCGTCGACGAGTTCACCGTGCACTGGAGCACGGTGATCGGTCTCGCGGGAATCGGCGCGCTGTACACCTGGCGGGCGCGTCATCCCCCGGCGGGCGTCGCCCAGTCGCCGTCGACTGCGCAGCGAGTCCTGTTCTTCACGGCCCTCGCCTCGATCTTCCTGTCGCTGAACGGCTGGCTTCACGACCTCAGCGACTACTACCTGTTCAGCGCGCACATGGTGCAGCACCTCGTGCTCACCCTCGTCGCGCCGCCCCTGCTCATCATGGGGATCCCGGGCTGGATGCTGCGCCCCGCGCTGGCGTGGCGCGGGGTCGCGCCTACCGCGCGCGCACTCACCGCGGCACCGCACGCCTTCCTGCTCTTCAACGTCGTACTCATCACCTGGCACCTGCCGCCCGTGTACGGCCTGGCCATGGCGTACCACCCGGTGCACATCGCCCAGCACCTGTGCTTCATGGTGGGCGCCACGCTCATGTGGTGGCCGATCCTGAGCCCCATGCCCGAGTTGCCGCGCCTCGCGTACCCGGGGCAGATGCTCTATCTCTTCCTGCTCACGATCCCGATGTCACTCGTGGCCGTGTGCATCGCGTACGCGGGCGAGGTGCTGTATCCCGCCTATGCCGCGGCGCCGAGGATCTGGGGCATCACGCCGCTGCAGGATCAGATGATCGGCGCGCTCATCATGTGGATTCCGGGCGGGCTCTTCTTCTTCGCCATCATCTCCGTCGTCTTCTTCAAGTGGCAGCAGCAGGACGACGACTCGTCAGCGGCAGCGCAGGTCGGATGGGTGCGAGGCGCGTGATCGGCACGCACGGCCCGAGCGCCACGGCAGCCCGGCATGCATGGGTACCTCCCGTGTCTACTCGCGTCCGCCCAGCGCGTAACTGAACTCGTCCTTCAGCTCGGGGTGCGCTCTCCACATGTATCCCCCCATCACCACCGCCGCGACGAGATTGCCCGAGGCGACCTGTGCCCATCCGAGCGCACCGAGAAAGGGCGACTCCTGGAGCGCAGCGCTGAGGGCGTAGAATCCGATCTCGAACGCCACGAACAGCATCATCGCGCCCGCGAGCACCGTGGGCTGTCGCTGGGCCCAATACACGATGACCGAGAGCAGGATTCCCGCGAGGATAAACGTGAAATAGTGGAAGACGGTGTAGCCGACCACGAACGTCATCATGCTGTCGTTGCCGGGTGGGCCGAAGAGGCGCATCACGCCGCGCCCCAGCGCCGCCGGTGTCGCGAGCGGCTGCGCGTACACCGTGTCGATCCCCAGAAACCAGAGCGCCACCGCCGTGGCTCCCAGTGCGCCCGCAGCGACCCCGTCCCGCATCACCGTGTGCTTCATCAGCTCCCTCCCCTCGGCGTGTGTGTTCCCCTCCCTGCAATCCCGCAGCGCGAGCATGTCGCGCCAGGCACACATGAGTCGTCAGTGGACGCGCGCTCCACGGGCGTCCGTCGGGGAATCTGCCGGTCTCCGGCCGATGCCGGAAGGAGCCCGCCCAGCGGCTCGACAAATGCCCACGCCTATTCGTAGTCAACCACGGGACGGAGCGGACGGTTCCGCCACCGCCGATGCCTTGCCGACCATCCAATCATGGCCACGACCCTGAGCGTCCATCAAATGGTTGCGTCGACCACGATCGATCCGAGGGCGACGCGCTCGCCCGCGCGCGAACGTCTGCTCTCGCTCGACGCGTTTCGCGGACTCACCGTCGCCGGAATGCTCCTCGTGAACGACCCGGGCAGCTGGGGAAGCATCTACCCGCCGCTCGAACACGCGGCGTGGCACGGCTGGACCCCGACCGATCTCATCTTTCCGTTCTTCCTCTTCATCGCCGGAATCACGACACACCTCTCCCTGTCCTCGAGACGGGCACGCGGCGACGACGAAGGCGCCATCCGCGCGCAGATCATCAGGCGTGGCGTCCTCATCTTCCTGTTCGGATTCCTCGTCAATGGATTCCCGTATTTCACCTGGGGCACCGTCGCCGGCGTCGCGGATCCCACGCTGCTCCAGCGCATCGGTGATCGCCTGCTCCACTGGCGTGTCATGGGCGTGCTGCAACGCATCGGCATCGCGTACATGCTCGCCGGTCTGCTCACCCAGCGCACGACGCTGCGGCAGCAGGTCGTGATCATCGCGAGCCTGTTGTTGGGATACTGGGTGGTCATGACGGTGCTCCCCGTGCCGGGCGAAGGCACGATCGGCGCGCTGCTGCTCGACGGCCCGCAGCGCACGATGGCCGCATGGACCGACCGTCTCCTGCTGGACTGGAGCCGCTGGGGATTGGGCAACCACCTGTGGGTGTCGGGCGTCACCTGGGACCCTGAGGGCGTGCTCAGCACCGTCCCCGCCATCTGCACGGCGATGCTGGGCAACCTCGCCGGCCGATGGATCGGCGATCGGCGACCCCTGCCAGAGCGGCTGGCCGGATTGGCATCTGTGGGCTCCATCGCCATGATGATCGGACTGATGTGGCACTGGGTGTTTCCGATCAACAAGAGCCTCTGGACGAGCTCGTATGTCGTGTTCACCGCGGGTATGGCCGCGCTGTCCCTGGCGACGATCATGTGGATCGTGGACTTCCAGAAGGTCAGTGGCTGGACGAAGCCGTTCGTCATCTATGGCGTCAACCCGATCATCGCCTTCATCGGCTCGGGCGTCATGGCCCGGCTCATCTATTCCATCATCAAGGTCTCGTCGGACGGCAAGCGGATCCCGCTGCAGGCCTGGCTGTATCAGACGCTGTTCGCCTCGTGGCTCACTCCCCTGAACGCGTCGCTCGCCTTCGCCCTCGCGTTCGTGCTCTTCTGGTACGGCATCCTCCATTTGTTGTACCGCAGGAACATCATCCTGAAGGTTTGAGGTCGTGGAACGCGAGTTGCCTTTCCCTACCGAGATGCGATCCATTCTGTCTCGGCCGAGCGCTCCACGCGTGACGGCATCGTTGGCCCTCGCCGTCCTGCTGGCTGCTCCTGCGGGTCATCTCGATGATCTGGCCCGCCCGGTCGTGTGGCGTGAAGCGTCCCATTGGGCGGTTGGAACCGCCGACGCGCAGACCCGCACTCGGCGCGCGCGCACGAGCCGTCGGTCGACCCGACGCATCCGCTCTGCGCGTCCGGCCACTCCGCCGCCGATCGCGTGGACGTCGCCGCGCGGGAGTGGAGAGCTCTCGAACGATTTTGCCCGCATGATCGATGGTCGGGTGCGTAGCGGCAAATTCGGCGTGATGGTGGTGTCGCTCACGCGTGGCGACACGCTATTCGCGCGCAGCGCTGGCGACATGATGCAGCCGGCGTCGACGATGAAGCTGTACGCCACGGCGGCGGCGCTCGACCGCTTCGGCCCGGAGCACACCTTCTCCACCGACGTGCTTCGCGACACCGCCACAGCCGGACCGGGCGTGGTGAACGGGAACCTGTACCTGCGTGGCGACGGCGATCCATCGATGTCGTCGCGCTTCTGGAAGGATCCCAACCTGCCGATGACCACCCTGGCCCGCTCCATCGTCGGCGCGGGTGTGAAGCACGTGAAGGGCGACCTCGTCTTCGACGCCACCGCGTTCGACGACCAGAAGATCCCGGACGGGTGGAAGACCAAGTATCTCGGCTCCGCCTACGCCGCCCGCGTCTCGGCACTCTCGCTCAACGAGAACGTCGTCTGGGTGGCCGTTCGTCCCGAAGACGGGACGGCTCGCGTCGAACTGGAGCCGGCGACGTCCACCATTCCGCTCACGAGCAACGTGCGTGTCGTGCGTGGCAGTGGCGGGCGCATCGTCGCGCGTCAGAACGGTGACGGCATCGTCGTCAGCGGGTCGGTCGGCGCGAACAGCGGGACCATGCGGTACTCGCTCGTCGTGCCCGACCCGGCGCTGTTCACCGCGGGCGCACTCCATGCCGCACTGACGAGCGCCGGCATCACGGTGGACGGCGTCGTGAAAGCCGGGAAGACGCCTGCTGGCGCGGTGAAGGTCGCCGGTTTCACCTCGCCCCCGCTCTCGCAGATCGTGTCCGACATGAACCGCGAGAGCATCAACGTGGTGGCGGAGCTGCTCTATCGCAGCGCGGCGCGGGCCACGGCGCCGGGCGGCATGAGCACGGCGAACGCGAGTCTCGCGAACATCCGCGAGCTGCTCTCGAAAAAGGTGGGCACCGATCCGTCCCGGATCAACGTGGCGGATGGATCAGGGCTCTCGACGCTCGACTCGCTGACGCCGCGCAACATGATCCACCTGCTCAGCTATGCGCATCGCGGACCGTGGTCATCCGCATTCCACGGGTCGCTGCCCGTAGCTGGGGAGTCCGAGCTGCTGCGCCGCCGCATGCGGTCCACCCCTGCGCAGGGAAATCTGCACGCGAAGACCGGGACGACCGATACGGTGATCGGCCTCGGAGGGTACGTCACGGCGAAGAATGGCGAGATCATGGCGTTCTCGTTTCTCTACAACGGCGCCGACCGATGGAACGCGAAGTCGACGATGGACGCCATGGGCGCCACGCTCGCGAATTTCGTCAGGGACTGACGCACGGGACGTCGGGACGACTCGTCATCCCGACGTCTCGCGGACATCCATTCCGCGCGCGCGGAGCTCGGCGATGTACGCCGCGGCCGGTATGCATTCGTCGGGCGTCCACACGCCCGGCGGCGTGACGTCACCGCGCACCTGCATCTGGCCGGTGATGGAGAGCGAGTAGCCCGTCGTGCGCATCATCGCGCTGATGCCGCGCTGTTCGTCGTAGCGATCGATCAGGTCGAACTGCCGAGTCGTCGGCGCCCCGTCCTTCCTGCCGCTCACCGTCACGCGGAGCGCGAGCAAGTCCTTTCCTTTCGGCTTGGTCAGCCGCGGGCCAACGACACTCACGAAGACGTCGCGCGGGATGACCTTCTGCCCCTTCACGTCCACGGGCTCCATGTCGAGCAATCCGAGGTCGCGGATGGACTCCATCATTGACGCGTGACCGGGATACCGCAACGTCTTGTACTCCATTGTCGGAATCGTACCCTCGTACCGCCACGCCATCGTGGACAGGCCGCCCGCCGTATGAAACGCCTCGAGTTCGCCGACCGGTGCGGGGAACGACACAGGCTCCCGCTCCGAGAGCGCGACGACCTGTTCCCGCTTGCCGTTGCGCACGACCCACGACAGGGTCGTGTAGTAATCGAGTACGCCCTCGAGCGAGTACACGATCTGGTAGTTGAGCGGCGGCTCGGGATGTTGCGGTAGCCCGCCGACGTAGATTCGCACCGAATCCACTGTATCGAGCTGCCGGATGCCGTGTTCGGCGAAGATGTTCACCATGCCGGGCGCCACACCGCAGTCCGGAACGATGGTCACACCCTTCGCCCGCGCCTTCTCCGCGAGCTCCTTCTGCTGGAACACGATGCCCGTGTTCCCGCCAAGGTCGCAGAAATGGACACCCGCCTCGACCGCGCATTCCGCGAGCTGGAGGTTGAAGTAGTAGGGAATCGCGCTCATCACGGCATCGCACTCGCGCATGACGGCGAGCACCGCCTCCCGGTCGCGAACATCGAGCGTCGTCGGGATGAGGCGCGCACCCGACAGCGGGGCGAGAAAGGGCGGCAGGTGATCGAACCGCAGGTCGGCGAGTCGCACCTGGCTCACGACCGGATTCTGCAGCAGGTCATACGCGCACGCCGACCCTTGCAGGCCAGCGCCGAGGACGAGCATTCGCATGAGGACGATATCTCCGTAGCGGACGTATCAGGGTGCAGCCACCCAATCTAACCGCGCGCTCCTGATACCGGGCGGGTCACGACATCGCGCACGGACGTTGCACAGGTGCATCGCATGACGGAACGCTCCGCACCCTACGCCGCCGAACCCTGGCGAACGCATCTCGTCGACGACGACGACGGCATCGGGCGGTTGCTCGGGCGGACACGCCGAATCGCGGTCCTCGGCATCAAGACGGAAGTGACCGGACAACCGGCATATTACGTCGCGCGCTACGCGCAGGATGCGGGATACGACGTCGTGCCTGTTCCCGTCTACTACCCCGATGTCACCGAGATCCTGGGCGAGCGCGTCCATCGCACGGTCGCGGCCGTGCACCCGCCCGTGGACATGGTCAACGTCTTTCGCCGTCCCGCCGACATACCGGCGCACGTCGATGACATCATCGCTGCGCGCCCGTCGTCGGTCTGGTTTCAGCTCGGCATCCGCAACGACGCCGCGGCGGAACGGCTGGCCCGCGCCGGCATCGACGTGGTGCAGGACCGCTGTCTCCTCGTCGAGCTGCAGCGCATCGGACGCTGACGGCGCGCCGCGACTCCGGCATCATCACCGAACGATCAGCACTCCGCGCACCAGGTCCACCTGCCACCAGCTCGGCGCAAGCTCACGAAGCGCCGTGGGTAGCGAGAGAGATCGGCCGGATGTCATCAGCACCCGCACGTCGCCCGCATCACGCAGCAGCGGGTAGCGATCGCCCGCCGCGGCGCGCCGCGCCATGCCGCCAGTATGAAGGGTCAGGCGCATCGCCGCGACGTCGAGAGACGGCGCGAGCGCCTCGATCAGCTCGATGCCGATGCGCGGCGATCGAGTGTACAAACTGTCCGAGCCGATCAGCCGCGGCACGACGTCCGCCCACACCGTATCGCGGTCGGACTCCGGCCGTCTGCCGCCCGCGTCGCGGCGCGGCGGCAACGGCAACTGAAAGAGCGCCGTGGAGTCGCGCGGAGGGCGTACGCGGAGCGAGGAGTCACTCCGAATGGTCGCGATCAAGCGCCAGTCGAGCACGGAGCGCCACGGCGCCATGAGCGCTCGCGCCACCGACGAATCGAGCCCGAATCGCAGCGCTTCCTCGATGAGAATCGTGCCCGGGAGCACGGCGCCCTTCATCGCGAGATAGCGCCCGAGCGCCGCCCGCGGCGCCGGAGCGCGTGGGTTCATCCGGGACTGCGCGTAGTACGCCTCTTCCGCCTGCGGCCACAAACCCGCATCGAGCAACGCATCCGCGCGCGAGCGCGGCAGCGGAGCGCGTGCCCATTGCGCCCGCGCCGCCGCTGGCGCGACGAGCTGGAAGAGCAGCGCGAACGCGAGGAAGCGCCCGCGGTACCGCGGTGACGTCATGGACGACCGATGCGCGCGAGGAGGACCTGCTCCGGATCGACGTCGAGCAACGCCGGTGCCGATTCGAATCGGCCGGGAAGCACGACAGTCGCCCGCGCATCCGCCGGAACGTCGACCTCCACGCGACGCTGCGCACCCGAGCGCTCCGTCACGCGAACGGTGAGCGGAAACGCGTAGGCCCCGCGCTCCACAGTCTGGAGCACGAGCAGCGAAATCGTGCCGGTCGCTGCATCATGCGCCCATCCAATGCTGGGCTCGGCCACACCCGCGCGGCGCAGCCACTGGTCGAAGAATGGACCGAGCGGACGACCTGACGATTGCTCCAGTTCGAGGCGCAGGTCGTCGCTGAGCGCCGTGCCATGCCGGTACCTGGCCTGGTACGATCTCACGCCACGGAAGAATGCGCTGTCTCCGATACGCTGGTTCAGCATGTACAGTACGTACCCGCCTTTCTGGTAACTGTTCGTATTCAGCAGGGCGAGGTAGTCGGTCTGTGCCGTGTCGATCACGGGTCGTCGCGCCACGATGGAATCGGCGAGCACCTGCGCCCGGATCCGCGCCATCTCGGCACGAAACGCGGAGTCGCCGCTCGCCTTGCGCGTCCACAGCGTCGCGAAGTACGTGGCGAATCCTTCCGAGAGCCAGAGGTGCGCCCACTCGCGCTCGGTCACCGCATCGCCGAACCACTGATGCGCCGTCTCGTGCGCAATCAGTCCGACACTCATCCGGCGCGTCGTGAACAGGTCATAGGCGTAGAAGATGGCCGTGGCGTTCTCCATGCCACCGAACCGCGTCGCCGACTGGACGTGCGCGAGCTTCTCGTACGGAAATGGTCCGACGAGGCTCTCGAAGTACGAGACAATGGGCGCCGCCGCGGCGAACGGACCGGGCAACCACTCACGATGCTCCGGCATCACGTACACCGACTGCGGAAGGCAGCGCGCTGGATCGGGCTGGGTACATCCGGTCGTCGCCAGCGGCACGTTCACCATTGGGCCGGCGCCGATGACCATCAGGTACGTGGGAATCGGAAGCGCCTCCCTCCACCGCGTCTCGCTCCGGCGGTCCCTCGGACCTCCGACGTCGCGGACGCCGAGCAACGTGCCGTTCGCCACGATCGTGCGATTGACGGGTGCCCGCACCGTCCAGCTCACCGTCGCCTTGTCGCTCGGATGGTCGACCGTCGGCAGCCACTGTCGTGCGCGGTCCGGCCAGTTGTCGCCGAACCAGGTCCAGCGACCCTGCGCGTCCTTCAGCACCACGAGTCCATCGGTCACGCGTCCGTCGTAGCGCACGCGAACGCTCACGCTGTCGCCCGTCACGCCGCCCAGGGGAACCTCGAGCTTTCCGCCGGCGTGCACTGGCCCGACGGCACGTCCGTTGACCTCGATCCCGCGCACCGTGAGCGCGTCGACGAGATCGAGGCGGAGCGTCGAGACGCCCGCCGCGCGCCGCGCCGTTACCGTGACGTCGCCTCGGATGAACGCCCCGGTGTCCGGCAGCTCGATCCTGATGTCGTAGTCGCGCACATCGATGCCGGGCTGGTAGCCGGACGTGGCCAACGATCGTCTTGTTTCCTGCGCATGCGCCGGGACCAGAGCCAGGACAGCGAGCAGTGCGGGAGTGAGTGTGGCGCTGAGTGTACGTGTCATTGGCTGGAAGCAGGAGAACGCGAGCGGTGCGGGCGACTCAACGGTGGAACAGGCGGCTGAAAATTCCCGCCTCGGACGCCTTGCCCGCCACCGCCTGTTCGAACGCGGCCGCGAACGCCGGCGCCGTGGTGTGACGACCGTCCGGATCGCGGCTCATTGCCTTGAGCAACACGCGCTCGACCGCTTCCGGAAACGCGTGCGACGGACGGGCCTGGCGCAGCGGCGTCGGATCATCCCGCAGCCGCGCGATCATCGTCTCCTGCTGCGTGCGTCCGATGAACGGTAGATCGCCCGTCAGCATCTCGAAGGTCATCAGCGCGAGCGAGTACACATCGGTGCGCGCGTCGAGCGGCTTGCCGCGCAGCTGCTCGGGGCTCATGAACTCAGGCGTACCGAGGATGATGCCCGTCGCCGTGAGCTTCTGCAGCTCGGTGTCGGCATGCCGCTCCTTCGCCAGTCCGAAGTCCATCACCACAGCGCGCTCGGTGCCGACGGCATCGGGGCTGATCATCACGTTTTCCGGCTTGAGATCCCGATGCACGATCCCGAGCTCGTGAGCGACGTGCAGGCCGGCGGCGATGTCGCGCACGAACCGCGCGACCTCGTGGAGCGCGAGCGTTCCCAGGCGGATGTTGCGATCCGACAGCACTTCTCCCCGAACGTACGGCATCACGACGTACACCAGCCCGTCGAGCGTCTCGCCAAGCCGGATGATGTGGCACACGTTCGGATGCGCGAGCCGCATGCCGAGCGTGGCTTCGCGCTTGAGCCGCGCCATCGCGTTCTGGTCGCGAGAGAGTGCCGCCGACAACACCTTGATCGCGTTCGGCTCGTTCGACTGGATGTCGGTCGCCAGATACACGAATGACATCCCGCCCTGCCCGATCTTTCGCTGCACGGCATAGCGCCCGTCCAGCACCTGGCCCACGAGCGTTGCGTGCGTGACGGGCACAGGCGATCCGGAGCGCGCGCTCGGCGCCTCGCTCGGTGCCTCGCGCGATGCCGAGCCGAAATTCATCGTGGGACGCGCCACGAGCCGCGATCCGTCGCGGGTGCAGAAGAGCGCCTCGGCGGGGTAACCGGTGCCACACGTGGGGCAACGATTCATCGCGTCACGCGTCGGCCACCAGCGGCGCGAGTCCGCCCCACTCGATGTTGCCACCACTCAGTACGGCGACCGTTCGGCCACGAGGCTTCACGATGCCCTCCATCAACGCCGCCACCGTGATCGCGCCGCTCGGCTCCGTGACGAGCTTCATTCTGTCGAGCAGCAGCCGCATCGCGCAGCGCAGCGGCGCGTCCTCCACCTGCACCACATCGTCCACATAGCGTTCGTGGTGCGCGAACGTGATGCTGCCCACTTCCACTGCCAGCAGCCCGTCGGCCAGGCCCGCGCTCGCCGGGATGCGCACGGGGTGGCCCGCGTCGCGCGCCTTCGAGAGCTTCGGCGCCCCGGCCGGCTCGACGCCGATCACCCGCGCATTCGGTACGCGCAACTTGATGGCCGTGGCCACGCCCGCACTCAGTCCGCCCCCACCCACCGGTACCAGCACCGTGTCCACATCGGACATGTCGTCGGCAATCTCGAGTCCGGCGGTGCCCTGTCCGGCGATGATCCATGCGTGATCGTACGGCGGCACCATGACGAAGCCTTCCGCGTTCATCAGCTCCACGGCCCGCTCCATTCTGTCCTGCGTCGTCGTCCCGGCCAGCTCGATGCGCGCACCGAGCCGCTCGGCACCGCCACGCTTGGCGGGCGTCACCGTGGTGGGCATCACGACGACCGCCGGAATGCCGAACAACCTGGCGGCGAGCGCCACCGCCTGGGCGTGATTGCCCGACGACGGCGCGATCACCCCGCGGGCACGCTCGCTCGTGCTGAGTTGCGCCACGAAGTTGTACGCGCCGCGAAACTTGAACGCCCCGCCGCGCTGGAGCATCTCCGGCTTGAGCCAGATATCGGCATCCAGGCGCTCGGAGGCGGCGTCGAACGGGAGCAGCGGGGTGCGCACCGCCACCGGTGCGATCCGCGCCGCGGCGGCGGTGAGGTCGTCGAGCGTGATGAGCGGGATCATGGGCGGAAGCGTAACACGTGGCGCGTCAGGACGCAGCAGCAACGATGGGCCGGTGTGACGGGGGCCACACGCTCACGCGAAGATGCGATTGCGGCCGGCTGTTTTCGCCTTGTATAGCGACCGATCCGCGTCCTGGAGGAGTGACTCGGGTGACATCGGGTCGGTGCCCCGAGCCAGCGCCACGCCGACACTGATCGTGACGCCCAGCGGTCCGGCCGGTGAAGCGAACGAGAAGTCGTCCACCTTGCGCCGCATCCGCTCGGCAAACGTCAGCGCCCCCTGCCAGCCGGTGTCCGGCAGCACGACGACGAATTCGTCCCCACCCACTCGCGCGACCGCGTCCGTGTCGCGGGCAGTCGCCTTCATGATGCCGACGATCTCCTGGAGCACCACATCGCCGAACGGATGTCCGCGCGTGTCGTTGATGTTCTTGAAGTGATCGAGGTCGATCGCCAGCACGGCGACCGTGGACCCACGCCGCTTGGCCTGCCGCCATTCGGCGCGCAGGCGGGTTTCCAGCGCACGCCGGTTGAGGCATCCGGTGAGCGGATCGGTGCCGATCTGCTCCGCGAGTCGTGTGCGCATCGCCTCGAAGCTCCGGGCGAGCAGCGTGAGGTCGTCGGGACGCTTGTCCACACCCAGCAACAGCGTGGGAGCGAGGTCGCCCTGCTCGACGAGCTTGCAGAACAGCCGAAGCTGGTTCATCCGGGCGCGGAAGCTTCCGTACGCGGTGACCAGCACGCCGCTCACGAGCGCGAAGAGACCGAGGGTGGCGAGGAGTTGGGACGTGGAGGGCGGCACGCCGGCGACCTGCTGCGGCAGGACGTTGGCGGCCAGCACGAATCCCCCCGCGCAGAGGAGCGCCGAGTAGGCGCCGTGCCATCGGCCAAAGTAGAAAACCGCGAGCTGTACCACGAGCAAGCCGGCGACGAGGATGCGCGGCGCGTCGGCAGGCGAGCCGCTCAGCCAGACGATGGCCGTCAGCGTCAGGATATCCGCGGTGACGAGGAACGCGGGAATGCGATGCTGGTGCACGGTGGCCGCGCGTCGCACCACGGCCGCCGTGATCGACACGTACAGCACGTACACCAGCGCGACGCTCGCCACGGGCAGCAGCATGCGAGTCCGCTCGCGTCCAAATGCCAGCACGAGCGCGACGAGCGCGACGAAGCCGACGTAGCGGATCCATCGCTGCCAGAGGATCGCGTCGCGAACGAGCGCCTGGCGGTCGACGTGCAACGCCTCGACCATGTCGGATGTCGCGGCGGGATGCTCGAGCGTGTATCCCCCGCCCTGCACCGTCGCGGGCGCGCGCGCGGTGTCCGAATCCGGGGGACTGCTCACGGCTGGGTACCCACGAGTGGTGGCGTCAATTCGCTAAGCTAGTGCGGCGTCCACACGGCGGAAAGACGGACGAATGGAAACGGCCCCGATGCGATGGAATGCACCGGGGCCGTTCACCGTCGAGCGGACGACGCGGGCTATTCGTCCCCGCTTTCGCCCTCGTCGTCGTCGGGACTCGTTCCATCGGCGCCGACGACTTCGGCCTCACCTTCCTCTTCCGGCACCACGCGAGCAACCGCCATCACGAGGTCCTTGCTGTCGAGGTTCACGAGCTTCACACCCTGGGTGTTCCGCCCCGCGACGCGGATGCCCTTCACCGACATCCGGATCAGGATGCCCTGCTTGGTCATCAGCATCAGCTCGTCTTCCGGCAACACCTCCATGATGGAGACCGCATCGCCCGTCTTGTCCGTGCGGTGGATGGTGATGATCCCCTTGCCGCCGCGACGCTGCACGCGATAGTCGTCGATCGGCGAGCACTTGCCGATGCCCTTCTCGGCGACGACCAGCAGCGTGGCCTCGCGCTTGATGACCACCATACCGATCAGGTGATCGCGCGCGCCGAGCTCGATCCCCTTCACCCCTGTCGTGTCGCGTCCCATCTCGCGGACGTCCTGCTCGTGGAAGCGGATCGACAGCCCGTGCCGGGTCGCCAGCACGATGTCGTTCGTGCCGCTGGTGATCTGCACGTCGGTCAGCTCGTCGCCGTCCTCGATCTTGATCGCCTTGATACCATTGCTGCGCGGATTGGCATAGGCCGAGAGCGCCGTCTTCTTCACCGTGCCCTGCCTGGTGGCGAAGAGCAGGTACTGGTCGTCGCGGAACTCGCGCACCGGCAGGATCGCCTGAACCTTGGTGTCCGGGGTGACGTTGATCAGGTTGACGACCGGCTTGCCCTTGGTCGCTCGCCCCGCCTGCGGGATCTCGTGCACCCGGAGCCAGAAGCAGCGCCCGTCGTCGGTGAAGACGAGCAGGTATTCGTGGGTGCTGGCGATGAACAGGTGCTCGATGAAGTCCTCGTCCTTGAGCGCCTGTCCGTTCAGCCCGCGACCACCGCGACGCTGCTTCTTGTATGTCGAGACGGACGTGCGCTTGATGTAGCCGGAGTGCGAGATGGTGACGACCATCTCCTCGTCGGCGATCAGGTCCTCGATCGTGAACTCGCCCTCGTCGCTCGTGATCTCGCTGCGCCGCTCGTCGCCGTACTTGGTGGAGATGTGTACGAGCTCGCTCTTGAGCAGCGCGCTGCGCTTCTCCTTCGACGCCAGGAGCGCGCGGAGATCCTTCACGATGCCGCGCACTTCCTTGAGCTCGTCCTCCAGCTTCTCGATCTCGAGGCCGGTGAGCTTCGCGAGGCGCATGTTGAGGATCGCCTCGGTCTGGCGATCGCTCAGCTTGAACCGCGCCTGGAGCTGCGCGTTCGCCGTGGGCGTGTCCTCGGCCGCCCGGATGATCTTGATCACCTCGTCGATGTTGTCGACGGCGATCTTGAGCCCCTCGAGGATGTGCTCGCGCTCGAGCGCCTTGTCCAGCTCGAACTGCGCGCGCCGCACGATGACCTCGTGCCGGTGCGTGATGTAGTGCTCGAGGACTTCCTTGAGCGCCATGATCTTCGGCACGAGCCGGCGCGTCGTCGGGTCCGGCACGAGCGCGAGCATGATGACGCCGAACGTCGTCTGGAGCTGGGTGTGCTTGTAGAGCTGGTTGAGCACCACGCGCGGAATGGCATCGCGCTTCAGCTCGATCACCATGCGCAGGCCGTCGCGATCACTCTCGTTGCGCAGGTCGCTGATCCCCTCGAGCTTCTTGTCGCGCACCAGCTCGGCGATGTTCTCCAGCAGGCGCGCGGTGTTGACCTGGTAGGGAACTTCGGTGACGACGATCTGCGACTTGTTCGAGCTCTCCCGCTCCTCGATCACGGCCCGCGCGCGCATGACGATGCGGCCACGCCCGGTCTCCTGGTAATCCTTGATTCCCTCGCGTCCGTAGATGTAGCCGCCCGTTGGGAAGTCGGGCCCCTTGATGAACTTCCGCAGCTCGCCCGGCGTCGCCTCGGGATTGTCGATCATGTGGACGATCGCGTTGACGACTTCGCGCAGGTTGTGCGGCGGGATGTTGGTCGCCATGCCGACCGCGATGCCCGAGGACCCGTTGACCACCAGGTTCGGGATGCCCGCCGGCATGACACCCGGCTCCGTGAGCCGGTCATCGAAGTTGGGGACGAAATCGACGGTGTTCTTGTCGATGTCCGACAGCAGCTCCATCGCGATGGGCGAGAGCTTGGCCTCCGTGTACCGGTACGCCGCCGCCGGATCGCCTTCCACCGACCCGAAATTTCCTTGGCCATCCACGAGCGGATAGCGCAGGGAAAAGCTCTGCACCATGCGCACGAGCGCGTCGTACACGCTCTGGTCGCCATGCGGGTGATACTTGCCGAGCACGTCGCCGACCACGGTCGCGCACTTCTTGAACGGACGGCCGGGCACCAGCCCCAGCTCGTTCATCGCGAACAGTACCCGGCGGTGCACCGGCTTCAGTCCGTCGCGCACGTCGGGCAGCGCGCGCGAGACGATGACGCTCATCGAGTAGTTGATGAACGACTCGCGGATCTCGTCGTCGATCAGGCGCGGAAGAATGCGTTCGCGG
>JANLTI010000081.1:0-2237 GCA_031362845.1 Gemmatimonadaceae bacterium | reverse complement strand
CTCGGCGTAGAACCGCGCGACCTCCTGCAACCCGGCCTTGATGTAGCGGATGTCCGTGATCTGGCTGCCGAGGTGGAAGTGGATGAGCTTCACGATGTCCAGCCGTCCCGCCGCTCGCAGCTTGTCGACCGCCTGCATGAGTTGCGCGGCATTCAGGCCGAACTTCGACTTCTCGCCACCACTCTCCTTCCACCGGCCGTACCCCGTGCTCGCCAGCTTGATGCGAATGCCGGCGGTGGGGGTGACGCCCAGCTCATCCGCGGCGGCGAGCAGGACGTCGATTTCACTGATCTGTTCGATGACGATGAAGACCTGATGTCCGAGCTTCTGGCCCATCAGCGCCAGGCGCATGAACTCCTCGTCCTTGTAACCATTGCAGACGATGAGGTGCTCCGTACTCTCGGAGAGGCCGAGCACGGCCTGTAGCTCCGGCTTGGACCCGCACTCGAGGCCCACGCCGTGCTTGTTGCCGAACTGCACGATCTCCTCGACCACGTGGCGCTGCTGGTTGACCTTGATGGGGTACACGGTCGTGTAGCCGCCCACGTACTCGTACTCGGCGATCGCGTTGGCGAATCGTTCGCTCAGGGCCTCGATCCGCGAGCGGAGGATGTCCGAGAAGCGCAACAGCACCGGCAGCGCGACGCCCTGCTCCTCGAGATCGTTGGCGAGGTCATGCAGGCTGAGTTGACGCTCCGGATGCTCCTTGTCGGGCCGGACGACCACGTGTCCGCGTTCGTCGATGTCGAAGAAGCCCGCGCCCCATCCTTCCACGTTGTAGAGGGCCCGCGCCTTGTCGACGGTCCATGCCGAATCCGCGCGCGCCGGAACGATCGATTCTGCCGTCTGAGTCGCCATCGGGACAAGATAACGGATCGATGCGATCGGACGCGGAAGCATCGGATGGCGCCCGACGCCGTCGCGCCCACGTCAGGGGTAGAGCACCTCGGTGCGCCAGCCATACTCCGTGCGCTCGTACACGTGCCGCTCGTGCAGGCGACTCGGCATGTTGTGCCAGAATTCCATGCGCTGGGGAGCGAGGCGAAATCCAGACCAATGCCCGGGACGCGGCACGGGAGCGTTCGCAAAGCGCGCTTCCGTGTCGGCGACGCGTTGCTCCAGATCGCCGGGGCGCACGATCGGACGAGATTGCGCGGAGGCCCAGGCGCCGATCTGGCTGCCGCGCGGACGGCTCGCGAAGTACGCGTCGGCTTCCTCGGGCGCAACGGGACGCGCGACGCCTTCGACTCGCACCTGTCGTTCGAGCGGCTGCCAGTGAAAACACATCGCGGCCTGCGGGCGCGCGAGCAGCTCCGTTCCCTTCCGGCTCTCGTGATTTGTGTAGAAGACGAAGCCGCGCTCGTCCACGTCCTTGAGCAGGAGGATACGCACGGCGGGTTGCCCATCCGCCCCCACGGTGCCGAGGGCGAAGGCGGTGGGCTCGGGGAGACGCGCGGAGTCGATGGCGCGGGCGGCATCGAGCAGCGCCCGGAACCGCGTGAACGGCTCCGCGAACGGGGTCTTGTTGTCGGGTGACATGCGTCGAATCTACAGCACCGGCCACGAGCCCGGCCTCGGCATTAGGTTGGCGAATGACTGCGACCCGGGATCACGTCGTCGTGTTCGTGCGCGCTCCACTCCTGGGACAGGTGAAGACCAGGCTGGCCTCCGACGTCGGCCCGGCGCGCGCGCTCGAGATCTACCGCGCCCTTACCGAGCATGTGCTGAGGGTGATGCGCAGTACCGGCGCGCGAGTACTCGTCGCACACGCGCCGGCTGACGCCGGCCCGTTGATGCGCGCCTGGCTCGGAGACGACCTGGAGTATGAGCCGCAGGCCGACGGCGATCTCGGCGCACGCATGAGTACCGTCTTTGCGAGCCACGTCGCCGACGGAGCCGACCGGGTCGTCATCATCGGCTCGGACTGCCCGACCATTACCGCGGAAACGATCACCGCGGCGCTGGACTCGCTGGATGGGGCCGACGTCGTGTTCGGACCGGCGTTCGACGGGGGATACTATCTCGTCGCGGCGCGCGCGCTGCACGCCGCGCTGTTCCACGACGTGCCGTGGAGTTCACACCACACGCTGGACGTGTCGCTCACCCGGGCGCGCGAGGCCGGACTGCGCGTGGCGCTCCTCACGGCGATGCGGGACATCGACACCATCGACGACTGGCGCGCGTACGGAGAACGCCTGCCACCGCCCCGCTGATCAATCGACGGCCGCGCTGGCCGT